>JABSSC010000272.1 GCA_013214635.1 Paracoccaceae bacterium | reverse complement strand
TGCGCGGCGCAGGGTCATGGGGATGTCGTAATACTGCGCGTACCCATCTGGGACAGGGTTAGGGGCAAAAACACGGTCCAGCGTCGCCACAACCCGCGCCTTTGGCGGGAAGGCGGTGATCAGTGGTACCGATAACACGCCCCCAAGCGCCGACCCGTTGATCCGGTAAAGCGGGCCCAGTTGCCCGCCCGGCCATGGGTGCGATACCCCAGCGACGGTGACGACCGCTGCCGCAGGATGGCGCAAAGCCCAGGCCAGCACCACGGCGCCGCCGTAAGATTGACCAACAAGGATCGGGTTCTTGACCCCCAATGTGTCCGCAGCTTTGGCCAGGTGATCGGCTTGTTCGTTCAGTGACTCTGCTTTGCCGGTGAAAGACCTCGTGTATTGCGGGTCAAGCTGATCGCTCCACCCATGACCCGGTCTGTCAAACACGGTTACCCGATATCGGTCCGCGACCATGTCCACAAAGCGAAAAGTGTAATCCCGGGTCGACCCGGCCCCACCATGTATGATGACCAAATCGGGCCCATCGCCCTTTTGAACGTAATGGACTTGCCGACCGGCGACTTCGACAAACTGTCCGTCGGGCGGGAAACGAAACTCTGCCTCGGCTTCATTCAAATCGGCGCGCCGGTCCACAAAGGTGGCGACAAGCGCAACACCTCCTGAAACAAGCGCTGCGCTAAGAACCGATTGCAGTAATGTCATAGGGCGTCGACTGGTAAATCTCGTTTATCCAGTTGCCATATAGAAGGTGCGCGTGGCTCCGCCACCGGTTCTGCGGCGTCTGCGCAGGGTCATTTTCGGGGTAATAGTTTCCCGGCACGTTGATCGGTGTCCCATTGGCGACGTCCCGGTCATACTCTTCCTTCAACGTTCCGCTGTCATACTCAAAATGATTGAAGATATAGAGCGCCCGGTGATTTGGGTCGCGGATCAGGCACGGCCCTACTTCGTCACTGCCCAGCAGTGTGGAAAGTGCAGGGATCGCATCAATCTCATCTTGTCGCATCTCGGTCCAACGGCTGACCGGGATCACGCAGTCGTCTGAAAACCCGCGCAAATAAGGCGAAGCAGGTGCCAGGTTTTGGTGCCGAAAGCACCCAAACGCCTTGTGCGGCAGCATGTGTTTCGCCAACCCGTGGAAGTGATAGGCCATCGCCATGCCACCCCAGCACACCCCAAATGTCGAGTGCACGTTGGTCTGGGTCCAGTCCATCACCTCGGTGAGCTCGTCCCAATAGGTAACCTCTTCAAAGGGAAGATGTTCAATCGGGGCGCCAGTGATAATCAGGCCATCAAACTTTTCATCGCGCACGTCTTCGAAAGGCTTGTAAAACTCCGCCATATGTTCGGCGGCCGTATTGCGCGTGCGGTGTTCTGTCATTCGGATCAGATGCAAATCGATCTGCAGGGGAGTCGCGCCAATTAAGCGCGCGAATTGGTTTTCGGTCTGGATCTTCTTTGGCATCAGATTCAACAGACCGATCTTGAGCGGGCGTATGTCCTGCCGTGCCGCACGCGCGTCCGACATCACCATTACGCCTTCGTTCGAAAGAACGTCATAGGCGGGCAGGTTAGAGGGCAGGGTGATTGGCATCAGTTCAATCCAAAAGACATTAGACCGGGTGAGATAAGGGGATTAGCCCCGCATCTCAAGGGCGCTGGAAACAAGGTCTTCGAAATCAGCGGCGTTGCGAACACGACCAATCTCGTCAGCCTGTACGGTCAGGCCCCAGTTTTTGGCAATTGCGGCGTAGCGCGGGCGCCGATGTGCAAGCGCCCGTGCGAACGTCCACGTGACAAATGCGTCGGGATCAACCGTCTCTTCGGCCTCGCCGGACTCGAGACGATACTCGTCCCACGCAGCGCGCAGAAACTCGGCTTGATAATACATCGGCTTGGGATCGGCTTTGAAGCGTCGGATCAGCTCTTGGGCATGGTCGTCGGTTCCCTCGATCCAAATGGGCAGCAAGTGCGCACACACCGCTGACAGCACTGGGTCGTGTGGGTTGTCGGGGTCGACCACCTCCACGATTGACCCGGACGTATCACAGATGAAATTATCATATCCGTACAGCCGATTTGCACGTTCAATGAAGTGAACGGTATCCAGCATTGCGGCCTTCTCAGAAGCGGCATGAAGCTCTTGCCGCCGCATGTATTCTGCAAATGGCACGCCACCTTTTGACGGATCACCGGGCTTGCCAAGATAGGTGGCGAGCGGGGCGAGATTGTCGAACGTGA
>JABSSC010000271.1 GCA_013214635.1 Paracoccaceae bacterium | reverse complement strand
AAGACCAGCACACCAATTTGGCCGATCACATTCTGCAAGAAGATGAACGCGATGGTCAGACCCAAGAGGTATACCAACGGCTTGCCACCTTTTGCCAGATAACTCATCCGAGCATTCATCCCGATGGTCGAAAAGAACAGCACGAGGAAGTAATCGCGTGAGGCAAGATCGAACTCGATCTCAACATTCCAGACCGAAAATATGATCATCGTGATCAGCGCAACCAGCAAACCGCCTGAGACCGGCTCAGGAATGTTAAAGTCGCGCAAGACCCGCACCCGCGCCGTCAGATTGACCCCGATGATGTAAACCAACAGACCGACCGTAACGGCGGCAAAGTCCTCAATAACAAAAACCTCTGGCGCGCCCTCCATCAGGGTCAGTCCAACTCATCATTTGGTTGGTGCCAGACGTAACCGCGCCCGTCCGGGAACACGGCAATGATCCGGTCCACGCCGAACATGATGTTCTTGTCCATCAGGTACGCGCGCGCCTCGCCCGCCTCCAGTGCCTCGCCCAACCGCTGCGCACTAAAACAGTCGAACCATTCGGGTCCGTTCAAGGGCGTGGGGATCGCCACAGGTGTTGCGGCTGATGTGAACCTGTCCGGGTCCTCAAGCTCGATACAGGCCCGAAACCTGAGTGGTGAGCTTGTCGCGTCAATCCCGCGAAACTCGACCACGGCAAGGTTTTCCGGCCCCGCCTCGGTCTCATAGGTCAACTCGGTCGTCTCAGGGTCCAACTCTTCGTAGAAGTAATAGACCTGCAGGTAATACATCCCCGCGCCCGCGATCAGCGCGAAGGCCACCAGAAAACCCGCCACCACTTTTCCGTTCATCAGATATCCATCCCAAAACAGATCCGATTGCCATCAGGGTCGATCACTTCGATCTCCCGCATTCCATACGGTGCATCGCGCGGCCCTTCCAGTGCGCAGTCCCGCGCGGCCAAGGTTTTTGCCAGCCCATCGACATCGTTCGTGTGGCAATAGACGCGCCATCCCGGCGAGGGCTCAGCGTCCGCCCCATGCCACGCATCCAGAAACACCCGCTGCCCGTCGCGGATCAGAATACCGAACCGGGCCGGGTCGCCGCCCTCTTCGATCACCTCAAACTCCAAAACCTCGGTCCAGAACGACCGTGCCCTGGGATAGTCCGCAATACGCAACACGGGGATCGCCGATGTGATCATGTCAGAGGCCCTTTTGCTTGCAACATGGCCCCAGCATGCTACTCCGGGCCAGTGAGTTGAGGAAAGACGATGGACGCTTTCTCTGCCCTAAAGTTCTTTGGTGCGCTCTTCGCGATCATGAACCCGATCTCGAACCTGCCGGTCTTTCTCTCGGTCACCGACGGGATGACGGACGCCCAACGGCGCGGCATCGCGATCAAAACTCCGCTCTATTGCCTGATCGTTGGCGGGATCGTCGCCGCCATTGGTCAGCCGCTGCTGGGCCTATTTGGCATCACGGTTGACGACTTCCGCGTGGCGGGCGGTCTCGTCGTCCTTCTCATCGGGCTGGGCATGCTCAACGGTCGCGACAGCAGCGCCCATCACGGCACGGAAGCCGAAAAAGAAACCCTGCCCGACACGACCGCGGTGGCCTTCTACCCGCTGACCTTCCCGATCCTCGTCGGGCCCGGCACGATCACAACGCTCATTCTCTACCGGCAAGAGGCGCAGACGCCGGCCGACCTCAGCCTCTATGCGGGCGTCTTTGTCGGCATCGTCGCGCTTCTGTTGGTCTTTTTCCTGATCGCGGGCCGCTTGGGAACCTACATCTCCAACACCGGCCGCGTGATCATGACCCGGCTCATGGGCATGATCCTCGCCGCCATCGCCGTGGACATGATCGCCACGGGCTTGCGCAATCTGTTGCCGGGGCTGGCGTAACAACACGCAACTTCATTGGTCCGCAAATACTCTCGCCGAAGGCGAAACTCCGCCGCGGGCCGCACGACCATAATCTGAGATTCCCGCCACCCCGCCATGATCTCGCCTAAAGTTCCTGCGAGTATGTGCAAGTAAATGCGTAACACCAGAGGTGGAGTTGGCTTTGATACGCACAAGACAAACCTTTCAAGCGCTCGTCTGTGCCCTGACGATGATGGCGGCGGGCGAAGTCGCGGCGCAAAACAGAATAAACCCCGCCTCGATAGAACTCAGCGACTTCGGCACGGTCGCATTTGGCGGGGATCGCGACAGAATCATCATGCACTACACTGTCATGATGCAAAATTTTGCGGCGGATCGAAAAAAGCCCCGCCTAAA
>JABSSC010000270.1 GCA_013214635.1 Paracoccaceae bacterium | reverse complement strand
GAAGATCCATTAGAAGTGGAAGCTGGAAAATCAGGACTTAACTACGTAAAACTAGATGGAAACGTGGGATGTATGGTTAATGGTGCCGGTCTGGCTATGGCGACCATGGATCTGATTCAGAAAGAGGGCGGTGAGCCGGCTAACTTTCTCGATGTCGGAGGCGGTACCACCGCTGAACGCGTTGCGGAAGCTTTCAAACTGATCCTGTCGGATAAAAAGGTGAAATCGATTCTGGTTAATATCTTCGGTGGCATTGTCCGCTGTGATCTGATTGCCGAGGGCATTATTCAGGCCGCTAAGGAAGTGGAATTGTCCTTGCCGGTGGTGGTCAGACTGGAAGGCACCAATGCCGCTATTGGCCGTGAGTTACTGGCAAACAGCCAGATGAGTATTTATGCAGCGCAGGATTTGACTGATGCTGCCAGAAAAGCAGTGGCTGCTGCCCGGGAGTCAAACGCATGAGCATCCTTGTTAACCGTGATACCAAAGTCATTTGTCAGGGCTTTACCGGCAAACAGGGGACTTTCCATTCTGAACAGGCGATTGCCTATGGCACCAACTTTGTTGGTGGCGTGACGCCGGGCAAAGGTGGTCAGTCGCATCTCGACCTGCCGGTCTTCAACTCCTGCCACGAGGCGGTCCATGCCACGGGCGCGAACGCGTCGGTGATCTATGTCCCGCCCCCGTTCGCGGCGGATTCGATCCTTGAAGCCATCGATGCCGAAATCCCACTGGTCGTGGCCATCACCGAAGGCATCCCGGTGCTCGACATGATGCGCGTCAAGCGGGCGCTTGAAGGGTCAGACACCATCCTCGTCGGCCCCAACTGCCCCGGCGTGATCACGCCCGACGCGTGCAAAATCGGCATCATGCCCGGCCACATCCACAAGCGTGGGTCGGTCGGCGTGGTCTCCCGCTCAGGCACCCTGACATACGAGGCGGTCAAGCAGACCTCAGACGTGGGTCTGGGTCAGTCAACCTGCGTCGGCATCGGCGGCGACCCGATCAAAGGGACCGAACATATCGACGTGCTGGAATGGTTCCTCGCCGATGACGAGACGGAGTCGATCATCATGATCGGCGAAATCGGCGGATCGGCCGAAGAAGAAGCCGCCGAATTCCTTGCCTCGGAAAAGAAGAAAGGTCGTTGGAAACCAACGGCTGGCTTCATCGCAGGCCGTACCGCCCCTCCGGGCCGCCGCATGGGCCACGCGGGCGCAATCGTCGCTGGCGGCAAAGGCGGCGCCGAGGACAAGATCGAAGCGATGAAGTCTGCCGGCATCGTTGTCGCAGAAAGCCCCGCCGGTCTGGGTGAGGCTGTGCTGGAGGCCATCGGCTAATCCAATGCGACGCGTCCTGAATAGCATTCTGGCCTTTGCGCTCTGCACCACTGGTGCAGGGGCAAAGGCTGACGCTCAGATGGACGCGGATTGGCTTCTGGCCGTGTCAGACACTTGCGTGACGATGACGCTGATGGACTTTGACGCCCCGCAGCCGGACCTGACGGGTCTGGGCCTGATGCAAGGGGATCAGACCTATGACATCGTTGCGGCAATCGGCGCGGACATCATGCGCTTTTACAAGGGCCGCACCCGCGAACCCGCCGATCTGCGCAGCCCCGAGGACTACGGGGCAGCCATCGCCACATCGATGGTCAACCCAACAGACGAGGTTAGTCCAAAACCGTCCCGCGTCTGGAGTTACTCGCGCGATGGCCTCGGCCTGTCGCACCTCCGGTTTGCCCCCGGCGATAGCGACTTTGCCGAACGCTGGCCGCGGGGCTTTTGCCGTATCTATGCCAAAGCGCAGATGACCAGCCGCGATGCCGAAGGTGTTGCCCGCGCGGTTGTCGGTGAGCGTGCGAACTGCCGCAACACGGGGCGCAACGGAACGACGGTGGTTTTTTGCGAACGCTGGCAAGGCCGGATGGACATGTCGTTTGAAGTCCAGATCTTTGATGAGATTGAGGCGCTGGATGGCTCCCTCGTGGCCCCAAGCCTTGCTGTCACGTTCAATCACCGGGTGGAGCGTGCGTCATGACGTTTCAGAAATCCATTCGCACCTGTTTCTCGAAATACGTCACCTTCTCAGGCCGCGCATCACGGTCGGAATACTGGTGGTTTATGCTGTTTTTGCTGCTCGGTTCGATTGCAGCCACAATCGTGAACAGCGTTATCTTTGGGCCAACGGTTGAGGGAACGTTGCAAGTCAGGATCGACGGCGACGGCAACCAAACCCAGTCGTTAAAGGAATCGACAAACTACGACGGCGGCTGGATT
>JABSSC010000269.1 GCA_013214635.1 Paracoccaceae bacterium | reverse complement strand
CGACCCCGTGGCGTGGCGGCGCGCGGGCGCGGCCCTGCGGCGGTCCAAGACTGGCAAAAAACACAACACGCGGAACAGGTCGTTGGCGCGCATTTGAGAGGGGTTAAATTTAATGATAGCAACGGCTAAAGCCTCGGCGCACGCCACGTCTACTTTAGTCATTGTGCCACGTAAGTATTTGCGCCTAGCCCAGATCATGCGCTCCCCGACGACTAGATCGTGCCAGTCCTCCCTCTTAGCAAAGCATTCCGAGGCCATTTTGCGTTTCGCGTGCGGTGACGGCCGCGCGGGGGCCAGCTCCGGACGCGAGCGGCAAACGAGCTCAGGTCCCGTCGCTCGGAGTCAGAACCGAGGCAGGTGACGGCGAAAACGGGAGAAGCTTCGAAGACTACCCACCTGCCGACGACCTGTGGCCCGCGGGGATTTTCGGCGTCGTCAGATATTATTCCCGAGACGGTCTTGTGGGCCTCCTGCGTCCTCTGAGACCCGCCCCCGAAGTCTAGCCGGGCGGGACACGCGGCGACACGTGTCTTCACGGCGAGGGACACAGCCGAAGTTACCGCGGCGTGTTCCCGAACTCAAATCTGTAGCCAGAGCTGGAGGTATCTCGGTCTATACCCCGGCCATCGACCCTGACGGTCTGTGCTCTGCAATATTATAATTTCTGCGTCCCGCGGCCCAGAATTTCAAAGTCGTTTTCCGCGCCGCCTTCGCAGCGCACACGGCCTCTAGAGGCCGGGCGGGGTGTGGGGATGGTCCCTGCAAAGAGGGACAGCGAGTGGTGTACGCTGGGTCCACACACAGCACACCCAGGCTCACCCGCGTCGCGTTTGATTGCCCATGGGCCTGTAGCACTGCAGGATCAGCAGGTACCTCTCCCTTTCTGTGCATGCGGCTTGTGTGTTACATGAAGCGTCCGCAGCGCGAGTCCCCGCCGCAAACACGCCGTTGAGGCGGCGATTCGAGTTGGGGTCCGCTGCCTGGCTGGGCGTGTCCCCGGGCGGTCTGGTACTGCGGGTCTAATTTTCTATATGTCATCTCATATATCCACAGACTCGCTCAGAAACGTCGGGGAGCGTGGATGTTCCGGGAAAGGCAACCTGCAACACGGTGACCCGGGCCCTCGGCGCGCGAAAATCAGTACCAGTACCTAAGAAAATGCGTTGGCTCGTCGGCTGTGGTTCAGCTCGTACTTTGACCGAACATTCACAACGGCCCACCCAACGACCGGTAATTTTCAAGGCTGTATATGTAGTTACATCACGGAGAGCTTGAGCGAGCGAGCGCCTCGACGCGAGCGGGCAGCCCCCGCGACGGAACGCCTGCACACGCAAAGGACTGTCTATATGGACGTCTTACTGGAAAACGCTCACCTCAGCGCTCTCGCAGGAGATGCTCTCCGAGCCTCTCCAGCGGGCGAGCCAGCGGACGAGCAGGGTTCCATCGAAGGTTTACGTCTCTACTACACGCCGATCACGCGCCCCAACTTCAGTGGACATCAGAGCTTTCGTGAGCGTCCTCGCCGACTTGCGTTTTACCGAGCGCGCGCAGCGCGCGCACAGCCTTGGACAGGCGTCGCCGACGCGTCCAGCAGCCGCCACTCAGAACGGACCATGCCACGAAGGCAAAAAACGACAGCGACGGAGCCGCGCGGACGATCGACGAGCGCGACCTCGGAGCGCCCGCGGCGCGGCGCGGCGAGTCGACGAAACCGCGCGAAACCGCGGACGCGCGACGATGCCGCGTCACGTGCCGGACCCGTCGGCGGCGCGGCGCGGCGATTGGGGCTCGGAAACGCGAGATCGCCCCTTTGAAATGGCAGTTGGGGGAGTTTTTGCTACGCATGGGATAAGATAGGAGAATCTGGAATTTACGCAGGAGGGGAATTCCGCAAGGAGTCCAGAGAGCCAAAAAGCGTCGAAGGCGGTCGGGCAGCCGGAGCGCTATCTTGATTCCCATCGTCCGGAAGCACGGACGGACGGAGACAGGAACCCAGCAAAACAAAGAACCAAAAAAAAGTCTTCGACTTGGGCTCCCGCCTGGGGGAAGACCTCCCCCTAAAGGCGTGCGCCTATAAAAGACGTTTAGCGGTCCCCCTGGATGCCGTCCTAGCTAGGGAAATCGCTGGTAGGGCTGAGAGGCTATAGTACGCCAGTCGCCGCGATAAGTCGTCTTCTGGCTGCACGGATAAACGCGGAATGGCACAGGTGCCGGGAGGAGTCAATTTGATAAATTTCAATTTCTCGTATTTAATTTAAGGGACCAAAGCGCGCCACGCTGACCCAAG
>JABSSC010000027.1 GCA_013214635.1 Paracoccaceae bacterium | reverse complement strand
CAGCACGTCGGCGGAACTGTTTGCGACAAGAGGGTATAGAGAACCCGACATTGACCAAAGCGTCGGCGCGGCGCAGGGTTTGCGCATGGTTGAACGCTTTACCGGATCCTTCACGCAGCAAGCCCCTTTGCCCGATGCCGCGCTCAAGGCGGCTGAAACCGTTTTGGGTACGGGCCGGTTGCATCGCTACAACCTCCAACCGGGAGAAACGGGTGAGGTTAGCGCGCTGGAACGCGAATTTGCGGACTATGTGGGTGCTGCGTTCTGTATTGCGGTGACCTCCGGCGGTTACGCTATGGCGACAGCACTCAGGGCGCTGGGTGTGCAGGCCGGAGACCGGGTTTTGTCAAACGCCTTTACGTTGGCCCCCGTGCCTGGCGCGATCGCGAGCCTCGGGGCCGAGCCGGTGTTCGTCGGTGTCACCAAGGATCTCACCATCGATCTCGACGATTTGGCGTCAAAGGCTGATCAGGCAGGTGTTTTGCTGCTGAGCCATATGCGCGGACATGTTTGCGACATGGATCGGCTCATGGCGATTTGCGACCGTGCGGGATTGCGCGTGGTCGAAGACTGCGCCCATACGATGGGAGCCACTTGGAAGGGCGTGCCGTCTGGGCGGCATGGTGTCATCGGGTGTTATTCGACGCANACTTACAAGCACATGAATTCGGGCGAAGGCGGTCTGATCGTGACCGACGATGCCGAGCTTGCGGCCAAAATGATCCTNCTTTCGGGCTCTTACATGCTTTATGACCGCCACGGCAGCGCGCCGCAGGCGGAGGTTTTCGAGACGGTCAAGTATGACACGCCGAACGTGTCCGGTCGTATGGATCACCTGCGCGCGGCGATACTGCGTGCTCAGCTTGCCGAGCTTTCCTCAAATTGTGCCGCGTGGACGGCGCGCTATCGCATGCTGGAAGACGGTTTACGCGGGGTGTCCGGTCTGACGATTGTTGAGCGCCCCGATGAAGAAGACTTTGTCGGGTCGTCGTTTCAGTTTCTCCTGTTTGATTGGCCAAACAGCGCAATTGAGGATGTCGTGGCGGGATGCGCGGCGCGGGGTGTTGAGCTGAAATGGTTTGGCGCGGCAGAGCCCAAAGGGTTCACGTCTGTGTATTCGCATTGGCGTTATGCCAAGCCGACCGAAATGCCGCGCTCCGACCGCGTCTTGCGCGCAGTGTTGGATATGCGCGTGCCTCTGACGTTCAGCCGCGATGACTGTGCCTTGATTGCTCGCATTATTGCAGACGAAGTCACCCGCGCTGCGCTTCAGATCGCCGCTCAGTAGCCTTTAAATTCCCCGTTCTGATTGACCAGAGGGGTATGTGTGGGTAGTATTTGAACAATTGTTCAATAAAGGGCCGCGCGATGTTCACAGCTTCGATGCCGTTTGATCTTGGGGATGAGGTAAATGCGCTGCGCGATATGGTGCATCGCTGGGCGCAAGACCGCGTCAAACCGCTCGCTGCGGAAACAGATACATCCAACGCCTTCCCAAATGTGCTTTGGTCGGAGATGGGCGAGCTGGGCCTTTTGGGCATTACGGTCGATGAGGCATATGGAGGCGCAGGGATGGGATACCTCGCGCATTCGGTCGCGGTTGAAGAAATCGCGCGTGCCTCGGCCAGTATCTCGCTCTCCTACGGAGCGCACTCGAACCTCTGCGTCAATCAGATCAAGCTGAACGGTAACGAGGCGCAAAAGCAGAAATACCTGCCGGGCCTTGTGTCGGGCGCGCAGGTTGGCGCGTTGGCCATGTCGGAGGCGGGCTCAGGCTCGGACGTTGTTTCGATGTCGCTCAGAGCGGAAAAGCGCAATGACCACTATCGGCTGAACGGCACCAAATACTGGATCACCAATGGACCGGATGCAGACACACTGGTCGTCTATGCCAAGACCGATCCTGATGCAGGCTCCAAGGGGATGACGGCATTTCTGATTGAAAAGGCGATGGTCGGTTTTTCAACCTCGCCGCATTTCGACAAGCTTGGCATGCGGGGGTCGAACACGGCCGAGTTGATTTTTGACGACGTTGAAGTGCCGTTTGAGAACGTGTTGGGCGAAGAGGGGCGGGGCGTCGCCGTTTTGATGTCGGGTCTCGACTATGAACGCGTCGTGCTGGCAGCCATCGGGCCGGGGATCATCGCGGCCTGTTTGGACGAGATCATGCCTTACATGGCAGAGCGCAAGCAGTTCGGAAAACCCATTGGGTCCTTTCAGCTCATGCAGGGCAAGATCGCGGATATGTACACCGCGCTGAATTCGGCACGTGCCTACGTGTATGAAGTCGCAAAGGCGTGTGACCGGGGCGATGTCACCCGACAGGACGCCGCGGCGTGCTGTCTCTATGCAAGCGAAGAGGCGATGAAGCAGGCCCACCAAGCCGTGCAGGCGATGGGCGGTGCGGGCTTTATGGCCGATGCGCCGGTCGCTCGGCTGTTCCGGGATGCCAAGCTGATGGAAATTGGTGCAGGCACGTCAGAAATCCGTCGTATGCTGATCGGGCGTGAATTGATGGGAGCAATGACATGAAGAGTGTGGTCTTCATTTGGGCTCTGCTTGCCGCGCCCGCTGCAATCGCGCAGGACTTGGAATTCTCGCCTTCTGCGACCGAAACCTGTCTGTCGACCGTGCGTGGTGGATTGGAACAGCAGGTTTGTATCGGGTTGTCGGCGGCGGCCTGCATCAACACGCCGGATGGGTATTCTACGGCGGGCACCGCGGCGTGTTATGGCAAAGAGCTGGACTATTGGGACGGTCGACTGAACGCCGCGTATGCTGATTTGCGCGCGGTCGAGCAAACCGCGGACGAAGAAATGGCGGAACTCGGGTCGGCTGCACCAAAAATGGCGCCTGCATTGCAGGACATGCAACGCGCTTGGATCCCCTATCGGGATGCAACCTGTTTTTATGAGGTCACGCAGTGGGGGGGCGGGTCCGGCGCGGGGCCTGCCTCGACCGAATGCGTCATGCGTCTCACCGCGTTGCAGGCGCTCGCCCTTGAGGCGCGGCTGGAAGAAAAACAGGCGTTCGAGTGAAACTGACCTCTTCTTTTCGAGCGGGCCCGGACGCCGCTGCAAATCGGGCAGCGCACGAGGCGATGCTGGCCGATGTGGCCGCAGTTGCAGCTATGGCTGCGCAAGGCGGGAGCGAGGGCGCGCGCGCCCGGCATGTCAGCCGCGGGAAAATGTTGCCGCGCGACCGTGTGGCGGGTCTGTTGGATCCCGGTTCGCCCTTTCTTGAGGTTGGTGCGCTTGCCGCACACGGTCTTTATGGCGATGCCGCACCTGCGGCTGGGGCAATTGCCGGGGTTGGCTATGTCCACGGTCGGGCCGTGATGGTTGTCTGCAATGACGCCACCGTGAAAGGTGGGACCTATTACCCGATGACGGTGAAAAAACACCTTCGCGCCCAAGAAATCGCGGAAGAGAACCATTTGCCCTGTGTGTATCTGGTCGACAGTGGCGGCGCGAACCTGCCCAATCAGGACGAGGTGTTCCCGGACCGTGACCATTTTGGGCGAATTTTTTACAACCAAGCCCGGATGAGCGCGAAAGGCATCGCCCAGATCGCTGTTGTGATGGGATCGTGCACTGCGGGCGGCGCCTATGTTCCCGCGATGTCGGATGTGTCGATCATCGTTAAAGAGCAGGGAACGATATTTTTGGCTGGGCCACCGCTGGTGCAGGCCGCCACGGGCGAGATCGTCAGTGCGGAAGATCTGGGTGGTGGTGACGTGCACACACGGTTGTCAGGTGTCGCTGATGCGTTGGCCGAAGATGATGCCCATGCTTTGGAACTTGCGCGGCAGGCCGTTGCGTCCCTTGGTCCGACCCCTGAGGTGGGGAGTGATTGGGCCACTCCGGAGGATCCGGCCTATGATCCAGACGAGCTTTTTGACGTTGTCCCAGCCGATCTTCGCACGCCCTACGATATCCGCGAGGTGATCGCGCGCCTGGTTGATGGATCACGCTTTGACGAATTCAAAGCCCGGTTTGGGGAGACATTGGTCACGGGCTTTGCCCACGTGGCGGGCTGCCCGGTTGGGATGGTCGCCAATAACGGTGTGTTGTTTTCCGAGAGCGCGCAGAAGGGCGCACACTTTGTCGAGTTGTGTTCGCAGCGCCGTATTCCGTTGGTTTTCCTGCAAAACATCACCGGGTTCATGGTGGGACAGAAATACGAGAACGAAGGGATCGCGCGGCATGGGGCCAAAATGGTGACGGCGGTTGCCACGACGTCGGTGCCCAAGATCACCTTGCTTGTCGGTGGGTCGTTTGGGGCGGGGAACTATGGCATGGCTGGACGCGCCTATAGCCCACGGTTCCTGTGGAGCTGGCCTAACTCCCGGATCTCGGTCATGGGCGGGGCACAGGCGGCAGGCGTTCTGGCCACGGTGAAGCGCGCCCAAATCGAAGGGCGGGGGGAGAGTTGGAGTGCCGAGGACGAAGACGCCTTCAAACGCCCAACGCTTGAGATGTTTGAACACCAATCGCACCCGCTTTATGCGACCGCGCGGCTTTGGGATGATGGCATAATCGATCCGCGTAAGAGCCGCGATGTTCTGACCCTGTCGCTCCGCGCTGCGCTAAACGCCCCGATTGAAGAGACGCGCTTTGGCGTGTTCCGCATGTGAGATCGCGCATGTTCCGAAGGATTCTGATCGCGAATAGAGGAGAGATCGCGTGCCGCGTGGTCGACACCTGCCGCAAGTTGGGGGTTGGGACCATTGCGGTCTATTCCGATGCAGACGCCACAGCGCGCCACGTAGAGATGGCGGATACGGCGGTGCGGCTTGGTCCCGCTCCCGTCGGGGAAAGCTATTTGCGCGGCGATCTGATTGTTGCCGCAGCGCTTGAAACCGGAGCGGAGGCCATCCATCCCGGCTATGGATTTCTGTCCGAGACACCGGATTTCGTCGACATGGTCGAAGCTGCGGGGCTGACTTTTATCGGACCGTCGTCTGATGCCATTCGCGCGATGGGGCTCAAGGATGCGGCTAAGGCGCTGATGGCGAAGGCCGGCGTTCCGATCGTGCCCGGCTATCACGGGGAAGACCAAGCACCTGAGCATCTCGCGCGGGAGGCGGATGCAATTGGCTATCCGCTGCTGATCAAGGCGGTCTCGGGGGGCGGTGGGAAGGGCATGCGCCTGGTCGAAGAGACGTCTGAGTTCCAAAGCCAACTTGCCCGCGCGCGATCAGAGGCGCTGGGCGCGTTTGGAAATGGAGATGTGCTTCTCGAACGCTTCGTGACCCATCCCCGGCACATCGAAGTTCAGGTCTTCGGCGACGGCACCCGCGCCGTGCACCTGTTTGAGCGGGATTGTTCGCTTCAGCGGCGACATCAGAAGGTGATCGAAGAGGCGCCCGCGCCGGGCATGACGGCGAAGATGCGCGCGGCGATGGGAGCCGCGGCAGTGCGCGCCGCGAAGGCGATCGGATATGCCGGGGCAGGGACCGTGGAGTTCATCGTGGACGGAAGCGACGGCCTCCATCCAGACCGGTTCTGGTTCATGGAGATGAACACGCGGTTGCAGGTTGAGCACCCGGTGACTGAGGCGGTGACCGGCATCGATTTGGTCGAATGGCAGTTGCGCGTTGCCGCAGGAGAGCCGTTGCCCCTGACGCAAAACGATATCACGCTGAGCGGGCACGCCTTTGAAGCGCGGCTTTATGCCGAGGATCCAGCGTCGGGGTTTCTTCCCGCGACGGGCCAATTGACCCATCTGGCGTTTCCGAGAGATGCTCGGGTTGAAACTGGTGTGCGCGCGCGCGACGAGATCACACCGTTCTATGACCCAATGATTGCCAAGATCGTGGTCCATGGCCCTACGCGTGCACTTGCACTTTCTCAACTTCAGTCTGCTCTGGCGGGGACTGAAGTCGCAGCGACTGTCACAAATCTCGCATTTCTCCGAAAACTTGCCATGGATCCAGGATTTGCGGCGGGTGAGGTCGACACGGGCCTGATTGCGCGACGTGGGGACGAATTGACGGCCATGCCAATCGCCTGCACGCGGTCACGAGCGCTGGCATGTTTGGGACTTGCGGGGCTAACGCAAGATGGGCCGGCTCAACGGGGGTTCACACTCTGGCAACCGCTGACTTGGCACGTGCCATTTTTGCATGCTGGAGAAGCTGGCGGGGCGGCAATCACGGTCCTGGGACCCAACCGGTTCGATGTACGCATTGGCGAGGCTGTCCATAGGGTTGAACGCATCCGCAGGCGTTGGTCGATCGACGGCGTCATGGTTGCGGCGGAAGTCGTGTGTCATGCAGCGGGCGTGTCGGTATTCTGGGGCAACGGATACCATTTCTCGACCCCTGAACGGGCCGTTGAGGATGGCCAGACAAGATCAGGAACGATCCTTGCACCGATGCCTGGGCAGATCATCTCGGTCGATGCCGCGTCCGGTCATGCCGTGAAAGAGGGCGACACTCTGGTTGTTCTGGAAGCCATGAAAATGGAGCACGTTCTACGCGCTCCACGTGACGGCGTCGTCGCTGATGTAGGCATTTCGCCCGGCGATCAAGTGCGCGGTGGCGATGCACTTGTCTCTCTGATTGAGGACGGCACGGATGACTGAGGTCGAGCTCTTCGAGGTTGGCCCCCGCGACGGGCTTCAGAACGAGGCGCGCGCCATTCCTACGGCTGAAAAGATTGCATTGGTTGACGCACTGTCAGACGCGGGGTTCCGGCGCATAGAGGCGGCAAGTTTCGTCAGCCCGAAATGGGTGCCGCAGATGGCAGACGGGGCCGAGGTACTGGCCGGGATCACCAGGGC
>JABSSC010000268.1 GCA_013214635.1 Paracoccaceae bacterium | reverse complement strand
GAGGACATGAGCGCGACATTCCAGGTGACCGACCGGCGCGTCATCGACCCTGTGTGCCAATGTTCAAGCTGCCGCCCCGTGGTCAGGATCATCGGGAAGTCGGCATCTGGCGTCTCAGCGGGGGCTGTAACCTGCGCAGGCGCGAACCGCGCACGGCCTTCTGCACGGGGGAAGCCATCGCCAAAGACAACCGGTTGGCCGGGATCCTCGGGCGACAAGCTGGGGTATGTCACCGCACTTTCGACCATAAGGCGATCCCAAGTGATGTTGTTGAGCGATTTCATGGACCGCTTCATTTCTTCAAAAACGTCACTTGGCGCGTCGTAGTCCCAGTTCAGACCACAGGCGTTGGCAAGTTGAACCACAATCTCCCAGTCTTCGCGCGCCTCACCCGGGGCATCCACGGCCTTGCGGCCCATCTGCACCTGCCGGTTTGTGTTCGTGACCGTGCCGACCTTTTCCGGCCACGCGGCAGCGGGCAGGATCACATCGGCAAAGTTCGCGGTTTCAGTCAGGAAGATATCCTGCACCACCAAAGTATCGAGCTTGGCCAGCGCGGCGCGCGCATGTTCAACATCTGGGTCGGACATCGCCGGGTTCTCTCCCAGAACATACATCCCCCGAATATCCCGGGCATACATCGCATTCACGATCTCAACGACTGTCAAACCGGGCGCAGCCGAAATCTCGGTCCCGCCCCAGATGTCACTGAACAGATCGCGCACATTGGCATCCGCGACTGACTGATAATCGGGCAGTACCATCGGGATCAAACCGGCGTCAGACGCGCCCTGAACGTTGTTCTGACCCCGCAGCGGGTGAAGGCCCGCGCCGGGACGCCCGACGTGACCGCACATCAGTGCAAGCGCGATCAGGCAGCGGGAGTTGTCCGTCCCGTGAATGTGCTGGCTAATCCCCATTCCCCAGAAGATCATCCCGGCCTTCGCGGTGGCAAAAGTGCGGGCAACGGCCCGGATCGTCTCGGGATCAATGCCCGTAAGATCGGCCATTTTTTCCGGCGCGAAATCGCGGATGTGTTCGGCGAATTCCTCAAAACCTTCGGTGAAACCCGCGATGTACTGACGGTCGTACAGTTCTTCCTCCACGATCACATTCATGATGCTGTTCAAGAGCGCCACGTCCGTGCCGGGCCGGAATTGCAACATATGCGCCGCATGGCGTTTAAGCGCCTGACCACGCGGGTCCATGACGATCAGCTCACCTCCACGTTTGGTGAACTGCTTAAAGAACGTCGCGGCGACAGGGTGGTTCTCGGTCGGGTTCGCCCCGATCACGATCGCCACATCGGCATTCTCAATCTCGTTGAACGTCGCCGTCACAGCGCCCGAGCCCACATTCTCCATCAACGCCGCAACCGAAGACGCATGGCAGAGGCGTGTGCAGTGGTCGACGTTATTGTGGCCAAAGGCCTGCCGGATGAACTTTTGAAACAGATAGGCTTCTTCGTTTGAGCACTTGGCCGAGCCAAAGCCCGCGACGGACTGACCGCCGAATTCGTCGTGCGCGCGGGTCAGACCCTTCGCAGCGACCTCAAGCGCCTCGTCCCACGTCGCTTCGCGGAAATGGGTGAACGGGTTGGCGGGGTCGACATTCAGGCCCTTTGCAGGCGCATCCTCGCGCCGGATCAGCGGCTTGGTCAGGCGATGTGGGTGCTTGATGTAATCAAACCCAAAGCGGCCTTTCACACAAAGTCGCCCTTCATTCGCGGGACCGTTGATCCCCTCGACATAGGCGATCTGGCCGTCCTTAACCTTGAGACTGACCTGACACCCAACACCGCAGAAGGGGCAGATGCTTTTGACCTCACCGTCGATGTCGGCGCGGTCGCCCACTTGCGCCTCGTTCAATACGGCGGACGGCATCAAGGCCCCCGTCGGACACGCCTGAACACACTCGCCACACGCTACGCAGCTTGACGCGCCCATGGGATCATCGAAATCGAACACCGGGTAAGCATCGTGACCACGACCGGCCATTCCGATCACATCGTTGACTTGCACTTCGCGGCACGCGCGCACGCACAGCCCGCACTGAATACAGGCATCCAGATTGACCGACATCGCGACGTGGCTGTCATCGAGCAGCGGAATACGGTCGGGCTCAAGTGCCGGAAAACGGCTCCCCTCAACGCCCTGAGCCTCTGCCATGTCCCAAAGGTGCGAAGACTTGTCATGCGCTGCATCTGGCGCAGGCTGGTCGGCAACCAGCATCTCCATCACCATCTTGCGCGCGGTATCAGCGCGAACGCTCTGCGACGTCACTTCCATCCCGTCC
>JABSSC010000267.1 GCA_013214635.1 Paracoccaceae bacterium | reverse complement strand
TCGGCGCAATCAGCTCAACGTTGAACTTCAGGTTGTCGCCAGGCATCACCATCTCGGTGCCCGCTGGCAGTTCAACCGTGCCGGTCACGTCCGTTGTACGGAAGTAGAACTGTGGACGGTAGTTCGCGAAGAACGGGGTGTGACGACCGCCTTCTTCCTTGGTCAGAATGTAGGCTTCTGCTTCGAACTTGGTGTGGGGGGTCACAGAACTTGGCTTGCAGAGAACCTGGCCACGCTCAACACCGTCACGGTCCACACCGCGCAGCAATGCGCCGATGTTGTCGCCCGCTTCACCGCGATCCAGCAGCTTGCGGAACATCTCAACACCCGTGCAGGTCGTCTTGGAGGTGTCGCGGATACCAACGATTTCGATCTCGTCGCCCACGTTGATCACACCACGCTCAACACGACCGGTCACAACCGTACCACGGCCGGAGATCGAGAACACGTCTTCAACCGGCATCAGGAACGGCTGGTCAACAGCGCGCTCAGGCGTGTCGATGTACTCGTCAACAGCCGCCATCAGCTCGGCGATCTTCTCTTCGCCGATGTTGGCGTCGCGGCCTTCCAGAGCGGCCAGAGCGGAGCCTGCAACGATCGGGATATCGTCGCCGGGGTACTCATAGCTGTCCAGCAGTTCGCGGATTTCCATCTCGACGAGCTCGAGCAGCTCCTCGTCGTCAACCTGGTCAACCTTGTTCATGAACACGACCATCTTCGGGATGCCAACCTGGCGGCCCAGCAGGATGTGCTCGCGGGTCTGGGGCATCGGGCCGTCAGCCGCGTTCACAACCAGGATCGCGCCGTCCATCTGCGCCGCACCCGTGATCATGTTCTTCACGTAGTCGGCGTGGCCGGGGCAGTCGACGTGCGCGTAGTGACGTGCGTCGGTCTCGTATTCCACGTGCGCCGTGGAGATCGTGATCCCGCGGGCCTTCTCTTCGGGCGCGCCGTCAATCTCGTCATACGCCTTGAAGTCGCCAAACTGCTTCGTAATCGCAGCCGTCAGCGTCGTCTTGCCGTGGTCAACATGCCCAATCGTGCCGATGTTGACGTGCGGTTTGGTACGTTCAAACTTTTCCTTAGCCATGGTGGCCTCCTTGATCTTGTCCGGCGGGGTGACGCTTGGCCCCACCCCGTCTATCTGTATTTGCTATCAGGCGTATTTGGCCTGGATTTCATCCGAGATGTTCTGCGGCACGGGCTCGTAATGGTCGAACTGCATCGTGAACTGCGCGCGGCCCGAAGACATGGAGCGCAGGGTGTTGATGTAGCCGAACATGTTGGCCAGCGGCACGAAGGCGTCGATCGCGATGGCGTTGCCGCGCGTATCCTGGCCCTGCACCTGACCCCGACGGGACGTCAGGTCGCCGATGATGCCACCGGTGTACTCTTCCGGCGTCACAACCTCGACCTTCATGATCGGCTCAAGCAGCTTCGCGCCAGCTTTGCGCATGCCTTCACGCATGCCCATGCGGGCGGCGATTTCAAACGCCAGAACGCTGGAGTCCACGTCGTGGAACTTACCGTCGATCAGCGCGACCTTGAAGTCGATGACCGGGAAGCCGGCCAGCGGGCCGCTATCCATGACAGAGTTGATGCCCTTTTCCACACCGGGGATATATTCCTTCGGCACGGCACCACCCACGATGCGGCTTTCGAAGGAGTAGCCTTCGCCCGGCTCGGTGGGGGAGATGATGAGCTTGACCTCTGCGAACTGACCGGAACCACCGGACTGCTTCTTGTGCGTGTAGCTGTGCTCCACCTCGTGCGAGATGGTTTCACGGTAGGCCACCTGGGGCGCACCGATGTTGGCTTCAACTTTGAATTCACGCTTCAGACGGTCAACGAGGATGTCGAGGTGAAGTTCGCCCATGCCCTTCATGATGGTCTGACCGGACTCGATGTCGGTTTCGACGCGGAAGGACGGATCTTCGGCGGCCAGACGGGCCAGACCCTGGGACATCTTCTCTTGGTCGCCCTTGGTCTTGGGCTCGACGGCGATCTCGATCACCGGATCGGGGAAGGTCATCGTTTCCAGAACAACCGGGTCGGCCTTGTCGCACAGCGTATCACCTGTCGTGGTGTCCTTCAGGCCACCCAGAGCGATGATGTCGCCGGCAAATGCCTCTTCGATTTCCTCGCGGTTGTTGGAGTGCATCATCATCATGCGGCCAACGCGTTCGCTCTTGCCCTTCGTGGAGTTGAGCATCTGGTTACCCTTGGACAGGGTGCCCGAGTAGATGCGCACGAAGGTCAGCGAACCCACGAAGGGGTCGTTCATGATTTTGAAGGCCAGACCGGAGAAGGCCATGAACGACCCCTTC
>JABSSC010000266.1 GCA_013214635.1 Paracoccaceae bacterium | reverse complement strand
TCACGCCGGATTGTGGCCCAGCTGAATTCATCAGATGCACAAGATCTTCAGCTCAAAACGGATGCCAAAGGCCGGCTGATTTATTCCTGCCGCTCTGAATACCAAAAGATCGCGCAAACCCTTTATGATTGAGAACTGAACGAAGCGCCAACCCGTTTGCTGATTTCTCAATTCACCACGTTCCGCGATCCGGGTAATGTCGCGCGCTGCAATTGAGACCGAAAAAAACCGCCGGGTTTCAGGCCCGACGCATTCAGTTTCTCGGGACATGGCGACCAAGGCTCAGGTCGTTATAGGAAGTGAAAGATAGGCTTAGCTTTTGGGGCCCATAAGTTGAGCTGGGCTCCGTCACGTAGCGTGGCGGAGCCTTCAATCGTAGGTTTCACTTAGGTGTGGCTGGGATGCAGACGTTCTCCGCAGTATAAGCCAACGTCTGGAATGCGGACAAACCTGACTTTTGCTGCGAGTGCACAAAGGTCTGCTTTGGAAACCGGTGTTGGCAAAAATCGGTAACGACCCAAAACAACTACATGGCCAAAACTCTCGTCTGCCATCATAGTTGAAAGTGAATATGATCGTCGTGTCGGGCCGCCCTGCACCCTTGAAACCGCACACGCGGATGGGCGACCTGCAACGATTGAACGAGATGCGGTTCAATGAAGGTTTTCCCCACCCGTTCATCGTTTGAGAGTATTCTCATGACCGTGGCCATGCGTTCTTCGTCCAACGCGTAATCGCGCCAAAGTGGCTGAAGAACTTCAAAGTCCCACCTCAGAGTTGGCCATCTCGGGTTGCAATCGGTCGGACCGGGCTCAAACGCGAAATACCCTATCGGTGATCGTGTTGCACCCGGCAAGTAGCCTGTTGCATCCCGATAGAAAAATGCGAGATCGACCTTCTCACCATCATCGTGAGAAAGATGCGGCAGCAAAGGAAAGCTGTCCCAAAACGGGAAGTTTGCGTCAAGTACAAGAGTTTCCGTCCCCGGGTAACGGCGATCCATCTCTTCGGCGGTGTCGATGAGTACTTCTCGCAGTTCCGGGGTCACGTAGTGGCGATTGAGAGCGCAGTACATCCAGCTTTGAACCTGAAGCGGGCCGTCATCGAAGCAGTTCAAAGCAACCCGACCAAAAATCGGTGCGATCCAAACAGCCGTCGCCGTTAAAGCTGCATAAGCTAGAATGAACGCGAAAATTCTCTGTCGGAAGAAAAGTGCTATCAACCACGCGACCCCGCCAATCTGGGTCAAAATCGTTAGGACCAGAACAATACTGGAATTGGCAATGAAACGCAGCATGCAACCAACATGCCATCTCGTTTGAGGGTCAACAACCGCGTCATAGGAGCATGACTTTCAACTTACACACATGAAGGCGAGCGTCGTTAGGTTTCTGGCAGTGCAGCAAAAGCTGACATCGGTGCCTGGTGCAGCATCGGTCAACAAGGGCTCTCACCCGTCATTAGCTGCGGAAAGCACGAACGTCCGCTCCATCTGAAACAGGAACGGTGCCTGCCTCGTTTGAGGCCAAACGCCAGCCGCTAATCGAACGCCCGCTCAGCCTGCTCCTGCCATGTCTCTCCGGCCAGAAAACACAAATCGTAAACGCTGACCGCCGACGCCTCCCGACCGCAGGTCAACCGCTTCAGCACCTCCGGCGCGAGATAGGCCAGCCTTAACTGGCGGCTGACATGCCGCTCGGCCAACCCGACGGCTTCAGCCAGTTCCTGAATTGTGGCGAACTCGCCCGCTTCCATGCGACGACGCCAACTCCATGCGCGGCCAATGGCGCGCAGGATGTGGGGATCCTGTGCCTGATCAGCGCTCGGCCTATGGTCGGCGGGTGGCAGGATCCTCGGTCGCCCGTTCTTCTTCCGCACCTTGAGGGGGATCAGGATACGGATGGTGTCATTGGAATTGGTCATTTGGCGGCCTCCATCTCGCGCGGGGCGAACATCTCACGGATGACCCCGGCGATGCCCTCGCGCCTGATGTCCACCTCAAGCCCTGCAGCGGTGACGGTGACGCGCCGGACGAGAAGCTGGATGATCCGAGCCTGCTCGGCGGGAAAGAGACGGGCCCAGACTGTGTCGAACTCGTGGAGCGCCCCCAAGGCGTCGGCTTCAGAGATGTCGGCGGCGTTGGTTTTCAGCGCCGACAACACCTGCGTGACCACTTCGGGCGTTTGCAGGATCCGGCGAAGCTCGGTCACCACCGCCTCCTCGACCATCCCGGCGGCCAGCCGCGTCGGCGCGGTCTCGTCGCCGGTATCTCGGTTCCGGATCACGTCCATGGACACGTAGTAGCGGTAGAGTTTTGGACCTTTCTTCGTGGTAGTGGGG
>JABSSC010000265.1 GCA_013214635.1 Paracoccaceae bacterium | reverse complement strand
CAGAAACCGTCACACTCTGCTTGATCATAAAGGGTTGTTACCCCTAAAGCGTCTAGAACATAGGGGCTATCGTCACACTGCCTTAAAATATCCAATGCAGCTTTAAGTAGCACTGTTGCTCTGTCATCTGTCATACTGGTGGCTCCCACATTTCACCTTCGTACCTACGCAACCACAAGAGCCTAGCGTTCTCTACTAGCTCATCTACGTTACCTTCGTACATCTCTAAGGCTTTAGCATAATACTCTTGAACAGTTGTACAACCCTCGTAAGCCTTCTCAGCTTTCTTAGGTCCAATACCTTTTACACCTTGAATGTTATCCACAGCATCTCCTGTTAACAGTTGTAGGTAGAAGAACCTGTCACCTTGAGCCTTACTTACTGTTGTCCACGTACCTTTTACGAAGTTGTAGTGAGTAGCAGGTATCATCATAAGGTCTTTGTCTATGGTAACGATAGTGCAATCTCCATCTAGCTCTGTAGCTTTAATAGAGATAGCATCATCTGCTTCCTGACCATCAACAACCTCCGCTGCCCAGTTCACCTGAAGCTGATCTCTGGTTGCCTGTAGGTGCTTAGGCTTCTCTCCCCTCTTACCTTTGTAAGGCTTTATTGTAGCTACATCGAACCTGAAGTTACCTGTGCCAGTCAGGTAGAAGAAAGCATCCTCACCTAGAGTAAAGTTGTCAGGGTAAGAACAGGTGTACATAACACTTGTACAGATGTCATCTACAGTTTGTCTAGCGTCGTATTCAGTTTCCTCCTGTGTAGCAAATGCAGCCCTATATGCAATAATATCGGCATCTACTAAGACTGTCTTCATAGAACTTCTGACCTGTAGATAGCCCCGTTAGGTTCACTGAACTCTAGCATATCAATATAGTCAAACCCAACACTACGAGAGAACTGTAGGATATGGTAGCCTAGCTCGTGGATGTCATCTGCAAAGAACTCGTGAGTAATCTTAACGCCCTCAGGTGAGGTGTAGGTGAACTCGTACTTTTCTTTCATTTTATTCCCTTGTGTTTTTATGGGGGTCAACCTAAGCCAACCCCCTTTGAATTAGAAACCAGCAAGCCCAGTGTTGTCTGCAACGAACTCTTCAAGTTGAAGAACCTTGACTGCGTGCATGGTTACGATCTTCTTCTCCCATACATCCAAGCGTACCTTTACATCAGAGCCATTACCGATGTTTACATCAGAGTCCCAAGGATCATTGTTTGAGTCCATGACTGTAGGTGCGCCCATGACACCCCCCTCACCCTTGTTAATTCGCGGGTTGAAGTGTGGACGCTTACACTTATAGAATAGATTACCTTCGTCATCCTCTTTAAAGAGTTGCCCAACCATACCTTTAGTTGGAACACCTTCGGAAATCATCTGTTGTTTAGTTTCAGGTGTGATCTTTACGTTCATAACGTAGTGACCTTGCTCTAATGCGATCTTGTTCTTCTGATCACCGTCTGGTAGGTTTTCACCCATGTCACGGTTACGTTCAAACACCTTAGCGAACATCGCTTTTCCTTCAAAGTCTACAAAAGCCATTTTTTCTCCTTTAGCTATTGTTATATTGGTCCTCGTGGCAGGACTCGAACCTGCAACCTAGTGATTAGAAGTCACTTGCTCTATCCATTGAGCTACACAAGGTTTGTTAGTTTAAGTTGAAAGTTGTTGTTCTATGCAGCTTTGGAAAACTACTTCGTTAATCTGGCTAGGGCTTAGAGCGCTACCATCGAAGTAAACAGCGTCAACCATAGCAATAGCTATCTCAGTAGGTACACCACCTTGAATCATTGCAAGAGCGCTTTGTTCTGGTGTAATATACTTATCTCTTGCGACAGCAGTAGCCTCTGCTAATTCTGCTAGGTTATAACAGAAATCTACAGGGTTTTGTTGTGCGATAGCTGTAGTTCCGAATAAAACAAGAACTAGTGAGTATAGTAGTTTCTTCATTTGTATCTCCTTAGTGTATCTCTGAGTAGTTATCTCCAAACTCAGGTGCAGTTGATAGTGTCACGTTTAACTTCAGCTTATCGTTAGTTTTTTCCATAGCGTCAGCTACGTCTACAGCAGCGTAAAACTCATCCCCTTTCTTAACTAAGAAGATAGCTTCGTCGTGGAACTGACCTATAGCGGACAGACCTAAGTTAATGCAATTGTCTAACCAAGTGTCAAAGCAGTAGACACCTGTACTTTGGTTCAACGTAGAGAACTTGTCTTTTTCGTACCGCAGTGAGTACCAAAAGCCTGACACGGGGTTGTATAGCCACATCTTACCGTCTCTAGTGGTTTTAACCTTGGCGTCCTTAGCGATAGCCTCAAGCGCCCAATTGCGTTTCCAGAAGGCATCT
>JABSSC010000264.1 GCA_013214635.1 Paracoccaceae bacterium | reverse complement strand
CACCGAGAAGCGTGTCGTTCCCGTCGCCGCCTTCGATTTCTTCAGCCGCGGTGCCACCGGTGATCGAGTCATCGCCATCGTTACCGACATAACGGCGACCAATCTCGTCCCCGCGAATTGTGTCGGCGTTGTCCGACCCCCAGACACCTTCGATCCCGCTCAAACTATCTTGGTCGCCCCAGTTATCGATGAAAACGTCGGTGACAAAGTCGAGGTTTGCACCGTTGCCCACTGGCGCGCCGCGGGCTTCCGACCGGTTGTAGGCGACAAAGTCTTCGGTTCCGCCGCCGTTGAACGTATCCGCACCTTCGTTGAGACGAACGAAAAGCCCGTCGCCGCCCGAGGTTACGTTGTCGTCGAAATTCGTGGCCTCAATGCCCTCAATCTCGATCAGAGTATCTTGGGTGCCAAATCCGTCTTCCGTGACCAGGTAATCGTTAGGTCCGGGATCAACCGTGACAACGATCCCAGTACCCTGGAACTGTGGATCGTCATCCAGAGCGTTAACGAGATCCCAGTAGTAAGAAATAAAGTCGAAGTCATCTGGCGTGTCATCGCCACCATCGACAAAATCGTTGCCCTGGCCAGCCTCAAAATAGTCAAAACCAGTGCCACCAAGAAGGCTGTCATCACCGTCACCGCCGCGAAGCGTGTCGTCACCGGCGCCACCACTTAGCGTGTCATCGTTATCCAATCCGTCAAACCTCTCTCTGGCCGCAGAGCCAAGGGCCCAATCGCCCGCACCGTTACCACCATCGAAATCTGTCAAAACAATTACTATCCGACCGTTTGTAGCATTAACGATGGTATCTGTTCCGCCAAAACCATCATCTTCGATCTGGTCGGTTTGCTTTGTCATATCGACGCGTGCGGTCTCAAACGCTTTGTTGTCAAAGATATTGTCACGATCAAGGCGGATACGCAGGTCGCCGTTCCCAGAAATGTCATAAAGATCGTTCCCGGTACCGGCCCGGATGTTGATCTCGCCAGACTGCGCACCGAAATCCAAGTCAAACGTATCATCGCCGTCGGTCGCCACGATGCCGAAGTTGCTGAACGACACCGGATCATCCAGTGCTTGGATCGTGTCGGTACCGATGACTTGGTCAAACTCATCATAGTTAATGATGGTCGCACTACTAATCGACGACATGCTGAACGCGATCCGCTTCACATCCGAAAACGCATACTCGATCTCTACGAATTCAGCGCCATCGAGGCCCGACCCCGAGAAGTCAATGAGGTCGCTGCCGGCACCCGGCTCAACACGTTGATAGTCGATGCCGCCGTTCAGGTGGATCTCGTCATCTCCGCCGCCGCCGATCAGGGTATCGTCGCCGTCCCCCCCGGTCAGGGTGTCATCGCCACCTTCTGCTTGAACGCGCGTGCCGGAATCGTCCCCGACAAAACTGTCGCCGAGTTCAGACAGGCCGAAGTCAAACTCACCACCGCCTTCGATCGTATCCGTAAAGCCAAAGCCATCATTCACGATCTGGCCCGTGCCCAGCGTCAAATCGATATCAATCGCTTCTGTCGCGAGATTTTCGAACCGAATGTCGCGCCCAAGCTCAAGATACCCAACAGTCCCCGCCGAAAGGATAAACTTGTCGTTGCCCTGGCCCGAACGGATGTTCCAGCGCGCATCCTCATTGCTGAAGTCCAAATCGAACGTATCGTCGTATTCAGTACCGATGATCGCCAGATCGCTGTTGAGAACGGGGGTTGAGACCCCAACGACGGTGTCGACGCCCAAGTCAAAGTTCCCACCGCCGACGTCGTCCCCCTTTTCAACCGTGCCGTCCGATCCACTTAGGTCAAAGTCAACGCTGATACCCTTCTCGAGGTCCCCGTAGTAGAGGTGCGCTGTACCTTGCGTGACATCGCTCAGGATTACGCGGTCATTGCCGGTCCCCGTATTAATATCTTGGAAATCAATGCCTTGCCCGGGATTGAGCGTGTCATTACCGGAGCCACCTTCCAGCGAATCATCGCCGTCACCGCCCATAAGGGAGTCGGCACCATCGCGACCTTGGAAGCGCTCGTTGCCGATGCCGCCAAGAACTGTGTCGTTGTTATTGGTCAGGACCACTTCGTCGGGCGCACGCCCGAATATTTTGTCCTGATTTCCAAAGCCATCGTTCGAGATAAACCCGACAACCGTTGGGTCGTTGGCCTCTGAAGGATCGCCAGCAGTGCTATCAAGAACCACACGGGTACCCTGCGGCGCGGGGTCAAAGTTAACTACCCCTTCATTCAACCTCAGACTGAAGAACGCATCACCAGCAAGGGTGTACTGGTCATCGCCCTGGCCTGCCTGCACTTCGATGTAGTCGTTGGGATCGTTAAAGCTCAAATCAAAGATGTCGCCAAACTCAGTCCCAATC
>JABSSC010000263.1 GCA_013214635.1 Paracoccaceae bacterium | reverse complement strand
AAGGTTCTGAACGCCAGTCCCGGTCAGAACGAAGTTGCTCAGGTCAACGTCATCGGCATCCGCATCACCGACAAAGCGATAGACCTGCCCGACGTAATCTGCGCCCGGCCCATCCGGGCCGTCCCCGATCCGGACGACATCGCCTTGTTCAATATCCTGAACACCGGACTCAGTTGTATAGTCGTAGTCCGACTTGGTCAGGTCCGCCGCGATCTGCTTGAACGCGTCGACGTTGTTTGTGGCCTCGGCAGAGACGGTCAATGACGTCGTCACCCGCAGGTTTGCAGTGTCCTTGGCAATCACGCTGACTTCGCCGGTTTCAGCCGTCACTTCATAGGACTGACCGGTCCCCAAATCTGTCCACTGCGCAGTGTTATTCTCGTAATCCTGCTCGGCATCGGACAGATCAATCGACAGTTCAGGATTGGCGAGTGTGAAGTCGCCCGGATCGGTTCCAAGCAGGGTCTCAAGATCGATATCCGCCCCACCAGCACCCGAATAGGTGTAAATCTCACCTGCTTTGAAGGTCGTGCTGTCGTCATTCGACGCGAGCGTTGCCGAGATGCGGATCGTATCACCATCCGCAAGAGCGGTTGGAACATCGATGGACAGGTGATCGTAGTCGGTCACGCGCACCTGATCAGGTCCGGTGTACCGATACAGCGTATCGCCAACCTGCACGACGTCCCCATCACGAAGATCGCTTACAGTCTCGTCGCTGGAATAGCGGAACGCATTGCCCCGGATCCACGCCTGTGTGCTGCTGTTGACTTTGTTTGACGCCAGAACACCGCCGGCGCTTGCCGCGTTGGAGCCGTATTTCAGCTTACCTTTGAACTCTTCGCCTTTCTTTTCGGCGGCGGCTCTGTCCTTATCCAGCTTGTTCTGGTTGACGAGGCGGTCGACGAGGACGCGGTCGTTCTTGGCCTTCACCGCGACGTCGTTACCAACGCGGGCATTCAGCAGGTTCGCCAGATAGACGTTAAGAACAGTCCCTCCAGGACCATTATCCTCGGCCAGGACCTGCCAGATACGCCCATCGCTGGCGATGACATACCACTGCGCATCTGCCGCAAGCGTCTCAATCGTCAGCGTAACAGGGTTTTCTTCAGCCGAGTCATCCGCAATCGCACCGATCGCGATCATGGACGTCTTCAGTTGCGCCGCAAACGCCGCATCCTGCTCTTCGTCGTCCTGATCGCCATCGACTGTGCCAAGATCGTTCAAAGCTTGCGCCGTGACGCTAGAATCGAGTGACCCCGTTCCCGCCAACTCCCTGCTCTCAGCCCGCACGATGACGTCATGGTCTGCTATCAGATCACTGTCGTCAGCAAAAGCAGCTGCACCATAGGTGTTCCGATCCGTCACAAGGTCCGTCAGATAGTCATTCCCGATCAGCGCCTCAGCCGCCTGGAAGAAGATGTTATTGGCCTCATAGCCAACGGTATTGAACGCGAAGAGAAGGCCAAGCCCATCCGACTTGTCCTGCCCATCCAGCTTACTCTCGGCCGTCAGGTTCATATCCGCGTTGGCCACCAAAAGATTCAAAGCCTCGACCATGATCGAATGCTCTTTGTCACCGTTGGTGTCATTCGTCTTCAGGATTGAACTGCGAACATAGGCTTCTGCTTTTGCCAGAACCGAGTTAGTCGCGATAATGAATGTGGTCGCTTCCTTTGCCGTGACCGAGCTGAGTTCGGTCGCGTTGAGGATTGCGCGTTCAGCCGCCCGGACCGTGATGTTGCCTTCGGCGGTCAGAGTCGCATCTTCGACCCAGGCAAATGCGCCGCCTTCGACCTCGTTGCGCGTGATCATCCCGGCCTTGGCCTTGGATGGTCCGCCCTTAAAGCTCGCAACAGTGCTCAGAACTTTGGCAACGCTCGTGGGCAAGATGGTCGTCGCCGACATAAGCTTCCATAGATCGAGATCTGTATAAGTCGCAGTCGCCAGATCGACGTCAGAGGCTGAGTCGCCCATGAACTTGTAAATGCTGCCATCGACATAGACAGTGTCGCCGAATTTGAGATCACGCGTGCCCGAGAGCGTCGTGAACTCGTACGTGTCCATCAACTTTTGCGCGACATCGTTGACGACACCAAACAAAAGGTCGTTGGTCGTCGATTGCGCTGAAAGCATCGCGTCCGTCGCGGTCAGGCTTGACGCGTCGTCGGCCTCTACACTGATGTCTCCAGCGGCCGTCGTAATTGGGGTGCCGCTTTGCACGCAGGTGATCGACGCGTTCGCGCCACCGACCACCGCGTTTGAGACCAAATTCCCGGCGATCACCTGACCGCCTGCGCCCTTTGCAGCCGCTGCGGCTGAGGATGCATTAGAATCCAATTTTGACGTCAGAGACGCCGCATGCGTGGCTTTGACGGTGACAATTGCCGCCTCAAGCCCGCCACCAATGATC
>JABSSC010000262.1 GCA_013214635.1 Paracoccaceae bacterium | reverse complement strand
GGATCAGGTCGATCGAGACCCCAGGTGGCAACCCCAGCGTCATATCCGCCGCGACCTCTTCCACGGTGCGCTGCATGTCGATGGCATCGCCGCGTGCAGACCGGTCAACGCGAATGGAGATCGCGGGATTCTCGCCCACGAAATAGGCCCGTTCGCGATCTACACCTTCAACATAAACCGTGCCCACGTCGCCAACGGTGAGCTTGCTGCCATCCGGTTCGGACCTCAGAACGATGGCGGCAATATCGTCGGCATCGCGCTTGGCGACGCCAGCACGCACGCGAGACGTTCCACCCACATCGCCAGCGGGGTTGGCCTCGGCTTCGGCCGCGATGGCATCAGATATCTCGCGCATGGTAATGTCGTGGCGGATGAGCGACAGCGAGGTGACTTCGACAATGGTCTCAGACGCCGCGATTCCGCGAATGGTTGTGCGCGTGACCCCTTCTGCAAAAAGGCGGCCTGTGAACTCATCGGCAAAGCGGGCGAGTTGGTCGACGCCGACGGGGCCGGTGATCACGACATCGGTGACGCGGTCGCGCCACGCGTCGCGGCGCACGTTCGGGTCATCTGCTTCACTCGGCAGGTTTGAAACACTGTCAACCGCCGCCTGCACATCGTCTGCGGCGCGCGACATGTCCCAGCCCGGTTCAAAGTCGAGATTGATCGAGGCGCGTCCCTCACGCGAGGTTGCGTCCGAGCTTTCCACGCCTTCAACGGCCAAAAGCGCGGGTTCAAGCACCTGAACAATCGCTGCGTCTGCGTCTTCTGCCCCAGCACCGTCCCAGCCGACCGATACGGTGACGCTTTCCACGACGACATCGGGAAAGAACTGCGCACGCATATTGGGCGCGGCGGCGACGCCGAGAAGGATCATCATCACCAACAGAAGGTTGGCGATGGTCTTGTGTCGGGCGAAGTAGGACAGAAAACCTGTGGCGCGATCGCCGAGTTGCCGCGCCATGACCTAGCCCCCCATCCGCTCTTCGATGCGGGCCACAATGCGGGCGGGGACCTGATCCTGTGACAACTGGTCGAGCATCCGCGCTTTGACATCCGCTGGCATGCGACTGTTGCCTTCAATAGCAGCGATCAGCTTTGCACGCCGTTCCGGCTCAAGCGTGACCAATTCAGGTTCAGCCGCGGGTGCAGGCCCTTCACCCGCAGGTCGCAAGGGCCGTACACGGATGCCGACGCCCAAAAGTGGCGTGCGTTCGGCCACGACCTCGCGCCCGGCAAGTTCACGAGCACGGACAAGTACATCGTCGCCCTGACGGCTGACGATCTGAACCGAGGCAACCTCCAGTCGCTCTTCCTCGCCAATCACAAGCACGGTTTCTGCGGCATCAACCGCAGCGGCGGGTATCCGGGCCACGCCGCGCAATGCCGGTTCCGTCATTCGCACCGTGACAAAGTCGCCCGGCCGAAACCCCGGAGCGGCATCGAGCCGGGCGAAAAGTTCGCGGCCCGTCTGACCTTCGCTGACCGATCCGCTTTCCCGGACGACAGTGCCGCTTGCGGCCAGATCGAGACCCAAAAGCTCAAACGTTGCGCTGACCGGCAGCCCAACGACGGCCCCGCCTCGCGACAACAGTCGGGCGTATTGCGGTGTGGAGATGCGGAACGCGACTTCGAGCCGCTCGGGGTCAATCAGAGAGGCAAGCCGTTCGTTCGTGGCCACAAGACCGCCTTCGACGATGTTTACGTCACTGACGACGCCGTCAAAGCTCGCCCGGATTTCGGTACGGTCGAGATCAAGCTGCGCCTCACGCAAGGCAATCTCGCGACGCTCCAGCGTTGTTGCGGCCTGATCGATCCGCGCTTCGGCCTGTGCAAGCGATTGCCGTCGCGACAAAACCTGTTGATCGGCGGCCGCGGCGGCAAGTTCTGCTGTTTCAACCGACGCCTCGGTACCCACACCGCGATCGAGAAGGTCGCGTTGGCGGGCAAGGGCGCGCGCCCGGATCTCGGCCTGGGCAATCGCTGCGTCAACGTCATCACGCGCGATATCCAGCGACCGTTCCGCGTCCCGCAAATCGGCCTGCGCGTCCCGCATGTCCGCGCCCGCCACGTCGAGCGACGCCTGCGCGTCAGTCGGATCAAGCTGCACAAGAAGCTCACCCGCCTTGACCACACCACCGTTTTCAAAACTCTCGGACAGGAAGATCACGTCCCCCGTCGCGGTCGCGCGGATTTCCAGTGTGCGGAGACTGCGGATCTCACCAAAGGTGGTCAATTCGGGGGTTATTTCGGACGGTTCAATCGCGACCACGTTGACGGCAAAGACCCGTTCGCGCGCGGGCCGCGAGGTCGATTCCTGTGCCCAGCGGTCCTGCAGCGCACCATAAACCATGCCTGCCGCAAAGGTCATAAGGCCTAGAGTGGCAGAGAGCAGGAAAACGCCAAGCAGCGCGCGCGTC
>JABSSC010000261.1 GCA_013214635.1 Paracoccaceae bacterium | reverse complement strand
TGTCCTGAGCGAGATTGCCCCGCGCGTTGGTCTGTCTGTGATCTCTCTCGGGTCCGGGCCGGGCGGCGATATCGACTATCTGTTTCAGGAAGACATCTGCGGCGAAACCCCAACGCGCCCGCGCCACGCCCGCGCATTTGGAGATCTGCTGACGCTGGCCGAACACATGCAACGCGAACGCATCGCGGCCCTGAGTGCCTACCGCACCGCCGTGACCGACGGGTCCTTCCCAGCAGCGGCCGAAACAGTGGGCATCAAAGCCGAGGAACTGGCCGCGTTTCGCGACGCACTGGGGTAGGGGTGGTCAACTCGTCCTCGCACGGAACTCGCGTGCCAGAACACCCATAATGATGTCGTCGTGCCATGCATCGCCGATGCGGGCACTTTCGCGTTCGCGGCCCTCCTCGACAAAGCCGCAGGCGCGGTAGCACCTGATCGCGCGCTCGTTAAACGCAAGCACCCGCAGATCAACGCGGTTCAGGGTGAGCGTGTCAAAGGCATGCGCCAAGACCAGTTTGACCGTTTCGCGGCCCAGACCTTGGCCAAGCTGTGCCACATCATAAAGCCCCGTTGCCAGCCGCGCCCGTCGGTCGTGCCTGTCCAGATTGTCGAGCCGCGCCTCACCCAAAAGGCGCCCATCGACCTCGACCGCCGAGCACAGGGGGTGCGCGAGATTGCGCGCGACCCAAGCATGCGCGTCATCCTCGGTATAACCGGGCAGGGCATCGGCAGTGCCCCCAAAGCAACGAACGATCTCTGGCGTGCGCCCCAAGGCGAAACGTCCCGCGACATCCGAAGTCTCAAAAGGCCGCAGCGTGACACGGGGACCAGTGAGGATGGGAACAGGGTTTGGCATAGGCGATAGTGGCACGGATATTGGAGGATGGACAGCTTGCGTCATGGGTCCAACGTTGCCGAAGTGACGCCCGCGCCGGTTAAGAACCACCTCGTTTTTCCCAGGGGCAGCGTTAGGTCCTAATTCGCTTTGATCCTGTCATAAAACACACCGTGTTTGGGCTTCCAGTCGGGCGTCATGGCCACATTGCCCAGCAACATTCCTGCCTCCAAACTCAACAGCGCCTCTTCGTTGAGAGGGTCTCCGCCGTTTCTGTCGATTGAAGTGCGCACAACCATGACAGAATACCGACACCCGTCGAGCGCCACCGCAGTCTTTTGCATGGTTTCGAGGTTATAGGTCCCCCGATCAATTTCGGTGCCGTTCACCAGGATTGAGACGGGGAAGCTGTACGACTTACCCGCGGTTCCGAGATCGGCCAGCTTGGCGCTTTCAGGCATCTCTAACTGAATGCGGCTGGACGCTGACTTGCGATCGACGGCGATGATGCCGTTCCAATATGTTGTGGTCACATTTTCAACGCTTCCGTTCCGCGTCATCTGCCGTTCTTCGATCACCGAACCGTCGGGCGAGATTGTGTTCGTGACCGCGAAACGCGGCGCGTCGCGCGTCAGGCTGAAGGACGTGCCTTTGGTAAGATCGACGCAGGCAGCAATGGTGGGCGCAGCCGTGCCCACAAGAAAGGTGGAAAGGACGAGGCCAGCGATGCGCGGCATGTTGGGAAACCTCTGTTTCAAGTGCTTTGGGCGATGCAATCAAACGCGCAGAGCGCGGTTTGGTCGCCTTGGATGTCAGGCCTTTGGATTTGATTGATAGAGATTCTGTGCGTTTGGGGTCAAGCGCGGGCTGGCTATGGCCGGTGCGACCAATGGCGCGCGACAGGAAGACATCTCAGGTCACCCACGCGCCATCTTCAGACTTGCCTGACCGATGCGAACCGTTTTTCAGGTTGATCGCCGGGGGCGCGTGACGCAGACTTAGCCTCGTGCCTTGCTCGGGCCGCCACCCTCCATTCGGGAAGCATCGGTCATGCGGAGCCTTTTTGCTATCACCCTGTCTCTGTCGAGGGCATGCATAAGGAGGGATTGCGACGCCAGCTCGATTGAGGACGATGACATATGCAACTCGCTGCCCCGATCTATGCTCTGAAACGCAAAGCCAAGCTTTTGGCGCGCCGTCAAAATGTGCCGCTGCACGCCGCACAGGACATGGTTGCCGCCGAAGAAGGGTTTCAGCGGTGGAGCCATCTTATCAACGCCACCTCTGCCCAAAGTCCTGCAGGCGCGCTTCTGACACGGTTGCGGGCGGGCGAACTAATCCTGATTGGTGCACGACCGGGGCAGGGTAAAACCCTCCTTGGGCTTGAGCTTGCCGCCAGAGCGTCAGAGATCGGGCGGCGCGGTTATGTGTTTTCGCTCGACTACCACGCGAGTGAGATTGCGGGGCATGTTCAAGGTCTCGGGGCCGAGTTGGCCAACGGCGCGGAGGATCTGGTGGTCGATACCTCGGATGATCTTTGTGTGGACTACATTATCAACCACGTCGGGACGAATGGCGCGCACACGCTTATCACGGTCGATTACTTGCAGCTTCTCGATCAAAAACGCAGCACGCTGATGCTGGATGAGTCTCTGAAGAAAAACCTCTCCCCCGGCGGCGGGGATTATATCAATGTGATGGGCAAGAGCCGCCATGTCTGCGGCTACCTCAAGG
>JABSSC010000260.1 GCA_013214635.1 Paracoccaceae bacterium | reverse complement strand
ATGCGCGCCGGGAAAATCCTTTTCAAACCGAAGGATGTTGCCCACTTCGGCCCCGCGCCAGCCATAGATCGACTGGTCATCGTCACCCACGCAGCAGATGTTCTTGTGCTCTGCCGCCAACAGCCGCAGCCAGAGGTACTGCGCGACGTTGGTGTCCTGATACTCGTCGACAAGGATATAGCGGAACCAGCGCTGGTATTGCGTGAGAACATCGTCATGCGTCTGAAAGATCGTGAGGCAATGGAGAAGCAAATCCCCAAAATCGACCGCATTTAGCGTGCGCAGTCGCTCTTGATACTGTGCGTAAATCTCGGTGCCCCGGTGATTGAACGCCCCCGCCTCGGCCGCGGGCACCTTTTCGGGCGTCCACGCCCGGTTCTTCCAGGAATCGATGATCCCGGCCATCTGCCGTGCGGGCCAGCGTTTGTCGTCGATATTGGCCGCGACCAGCAATTGTTTGATCAGGCGGACCTGATCATCCGTATCCAGAATGGTGAAGTTGGTCTTGAGCCCGACAAGCTCCGCATGGCGGCGCAGCAGCTTTACGCAGATGGCGTGAAACGTACCGAGCCACGGCATCCCCTCCACGGCGTGCCCCAAAAGACCACCCACGCGGTTCTTCATCTCGCGCGCGGCCTTATTGGTAAAGGTCACCGCCAAAATTTCGTTGGGACGCGCCGTGCCGGTGTTCAAAAGATGCGCAATCCGGGCCGTCAGCGCACGGGTTTTCCCCGTCCCGGCGCCAGCGAGCATCAGGACGGGGCCCTCCAGCGTCTCAACCGCTTCGCGTTGCGCGGGGTTCAGGCCATCCAAATATGGCGCAGGTCGCGCGGCCATGGCGCGCGCCGCCAGTGAAGCGCCCGCGGCCTCCTCAAACGCGTCGTTATCGTCATACCTGCTCATTGCGCGCACCCTACCCCGCCAAAGCCTCAAGATAAAGCGTTTGTTCGCGATGTGTTCTCATCGCAGCACAGCCGCTTCCTTGTTTCTCAAATACTCAAATCCCACACGCGACACACGACATAGACCTGCGCCGCAATTTAGCGCAAGAAAGGCCCATGACGCTCGACTACCGCTTTCCCGCCATAGAAGACCTGCGCAAACACGCCCGGCGGCGCATTCCCCATTACATGTGGGAATACTTCGACAGCGCAACCGGCGACGAAAGCGCGTGGCACCGATCCGAAACAGCTTTGGATGCGGTGACGCTTATGCCAGCAGTTTTGGCCGGTGATGCTCCCGCTGAGTTAGAGACCGCGTTTCTGGGTCAGACCTATAGCGCGCCCATCGGAATCGGGCCGGTGGGCATGTCTGGCGCGGTCTGGCCGGATGCGGAACGCCTGTTGGCACGCACGGGGGCCGCCCAACGCATCCCTTACGCCATGTCGACAGTATCCGTCGCAACGCCTGAAGAGATCGGGCCGCATCTGGGTGATATGGGATGGTATCAGCTTTACGCACCGGCAAGCGGCGAGATGCGGCGCGATATCTTCGCGCGTGTGCGGGATGCAGGGTTTCACACGCTCGTCTTTACGGTCGACGTTCCCGACCTCAGCTGGCGCGAGCGCGAAAAACGGGTGGGCCTAAAAAACCCCATGCCGATCACGCCTCGTATTCTATGGCAGACGGCGCTACGGCCCACCTATGCGCGCGGAATGCTGGGCCGACCCGTGCCACGCCCAAGGCTGTTCGACAAATACATACATCACTCCGCCACAGCGGCGGGTGACAAGCATGTGGGATTGACCCTGCGCACGGCACCCGATTGGGACTACTTCCTTAGACTTCGAGATGAGTGGGATGGCCCCCTGGTCGTAAAAGGCGTTCTGGAGCCTGCGAGTGCCGCCCGGCTCAAGGCCGATGGCGCTGACGCGGTCTGGGTTTCCAACCATGGCGGGCGGCAATTCAGTGCAGCACCGGCCCCAATCATGTCTCTGCCCGGTATTCGCGAGATTGTCGGTCCGGACTATCCGCTCATCTATGACGGCGCCATCCGGTCCGGCACGGACGTTCTGCGCGCCATCGCGATGGGGGCCGATTTCGTCTTCCTCGGTCGCGCATTCCATTACGGCCTGGGTGCGGCGGGCGCGGATGGGGCTGCACATGTTCTGCGCCTTTTGACCGAGGTTATGAAACTCGACATGTCGCAGCTTGGCATAACCCGCCCCGCACAAGCGCGCACCCGTTTGGCCACGACCAAACCAATGTAACCGCCCACCCTTTACGTTGTGGACCGTTGGGCTTAGGAAATGCTGCACGCGCGAAAGGACTGCCCATGCCGGAATTCAAAAAAATCCTCATAGCCAACCGAGGCGAGATTGCCATTCGCGTGATGCGCGCAGCCAATGAATTGGGCAAACGCACCGTGGCGGTCTATGCCGAAGAGGACAAGCTCAGCCTCCACCGGTTCAAAGCGGACGAGGCGTATAAGATCGGTGAGGGTCTGGGGCCAGTTCAAGCGTATCTGTCGATCGAAGAGATAATTCGCGTGGCCAAGCTTTCGGGCGCGGATGCGGTTCATCCGGGCTATGGGCTATTGTCCGAAAACCCCGAATTCGTGGAAGCCTGCACCGAGGCCGGGCTGACGTTTATCGGCC
>JABSSC010000259.1 GCA_013214635.1 Paracoccaceae bacterium | reverse complement strand
GACGATTGCGAACTAGACGACCGCAGCGCTTGGCAGGCGGCAAACCCCGCGCTAGGCCTGTTTAGGTCTGAAAAGGACGTAGCAGAGCAGGCGGCGCAGGCCGAGCGTATGCCGTCGAGTGAGAACACATTTCGGGTTTTGACGCTCAATCAGCGGCGGAACCTAAACGACCCGTTCGTTAGCTCAAATGTTTGGCGCGAAAATGGCGCTCAGCCAGAGCCGTTTGTCGGGCGTGTTTATGGGGGGCTTGACCTTTCATCCACGACCGACCTGACATCGCTCGTGTTGATTGGCGAAACCGCCGATGGATTTGTGGATGTGCAAGCGCATTTTTGGATGGCGCAAGATACAATTCGCGACGCGTCAAAGCGCGACCGCGCGCCCTATGAAACATGGGCTAATGCTGGATTGATACGAACAACGCCGGGCACGGTAATTGATTACGGGTTTGTGGCACGCGACATCGGCGTGATAACATCGGGACTTAACGTCGCGGGCATTGCCTTCGACAGGTGGCGTATGGACAGATTGCAGGCCAAGCTAGACGACGCGGGTGTTACGCTCCCGCTTGAATCTTGGGGGCAGGGGTTTGTTAGCATGGCACCGGCGCTTGATGCGTTCGAGGAGTTGCTATTGCAAAACCTTTTACGCCACGGCGGCAACCCGCCTTTGAATATGTGCGCGCTTAACGCGACAGTGACGAAAGACCCGGCTGGCAATCGCAAACTTGATAAATCGCGCTCACGCGGGCGCATTGACGGAATGCAGGCGCTTGCAATGGCTATTGGCCTGAAGTCAAAACAACTTGAGCCAGCGCCCCAGCCTACGCCGTGGGCAGATGAAAACTTTTCACTAGCGGACCTTTGAGCCTATGGCATGGTATAACCCTTTTAAGAAAGAACCAGAGGCGCGGGCGGTTACGCAGTCGAACCCTGAGTTTTTACGCGTGCTGTTTGGCGAGGCGGCAGATCAAATGACCGTCAATCGCAACACGATTTTGCAAACCGCGCCGGGATGGGCTGCGGTCAATTTTTTGGCGGGAAGCCTTGCGGGCTTGCCGTTACAATCATTTCGCAAGACTGAGGACGGGCGCGAGAAGCTGACCGGACCTTTTGCGGATATGCTACACTATGCGGTAAACGACCGAACGACTTCGTTTGAGTGGCGGTTTGAATCGTTTTGCGATGTGTTCACCACAGGTCGAATGTATACTTACATTGAGCGCAGCGCTAAGGGCAACACGCCAGTCAATCTTTACCGCATGAACCCCGCGCATGTTCAAGTTAAAGACGAGGGGATGCGGCGCACATACCACTATGCGCCGCCGGGGCAGCCCCCAAAGGTTTACGAATCCGCCGATGTGCTAGACTTGGCATTCATGCCGACCGCTGACGGGATAGGTCACATCGGGCCGGTGACTGCGGGCAGTGACGCGTTCAAACTTGCAATGTCAGTCGCGCAATACTCTAATAAATTCCTAGCCAATGGCGGCGTTCCGCCTTTTGTCATTTCGGGCGACTTCAAAACGGGGCAGGAGTTACAGCGCGCGGCAGACGACCTAGAATCCGCCGTCCGCAAATCAGCGCGAGAGGATCGGCAGGCGCTAACCATCCCCATGGGGCTGGAGATTAAGCAAATCGGGTCCGATCCTGATCGAACTCAAATGATCGAGACGCAACGCTGGGCAGTCGAGCAAATCGCGCGCCTTTACGGGCTTCCGCCGACATTTTTGCAGGATTTAACGCACGGCACCTATTCCAACACCGAGCAGCAAGACTTGCACTTCGTCAAGCACACGCTGAAACGCTGGGTTGAGCAATTCGAGCAAGAACTGAACCTGAAGCTGTTTGGTCGCGGTTCAAACGACCGATATGCAGAATTGAACGTGGACGGGTTGCTTCGTGGCGACTTCAACAGCCGCATGTCAGGCTATGCGACCGGCATCCAAAACGCATTCCTGAAACCGTCAGAGGCGCGGGCGATGGAGAACTTGCCGGGCGACGACGACGGCGATCAACTGTTTATTCAATCGGGGACGGTCCCTGTGGCGAGCGCGGGAGAGGCGCTGGAAACTGAAAACCAAGGAAGCGAACAAGATGAATCTTGAAAAGCGTTTTAATGCGGCGGACGTTGAAGTCCGCGAAAACGATGACGGCAGCGTCACAGTTGCGGGCTATGCGGCTGTGTTTGATGAGGTCGCGAATATTGCGGGCCTGTTTGATGAGGTCATTAGGTCAGGCGCTTTTTCAAAAGCCATTGAGCGCGGCGATGACGTTGTGTTTTTGGTAGATCACGGCGGCTTGCCCCTAGCGCGGTCGAAGTCGAAAACGCTTAAACTTTACGAGGATAAAAAGGGCTTGCGCATGGAGACAAGCCTTGATGCGTCCGATCCCGACGTTCGCCGCATCATCCCTAAAATGCGGCGCGGCGACCTTAGCAAAATGTCCTTTGCGTTTAGCATGGACGGTGGCGTTCAGCGGTGGGCAAGCTCCGGTGACGTTGAACTTCGCGAGATTGTCGAGGTTGGCGGTTTGTCAGATGTTTCGATTGTGACAACGCCAGCTTACGAGGGCACGAGCATCGCCCTTCGGTCACGCGACACCGCAAAAGAAAC
>JABSSC010000026.1 GCA_013214635.1 Paracoccaceae bacterium | reverse complement strand
GCCAAAAGGTATTCCATAGACCCATCATCCGACCCGTTGTCGACGACAAAGAATTGGCTGACCCCAAGATTGCGATAGTACTGAAGGAAAAAGGCAAGCCGTGGCAGTTCGTTGCGTAGCGTAACAAAGCACAGGATTTCATCGCGCTGTGACGAGACGCTGCGTTTTGAAAGTTTCTTTAGTTCAAAGGACTTTCGAAACGCACGGATCCGCAGTTTCTTTCTTTTGAGTCGTAGCCGGTAGGATGTCAGCGCACGCATCAGTTCAGCCCCCTAGGATCAGGGTGGCTTAGCTTGGAAAGACAATCTCGAAATGATCGGTCCACGTAGGAATTCCGGGGCTATGCTTGCCTGGCGCAGTTGGCGCGGTTTTGGTCAACAAATCATTGACGGCTTGTGCCCATTGATAGGGTTTGTCCGGCGCTGCGTAAATAAGCCCGTCGCCAAACCATTCCTCAAAGACAGGAAGGGGTGCGGCGACAACGGGAATGCCTGCGCCCGCAGCCTCAAAAACCGGAAGACCAAAACCCTCTGCCCAACTTGGATTCAACAGCGCGGTTGCACCGCGGATCCAAGCGTTGCGCTCTTTGTCAGAGGTCGCGTTGAGTTCAATGATGCCCTGAGACGGGTCGCTCATCTGGTCGAGTTTTCGGAAGACATCGTCATTGTTCCAGCCCCGCCGCCCGATCACCACGAGTTTTGGTAAGGTGTCTTGGCTATGCTCGACACGCAGGACCTCCCACGCATCTAACAAGACGCGATGGTTCTTGCGCGGCTCGATCGTGCCCAACGTGACAAAATACGGAACCGCCAACTGCATTCGGCGCGACTTTGGCGCGGGCAGATCAACACCAAGCGGGGCAACGCGCACAGGTGGAGAGTTCGCGGCATGTCGCGTCAGATCCGCTTGAACAGCTCTCGAGGACACGTCGATCTGATGCGCAAATCCAAGGACGGCGTCCAGCTTGACCCGGAAATCCTGCGCTGCGCCCGGGCGCTGAAACTGAGGAAAGTCCAGCGGTATCGTGTCGTGAAGAAGAACCGTAATTGTCGTTGCGGGGTGCTTGGTGAATACCGCCAGAGTGGTGTGAGTTAAGTTGCTGTGTCCGACATTTCGGTAATCCACACCGCACGGAAATGCCTTCTTGAGTAGTTTGGCAAGACCGAAGCGCGTGCACCTTTGGGCCGCGAATTGGCGCGCTGTGGTCTCAGCCTGTGCGCGCTCGTTTGAACCAGGTAGCGTCATCCACGACAGCGTGTCTCTTTTGGAGAGTGCCTTGCGCGAGAGAATCTGTTCGCGAAGTCGGTTGAGACCCGTCCGATCCAACAGAAGATAACCCGGTTTGGTTCGGACCAATCCAAAGGCGGGGTGTCGGTCTTGGTGAAGAAGATGATCGAGATAGGCCAGTTCGACGCGATCAATGCCGGTCAACGGCGCTGCGCCCAGTCGCCTGACGGAGCGGGTCAGATCAAGACAAATTGCCTTCGCTAAGGCATTCAAGCGTCGAGTTCGCCGGACGCGACGAGGTCGGAAAGGTAGTGCTTAAGGTCTTCTTTAAGGTCGGCACGATCCAACCCGAAGGCCACGGTGGCGCGCAAGAAACCTGACTTGGATCCGCAATCGAAACGCCGGCCTTCGAACTTTAGACCAAAGACATCGCGCCCGCTTGCAATCTCGTCTGCGATGGCGTCGGTAAGTTGAATTTCACCACCGGCCCCGTTCTTCATAGAGTTGAGGTTGTCGAGCACGGACGGCGTCAGAATGTAACGGCCAATCACGGCAAGGTTTGAGGGTTCCGTTCCCGGGGCTGGTTTTTCGACCATCCCTTTTACGTGGGCGATCGACCCGCCGTTTTGCGCCACATCCAGAATGCCGTAAGAGGACGTTTGATCTTTGGGTACTTCCATCGTGGCGACCATGCATCCGCCGGTTTCGCTATGTGCTTCGACCATTTGTTTGAGACAGGGGCGCTCTGCGGCGATCACGTCGTCTGGAAGAATTACCGCGAATGGCTCATCTCCGATCAGGCGGCGCGCGCACCACACTGCGTGGCCCAATCCAAGGGGTTTGTGTTGCCGCACATAGGCGATCGCGCCGGAATCCATGTACGTGGACCCAAGTGCGTCGAGCAGCTCGGTTTTCCCTTTGGATTGGAGGGAGGCCTCAAGCTCGGGCGCCATGTCGAAATAGTCTTCAAGAGCCGATTTGCCGCGCGACGTCACAAAAATGAACTCGGTGATGCCTGCCGCCCGGGCTTCGTCAATTGCGTATTGAATCAGGGGTCGGTCGACCAGCGTCATGATCTCTTTCGGGATCGACTTGGTTGCCGGCAAAAAACGAGTTCCCAGACCTGCGACTGGAAAAACAGCCTTGGTAACCCTTTTCATCGTGCGTTTCTCCGAACGAGGCATTGGAAATGCATTAACCATATTATCGGTGAGTTTCATGTGGCAGTCGCGGCCTTTGTGCAAGTCCTGTTTGTTGTCGCCATCTCTGATTAGGGTTGCCGGATGGTTAACGTGCGCACAATTTCACGCTGCTCACGCAAGGCAAAACGCCACGGATAAATCAGCGGATCGTTACGATCAGATTTGCCAAACATTCCCCCGGATTGGACCCAAAACCCATCGTGATGAAAATAGACGCGGTGATAGCGCGGTGATGGATCAAGGATCATGACGCTGCACCGCTGACCGGACGCCACCAGTTCGGTTGCTTGAGAAAACAGGCGTGACCGCGACCAAATCCGCCCTGCCAATGTGGTCATCTTTGGGTCGTCCAACCCGTGTTCGCGGAATTCAACGAAGCTCGAGCCTGTTTGCAGGTCCGCATGTGCATCCAGTTCAGCCGAAATTCCGGCGGACACGCCATCATCAAAGCTTTTCAGAACGCTCTGAACGTCACCTGGCTCGCAGGTCCCTCGGATCATGTGGTCTAGCATCCGGTTGACCTGTGATTGCCGATAGTTCGCGAGGGTGCTTTTGTGATCGGAAACAGGCGCATGTTTGCGCAAGAAGGCCGCGAGGCTTCTTCCATTGTGAAACAAGCTGAAGGGGCGTCTGTTTTTATGCCGCCGTTCTGACGCAGCAAATGCGTGGTGGACTTGGGCCGCAGCGACCGGAACCGCCTTTTGGCCGCTTTCGTATAGCCGCAAGCTGAGGTCCGTGTCGTCCATGTAGAATTCAAAGACTTCGTCGAAGCCACCGAGCGCGATGAGGCTTTCCCGCCGGACTGCAAAGTTTGTGCCTATCAGCTTTAGCGCCATCGACGGGTGAGTTTCCGTGNCTGAATGGGTCCAACCGAGGTGGTCCACATAATCAGTTTGGGACTGAAAGCTGATCCCGTTCCGTCCTCTTACATACCCAGCGGTTGCGGATATGCCTGTGTCGCTGAAGGGGGCGATAAGGTGGTTGAGCCAGGTGGGCTCTGGAACCGCGTCATCGTCGATGAATGCGATGATGTCGCCTGCCGCGTTCTGCGTGCCAAGGTTCCGGGCACGTGAAATATTGGGAACGTCGAAGGGCATGGCCTTGACTCGCTGCAACACGCCGGCCGGCAAATGGTCAAGACTGTTCGCATCCGCGACAACGACGACCTCAAAGTTGCGAAAGTAGAGCTGATCCAGCGCAGTGAGGAGTTTTGCAAGGTGCTTGGGCCGTTTCCGGCTGACCACAACAACGGAAACCCGGTGTTCTCTGCTCATGCGCGCGATACGGGCACCCAAGGCGGGAAAGCAACAAAGTGAGGATTACGGAAATTCGCCTTACCGTAAGTCAGTGGGTCCAAAGTGGCCAGGTCGGCGACTTCACCACCGGCTGCACGCAAAACTGCATGCCCGGCCGCGGTGTCCCACTCCATCGTCGGGCCGAGCCGGGGATAAAGATCGGCTTCCCCGGTTGCGACAAGGCAGAATTTCAGAGACGAGCCCGCGCTTTTCAGCGACCCGATCTCAAACTTTTCGAGGTAGGCGTCCGTTTCGGGCGTTCTGTGAGACAGGCTGGCAACAGCCGACAAGGGCCCCGACCGCTCAGGCGCCACAGATATGGATTGCTGGTTCGAAACGACGTTTTCTGCAGAGACTTGCGCCTCAAAAGCCCCTGTCGCCACATCGCCTGAAAAAAGCCGCCCCTTGGCTGGAGCATAAACCACCCCAAGCGTCGGCAGGCCATCCTCCACCAAAGCAATATTTACGGTAAAATCCCCGCCACGCTTTATGAATTCCTTAGTGCCATCCAACGGATCCACGATCAGGAAAGTCGAAGCCGACAGGCTGTGAGTTGAGGCCTGTTCTTCGGTCACGATGGGGATATCGGGCCAAGTGGCCAGAAGGGCTTCGGAGATCAACGCGTCCGCACGTTGGTCGGCAACCGTGACCGGGCTTTCATCAGACTTCAGCGACACATCAAAGTCGTCGCCGTTGTACACTTCCATGATGACCGAGCCCGCTGAGAGGGCTATGTCGCAAAGCCGCGTGACCATTTCGTCGCGCTGTATTTGATCTGTCATCAGTCTTATTTCTTTATAAAGCTGCTTGGCTTATTCTTTATTCCGCGCAGGACAGCAAGAACCCTGATGCCCGAGGTGATCTGAGAGATGTTTTCGCACGACCGACGTCAAGGTGCCGTGGCCTCTGCCGCGACGATGTTGGAGCTGATCTTTCACAACACGGTGCGCAGCGTGCGCCGTGGGCACAACCATGCTTTGGTCAGTATTGTCAGCAACATCTTCCAAAACCTTACTTTGGTGGCCGTGTTTTACGTCATGTTCTCGGTGCTTGGCTTGCGCGGGACAATGATCCGGGGCGATTTCATCCTGTTTTTGATGAGCGGGATTTTCCTGTTCATGCTGCATGTAAAATCGGTCGGTGCGGTTGCAGGGTCCGAGGGCCCGTCATCCGCTATGATGAAGCATCTGCCGATGAACACGTCGATTGCAATCGCCTCAGCGGCGCTGGGCGCGCTTTATGTTCAGGTGCTGTCGGTCGTTTTGATCCTGACGGTCTATCATTTGGCTGCGGGGCCCATTTACATACAGAACCCAATCGGTGCGTTGGGCATGCTGCTGTTGGCATGGCTGACTGGCGTATCCGTGGGGTTGGTGTTTCTGGCGATCAAGCCATGGGCGCCGGGGGTTTCCAGCACTCTTTCGACGATTTATTCGAGGATCTCGATGATCGCGTCGGGCAAGATGTTTTTGGCGAACTCACTGCCGACATCGCTTTGGATGTTCTTCTCCTGGCACCCTCTGTTCCACGTCATCGACCAGGCGCGCGGGTTTGTTTTTTTGAACTATACGCCCCACACCACCAGCATCACATACCCGCTAGTACTGTCGGCGGTGCTGATCACAGTCGGGCTTCTCGGTGAGTATTACACCCGCAAACATGCGTCGCTCAGCTGGAGCGCGCGGCGCTAGATCGGGTCTTCAACCACGCGAAGCGTTAGGTTCAGGCGCCCGCCTTCCCTAAGGAGTGTTGAGCTTCGCGGCTTAAGTCGATCAATGCCGTGATACGCAAGCCGGGAAGGTCCCTCTAAGACGACAACATCCCCGGACTTTAGCCACACACTCCGGGTGGGGCCGCGGCGGTCATTTGTTCCGACACGAAAAAGCGCGTCATCTCCAAGCGAAATGGACACAACCGGCCAGTCAAAATTGCCTTCATCCTTGTCCTGATGAAGCCCCATGCGCGCGTTCTCGTCATAGAAGTTGATCAAACAGCAATCCGGTGCGCGCGCGAGATCCGTGATATCCGTCCAAATGGACAAGATATCCTGCGGGATAGGTGGCCATGGCACTCCGCTGGGCTGGAACGCGCTGTAACGATAACCTGTCTGATCTGCGACCCATCCAACACGACCCGCAGCGGTCATTCTGACGCTCATCTGTTTGCCATAGGGCGTCATGAACCGATTTAGCGGCGCGTGCCGAGCGACATCTCGCACCGTTTCCACCAAGGCCATTTGTCTGGATTTGTCGAGGTAACCCGGAAGAACACGCGTTCCCTGAAACTCCACCGATGACCCTCCTGTTTGCAGCCTTTTTCTTAACGCTTTGCGCAAGTTTCACGAAGTGAAAATTCCCATAATTAGACGCCTTGCGGCGACCAATCGGCGACCTTATATACCCACCGATGAGATGCCGACCTCACGGGTCGGTGAACACCTTAGGGATATGGCGCCGGTGCCATAATGGGCCGCGCCGGATATTGCCGATAGAAAGGAATCAAGAATGGCCAAAGTCATCGGAATCGACCTTGGAACCACCAACAGCTGTGTTGCCATCATGGACGGCTCGCAGCCTCGCGTCATAGAAAACGCCGAAGGCGCACGCACCACCCCGTCAATCGTCGCGTTCACTGAAGACGAACGCCTTGTCGGGCAACCTGCCAAGCGGCAGGCGGTGACAAACCCTGAAAACACCGTCTTTGCGGTCAAGCGCCTGATTGGTCGTCGCGTCGACGATCCAGCCGTGACCAAAGACAAAGACATCGTCCCATACGACATCGTCGATGGCGGCAACGGCGATGCATGGGTTGAAGCACGCGGTGAGAAATACTCGCCCGCACAAATTTCAGCGTTCACGCTTCAAAAGATGAAAGAAACCGCCGAGAGCTATCTTGGTGAGGATGTGACGCAAGCCGTGATCACGGTGCCTGCGTACTTTAATGACGCNCAGCGTCAGGCGACCAAAGATGCTGGTAAGATTGCTGGGCTGGAAGTTCTCCGCATCATCAACGAGCCGACCGCGGCTGCCCTAGCCTATGGTCTCGACAAGAAAGAGACCCGCACGATTGCTGTCTATGACCTTGGCGGTGGTACGTTCGACATCACGATCCTTGAGATCGACGACGGCCTGTTCGAAGTGAAATCCACCAACGGTGACACGTTCCTTGGCGGTGAAGACTTTGACATGCGAATCGTCTCGTACCTTGCTGACGAGTTCAAAAAGGAAAACGGTGTCGATCTGACGAAAGACAAGATGGCGCTTCAGCGGCTCAAGGAAGCTGCTGAGAAAGCCAAGATCGAGTTGTCGAGCTCAAGCCAGACCGAGATCAACCAGCCGTTCATCTCGATGGACGCGGCATCGGGGACGCCGCTTCACATGGTGATGAAGCTCACCCGCGCAAAGCTGGAAAGCCTTGTGTCGGACCTGATCAAGAAGTCGATCGATCCTTGTAAAGCTGCGCTCAAAGACGCCGGCCTGTCGACCAGCGATATCGACGAGGTGGTCCTTGTCGGTGGTATGACGCGTATGCCCAAGGTCGTTGACGAAGTGACCAAGTTCTTTGGCAAAGAACCACATAAGGGTGTGAACCCGGATGAGGTTGTCGCAATGGGTGCGGCCATCCAGGCCGGTGTTCTGCAAGGCGACGTGAAGGACGTTGTTCTTCTCGACGTGACGCCGTTGTCGCTGGGTATCGAGACGCTGGGTGGCGTGTTCACCCGTCTGATCGACCGCAATACGACGATCCCGACGAAGAAGAGCCAGATCTTCTCGACCGCTGAGGACAACCAGAACGCTGTGACCATCCGGGTCTTCCAAGGTGAACGCGAAATGGCTGCCGACAACAAAATGTTGGGCCAGTTCAACCTTGAAGAAATCCCACCGGCACCGCGCGGTCTCCCTCAGATCGAGGTGACGTTTGACATCGACGCCAACGGCATCGTGTCGGTCAGCGCCAAGGACAAGGGCACCGGCAAAGAGCAGGTGATCACGATCCAAGCGTCCGGCGGCCTGTCTGATGACGAAATCGACGCCATGGTCAAGGACGCCGAGGCAAATGCCGAGGCCGACAAGGACCGGAAGGAGCTCGTCGAAGCCAAGAATCAGGCTGAAAGCCTTATCCATTCGACCGAAAAGTCGATGGAAGAGCATTCGGACAAGGTTGATCCGACGACGATCGAAGCCATCGAACTGGCCATTGCTGCCCTCAAGGACACAATGGAAAGCGAAGATGCTGGCAAGATCAAGTCGGGCATCCAGAATGTGACCGAAGCAGCGATGAAGCTGGGCGAAGCCATCTACAAGGCGGAACAGGAAAAGTCCGGTGAGGCCGCTCCTGACGCTGATGGTGACGAACCGCGTGGCGTCGATGACGATATCGTCGACGCTGATTTCGAGGACCTCGACGACGACAAACGCGCGTCGTAAGGGCGATTGCCACTTGGCGGACCGGCCCCAAGACCCCTTGGGCCGGTCCTGCCATTTGAAAAGGTAAGACCGTATGGCAAAACGCGACTATTATGAGGTCTTGGGCGTTGCCAAAGGTGCAAACGCCGACGAGATCAAGAAAGCCTACCGCACCAAAGCCAAAGAGCTTCACCCGGACCGAAACGCCGATAATCCAGATGCCGAGGCCCAGTTCAAGGAAGCGAACGAAGCCTACGAAGTGCTGAAGGACGCCGAGAAAAAGGCGGCGTATGACCGGTTTGGTCATGCGGCGTTTGAAGGCGGCATGGGCGGCGGTGGCCCACGTGGCGGACATCCGGGCCAAGGTGATTTCGCAAGCGCATTTTCGGACGTCTTTGACGACCTTTTTGGCGACTTCATGGGTGGCCGAGGTCGTGGCGGCGGACAGCGTGCGACGCGGGGATCCGACCTTCGCTACAACTTGCGCATTTCCTTGGAGGAAGCGTTCAGCGGCATGCAAAAGACCATCAAGGTCACGACTGCTGTCGAGTGTGATGTCTGCAACGGCACCGGCTCCAAAGGGGGCGCTGAACCTCAGACATGTCCGACTTGCTCAGGCATGGGTAAGGTTCGTGCGCAGCAGGGCTTTTTCACTGTCGAACGCACATGCCCAACCTGTGGTGGCTCAGGACAGATCGTCCAGAACCCTTGCGANAACTGCGGNGGTGCAGGCCGGGTTGAGAAAGAGCGCGCGCTTAGCGTGAACATCCCTGCCGGCGTCGAGACGGGAACGCGCATTCGACTTTCGGGCGAGGGTGAAGCCGGACTTCGCGGCGGTCCATCGGGCGATCTCTACATCTTTATTGAGGTGGAAGAGCACGCTCTGTTCCAGCGAGATGGAACGAATTTGTACTGCCGCGTCCCGGTTAGCATGACGTCAGCCGCGATCGGTGGTGAGATCGAAGTTCCGACGATCGACGGAGGCCGAAGCCGTGTCAAAGTCCCGGCAGGCAGCCAGTCCGGTCGACAGATGCGCCTTCGCAGCAAGGGGATGCCAGCCCTTCGCGGTGGCGCCGCTGGCGACATGTATATCGAGCTGAATGTCGAAACGCCGGTCAACTTGACCGGACGCCAGAAAGAGCTTTTGCGCGAGTTTGAATCACTAAGTGATGAAAACAGCCCGATGTCGTCAAAGTTCTTTGCGAAAGTGAAAAATTTCTGGGACGGCATCAAAAGCTGATCGCAGGGATTAACATCCCATAAACCATTTTTCGGGATGACTGGCGCATGTCCCGACTTGAGCGCAAGCTAAGTGAACCGCCCCTTCCGATGTTCGAAGGGGCGGTTCCGGTTACCCCCGTCAAGCAACCCAGTTACATTGCTGACCACCGAAAGCGATTGAAAGAGCGGTTTGCCAAAGGTGGTGCGGATGCCATTCCTGACTACGAACTGCTTGAGCTGCTTTTGTTTCAAGCCATACCGAGGCAAGACGTGAAGCCCTTGGCGCACGCGCTGATCGACAAATTTGATGACTTCAATGGGGTACTCTCCGCCGACGAAGCGCGACTTACCGAAGTAAAGGGCATCGGAGGTGGCGCCGTTCACGCTTTGAAGCTTGTGGAAGCGGCCGCACAACGCCTCGCACGGGCAAAGGTCATCGACCGCGACGTGATCTCTAGTTGGGATCAGTTGATCGACTATTGCCACACCCGAATGGCACACAAATCCATCGAGCAGTTCAGGGTGTTGTACCTTGATCGCAAAAACGTCCTGATCGCGGATGAGGCGCAGTCGCAGGGAACTGTTGACCACGTTCCGGTCTACCCGCGCGAAGTGCTCAAACGTGCGCTGGAGCTTGGCGCATCAGCGATAATACTGGTCCACAATCATCCCTCTGGCGATCCTTCGCCGTCGACGCAAGATCTTGATATGACGCGGCAGATTGACGATGGCGCGCAGGCGCTTGGCATTACGCTCCACGATCATCTGATCATTGGAAAATCCAAGGAAACGTCCTTCCGATCAGAAGGTTACCTTTGATCTACCCAGATCTCGACTCGCCTGTTGATGCGTCGATTTTCGGGCGTTTCATTGCAGACGATTGGCACCGCTTCACCAAACCCGGTCGCGTCGAGATCAACAAATTCTGCATCCGACTCGGTGAGTTGGCGTGAGACCGCTGCTTGAACAGCTTCCGCACGACGTTGAGACAGGCGAAGGTTGGCCGGGCTCTCTCCCACGTTGTCACTGAACCCGACGAATGTCAGCCGCCGGTCGTCAAACCGACCTTGAGCGATGGCTTCGGCCAGACGTTCGACGTTGGTGGCCGATACTGCATCTAGTTGCGTCGACCCATCCTGAAACCGAAAGGCGATGCTAAGCCGTGATTGCCCCTGAAGTGCCGAGGTAAAGGCCGTGACCATTTCGGTCCCGGCGTCGGGAATGCCCTGCAAAATTGCGTTTGTCAGACGCTGACCCTGGGTAGCAAAGGGAATTTCGAACAAGGCAAGCGGAACCAATCCCGATGCAACAACTGGGTCCCGTGCATTCTCGCTAGCGGCATAGGCCACAAATTCCCGCGCGAGCCGCGGCAGCCGCCCTTGTTGACGGTAAAGTGCCACCGGGATTGCCATAGGATATTCGCCGATCTGAATTGCTGCGTCCGTTGGAAATGCGGCTGCGCCGCAGGCTCCTTCAAGTCCAAGTGCCGGTCCATCACCCAATCGGCTGAGCGCCGTAAACCCAAATGCCAACGGGTTGCTGACATCCGGCTGACCAATGCGCGCGCCACTCCAAACTGCATCCGCGCTGTCTATCTGAAGGTCGCGCAAAAACCACTGCTCAAGCGTGGCACCCGCTTTTGTGTTGCGGCGTGGAAGATATAGATCGAGTGGAAGATCTGTGCCTGTCAACAGTGACCAGTCGCGTACCTCGGCCTGCATCGTCTGTCCAACCGCAAACAAGTCAACGGTTGTACCCACTTTGGGGTCGGTCGCTGCGGCGACAACTCCGTCCAGTGCGATAATTCGAACGCGTGCATCCGACCAAGGTGCATCTTCCCGGGACAAATGAATGTGCGGTCCGTCACCCAGCTCTGCCGAACGGATAAGGCGGAACGTCCCGACTTGCTGACCGGTATCGGGTTCAAACAGTTCAAACTTGGTCCCCACGCCAAGCTCAATCCGTTGGACGACCCGATACCCTTGGGCAGCCGCAAAAGTCGTGATCAGGGCGGGCGTTAGGCCTGCCTGTAGATCGGCATCGCCTGAGATATCCAGTTCCGCGATATAGGCGGTCAATTCTGGACACCCTGGTCCGGTACACACCACGTCCGACTGGTCGAGCGTCAGAACACCAAACGGTGTTTCGACGCGAAAGATTTCGCCGTCGAACGACAATAGCTGACCTTCGACGGACAAAGCGCCGTCGCGGGCCGTCAACGTGACGTCCTGCGCGGTGGCCTCGCCTGACGAAAGAAGGGCACTGAGAAATGTCAGTGCCCAAACATGCCTTAACAGCTTTTCTATGGTGTCCTCGCCCGCTAGTTCGCGGCGAGTTTCAGGTCTTGGATCAGATTTTTCAACATCATTGTCTCACCGATCGTCGTGCAATCGGGCATTGAGACCGAAACATCGACGGGACGAAATCCACCAGCAGCCTGTGGGTTCCAGACTTTGGCAGTAATATCGCGACCGCAATTTGTCGGTGTGACCTGCGCCTCAACCACGAGTTCGACAGTTCCCGTTGGGGCATTCCCAAGAAGCGGCAAGCCATAGACTTCGGCCACGGCCCCATCGGTGAGTGTTGCGTCGCCCAGTCGCATAATCCGACCGAGTGAGGACGGACGAACGGCCCCGGCAACGACATGTCCCGGTTCCCCGAAGTTTGCACCAAATTCATAGGCGTGGATCGAGAGACCGGTCTCACCGCGCCAGTTCAACGCAGCGCGCCACGCCAGTCCGTTGACCGAACTTGGCATCTGAGCCGTCAGGACGTCACCGTCAGGCGATGTTACCATCAGCGTGCGATCGCCACCCAAAACCGGCACGTCCAAGATCAGGTGCCCGGCGAAGTCCAGGACATCGGTGAACTCAAGGTCACCATAGCGGAGTTCAACCTGACCCATTGCTTTGCAAGGGGAGGCATACGACACCCGCGCAACGCTTGCTCCGGATTTCTCGATGGCGAGTGACGGCTCACAGGGAAGCCCAAAGGCATTCAGCTCATGGTCTGAGATCGGCATGCTCACCGATTCATCCAGTGGAAGATCACGCCGGGCGATCGTGCTTTTATTGAAGGCGGCCACTTGAACCGGCTCCAGTGGAAGTCCCGTGGCAGATAGGGCGACCTCTGGGGTGGTCACTGTGCTTGGTCCACCAAAGATCGCGGCGATCTTGAGCCCCATTCCAGCCTGCGTATGGCCTTCAAGGTGT
>JABSSC010000258.1 GCA_013214635.1 Paracoccaceae bacterium | reverse complement strand
GCCGAGGTGAGCACTTTCACTTCTATTTCCTTGTCACGGGCCTGCTTGCCTCCGCCGGCACCATTCTCAACGCGTCGCTTGTGGTAAAAATCGGGATGCGCCGCCTTGCGATTGCGGCTTTTGGTGGTCAGGCGGTTTTGTCTTTGGTGCTGCTGCTTGGAACTCTGACTGGGTTGATGCCACAAGCGTTGGACTTCCCCCTGTTCTTCTTCTGGTCGTTCACCCTGTTTGCGATGGCCGGTTTGACGCTTGGCAACCTCAATGCACTTGCCCTCCAACCGCTTGGGCATATTGCCGGAATGGCATCCTCGACGGTTGGGGCCATCTCAACGGTTGCCGCTGTGCCAATCGCCATTGCAACGGGGCTTGCCTTTAATGGGACGACAATCCCGATGATGCTGGCCTGCGTGGTTTGTTCCGGGATTGCGTTCTTCCTGATGCGGCTATCGCGCGACATCGACCCGACACCGAAAACAAGCGTTTCCCCTGCAGATTAGGCGGACGTCTTGGCCCGCACCTTTGCCGCCAGATCGCGGGCGATGGCAAACGCCCCTTTGATCTTGTCGCTGTCTTTTTTCCAATCGCGACGGATGACGATCTTGTTGTCTTTGACCTTGGCCAAACCGCGCTGGTCCTGAATGAACTCAACCAATCCCTCAGGGCTTGCAAACTTGTCATTATGAAACTGGATCGTCGCCCCTTTGGGCCCACCGTCGAGCCGGGCGATACCCGCTTTCTTGCACTCTTCTTTGATCCGAACGATCAGCAAGAGCGTGTTGACCTCACGCGGGAGCTTGCCAAAGCGGTCGATCAACTCGGCAGCAAAGCCCTCAAGCTCGACTTTCGTGTGAAGCCCCGACAAACGGCGGTAGAGGCCGAGACGCACGTCCAGGTCGGGCACATAATCTTCTGGGATGAGAACAGGCACCCCAAGATTGATCTGTGGCGCCCACTGACCATCGGTGTCCGTCAGACCTTCCATCTCGCCAGAGCGGATCTTGGCAATCGCCTCCTCGAGCATGGATTGGTAAAGCTCATAACCCACTTCCCGGATCTGGCCGGACTGCTCTTCACCGACAAGGTTACCTGCTCCGCGAATGTCGAGATCCTGACTGGCCAAAGTGAACCCGGCCCCCAAGCTGTCGAGCGCGCCCAACACACGCAAACGCTTTTCCGCATTGGGTGTCAGCTTCGCGCGGGGCTTTGTCGTCAAATAGGCATAGGCGCGGGTTTTCGAGCGACCTACCCGCCCCCGGATTTGATAGAGCTGCGCCAGACCGAACATGTCTGCGCGATGCACCACCATCGTGTTCGCCGTGGGAATATCGAGCCCGCTTTCCACAATCGTTGTCGCCAAAAGCACATCGTACTTACCGTCATAAAAGGCGTTCATACGGGCATCGAGTTCACCCGCCGCAAGCTGTCCATGCGCAGTGATGAAAGTGATTTCCGGCACTTGCGTTTTCAAAAAATCTTCCATCTCAGGCAGGTCTGCGATGCGGGGCACCACAAAAAAGCTTTGGCCGCCACGATAGTGTTCGCGCAACAAGGCTTCGCGGATCGTGACGGTATCAAACTCGCTGACATACGTTCGGATCGCCAAGCGATCGACAGGCGGCGTGCCAATGATGGAAAGATCGCGCACCCCGGTCAGCGACAGCTGCAAGGTTCTTGGGATTGGCGTCGCTGTGAGCGTGAGCACATGCACGTCCGACCGCATCTCTTTAAGGCGTTCCTTATGCGCGACGCCAAAATGCTGCTCTTCATCGATGATGAGCAAGCCGAGGTTCTGAAACCGAATACCCTTGGCCAAGAGTGCATGGGTGCCGATCACAATATCCACAGTGCCGCGAGACATGGCCTCGCGGGTTTTGGCGGCGTCAGACGCGCTAACAAAACGTGAGAGTTGGCGGACTTCGACCGGGAAGCCACGGAACCGTTCAGCAAAACTCTGATAATGTTGGCGCGCGAGAAGGGTCGTTGGGGCTATGACCGCAACCTGCAAACCGGAGAGCGCCGCCACAAAGGCAGCGCGCATCGCGACTTCGGTCTTACCAAAGCCGACGTCGCCGCAGACAAGGCGATCCATCGGCATGCCTGCCGCCATATCGTTAAGGACGTCGCCAATGGCTTTGATCTGATCATCGGTTTCCTGATACGGGAACCTAGCCGAAAACGCCTCCCACATGCCTTGCGGTGGATCGAGGATCGGAGCTTTGCGCAACGCCCGTTCGGCCGCAATGCGGATCAACCGGTCTGCAATCTCGCGAATGCGCTCTTTAAGGCGGGCTTTCTTGGCTTGCCATGCCCCACCACCAAGCTTGTCCAGCAGCCCTTCTTCGTGGCCAAAGCGGCTAAGCAACTCGATGTTTTCGACCGGCAGGTACAGTTTGTCACCGCCAGCGTATTCCAACAGCAAACACTCGTGCGCCGCACCAAGCGCTGTCACGACCTCTAGCCCTTTGTAGCGACCAACGCCGTGATCCACGTGAACGATCAGGTCCCCGGGGCTTAGTGATTGCGTTTCAGTGAGGAAATTCTCCGCCTTGCGCCGTTTTTTGGGCGCACGGATCAGGCGATCGCCCAGGATGTCCTGCTCCGCAATCACAGTAAGACCGCGACCGGTAA
>JABSSC010000257.1 GCA_013214635.1 Paracoccaceae bacterium | reverse complement strand
GGATGCGGCCTGCGGCCTCAAGATCGGGCACGGCGCGCAACCAGTTGGCAAGGCCAAGCGCTCTACCCGCCTTTCGCGCCGGGTCGTCTACCTGATTGCCGAGCGCACGTGCGGCGACCACCAGTAAACCGGCAGCTGTGGCGTCAAGATAACCGCGAAACTGCGCTTCATCCTCGAATGGCTCGGAATGGATGTCCCAGCGGCGCGCCTCGATCAAGTCATCGAGCAGGGCCGCGCCATCTGCATCAATCACTTTCGAAAGCGGTGTCGCCACCTCATGACGGCGGACCGGGCCGCCAGCGCGGATTTCATCTAGAACATCGCGCCACCATTGAAGGCGCATTTCGGCAATCATCGGCTCTTTGGTGACCCAGGGCGCGCGCGCCACTTCCACGTTGAACGCATAGACCGGAAAGAGCCGCGCCCGCGCCGCCACAGGGGCGGCCATGACGCTCAAGAACCGGTCCGGGTCGCCCCGCCGGACCAGATTGGCACAGGCGATGGTGTCTTCATCCATCGCGGTCCAGCTTCCAGAAGATCGCATCGAGGAGTGCCTCGAAGGACGCATCGACGATGTTGGCGCTGACCCCCACGGTGGACCAGCGCCGCCCGGTGGCGTCTTCGCTGTCAATGATCACGCGGGTGACCGCCTCGGTCCCGCCTTGCGTTATGCGGACCTTGAAATCGACAAGGCGCATATCTTCAATCGCCGACTGGTAACGCCCCAGATCCTTGCCCAAGGCCTTGGCGAGCGCGTTCACAGGTCCCCTGTCAGAACCGTGCTCATCCAACGATTCAGATACCGAGAGTTTCTTTTCACCATCAATCTTTACCACCACCACAGCCTCGGAGAGTGAAACCATCTGGTTATGCTTGTTCTTTCGCCGCTCAACAGTGACCTTGTAGCGCTTGACCTCGAAAAACTCAGGCAGTTGCCCCAGCATCCGACGGGCGAGAAGTTCGAAACTGGCCTGCGCGGTGTCGTAGGTATAGCCGTTGTCTTCGCGCCGTTTGATCTCTTCCAGGATCTGCGGCAGGGCGGGGTCATCGGCGGCCACGTCAATGCCGGCTTCAGACAGGCGGCGGCGCAGATTGGATTTGCCCGCCTGGTTTGACATCGGGATGATGCGTGTGTTGCCCACGGCACCGGGGTCAATGTGTTCGTAGGTGCTTGGGTCCTTCTCGATGGCCGAGGCGTGCAGCCCGGCCTTATGCGCAAAGGCCGATGCGCCGACATAGGCCGTCTGACGCAGGGGCACGCGGTTTAGGATTTCGTCCAGCTGGCGGCTGGCGGCGGTGAGCCCAGCGAGGCCCTCCAGCGTCACGCCGGTTTCAAAGCGGGAGGCGTAGGGCTCTTTCAGTAGCAGCGTTGGGATGATCGCCGTCAGGTTGGCATTGCCGCAACGTTCGCCCAGACCATTGAGCGTGCCTTGGATCTGGCGTGCACCCGCCTCCACCGCCGCAAGCGACCCGGCCACGGCGGTTTCAGTGTCGTTGTGGGTATGTATGCCGAGGTGATCGCCCGGAATACCCGCCGCGATGACCGCGCGGGTGATCTCCGCGATGTCCAAAGGCAGCGTGCCGCCATTGGTATCGCAGAGCACGACCCAACGCGCGCCCGCCTCATAGGCCGCGCGCAGGGCGGTCAGGGCATAGTCAGGGTTGGATTTATAGCCGTCAAAGAAATGTTCGGCGTCAAACAGCGCCTCGCGCCCCTGCCCCACAAGATGCTCAACCGAGCGAGCGATATTATCGGTGTTTTCCGCCAGCGAGACGCCGAGGGCCTTTTCTACGTGGAAGTCATGGGTTTTGCCCACAAGGCAGACGGCGGGCGTGCTTGCGTTCACGACGCCTGCCAGCACCTCGTCATTCTCCGCGCTGCGGCCTGCGCGTTTGGTCATGCCAAAGGCGGTCATGGTGGCGCGGATTTTTGGAGCGACCTCAAAGAAGGCGCTGTCAGTGGGGTTGGCGCCGGGCCAGCCGCCCTCGATATAGTCGAGGCCAAGCGCGTCGAGCGTTTCCGCGATGGCCTGTTTTTCGGGTACGGAAAACTGCACGCCCTGCGTCTGTTGCCCGTCGCGCAAAGTGGTGTCGAAGAGGGAGAGGCGTTCCTTCATGCCGCCCCCGCAGCGACACCATAGGCGCGCATGCGCCATGCCCGAGCTCGGGTGGGCAACCAACGCTGGTTCGATGCGCAGCAGTCCAAAGCATCCATGTCGTTCTTTCTGCGCAGGGCATCTCCGAATGCCCTCCCGGGGGGGAGGGTGAGATCCGACTCAGAAACCGTCCGGGGGACGGTTTCAGGATCGAACGCGCGGAGCGCTGGACGTGGCTTGGCGCATGCGCGCCGTGACGCTCTGGGATGCCCTGCGAAGCGCGTCATACCAACGTCTCCAGCTTCGCCGCGTTGAATCCCGGCCCCGCCGCCAGATCGACACCGTCCTTGCGCATCTTGACCTCAACGCCCGCATCCACCAGCACAGCTTTCAACGCATCAAGAGCAGAGAAGTCTTTGCTCTCCATCGCGGCCGCACGTACCTCGACAAACCGCGCTTCCAGCGCTGAAAAGTCAAAGGACGACACGGCCCAGTCCGGCGTACCCTCGCCCATTAACCCTAGAAACCGCATGGACGCGGCAAGCGGGCCTATCTCTCCTTCAGCAG
>JABSSC010000256.1 GCA_013214635.1 Paracoccaceae bacterium | reverse complement strand
TAGTCGGCCAAGCGGTAGATCGACCGGAACCCGCCCCAAGAACGGGTTTTGGGACGGGAACTAGCTACAGCCCGTCCCGAAAGGGCCAAGTCTAGGCATGGCCTTCGCTTAGGGCGGTGACGATCGCTCTAGTCTGAGTAAATAGCGGCTCGAACGTCTGCTCGCTGGTGTATGGGGGAGTTGCGAAACACTCCATACCCAGAGGGCAACGCCGAGCCGCCAATGCGTCAGACGATACGCGACCAGCTCACGCTGGGACCGCCTTTGCGCGTCCTGCCTTTTCCGAAGGCTCGAGAGTACGAGGAGATCAGCGCGATCCTCGACGAGTGCCCAGAGGCTGTCGAGCTCGTGCTCACGGACCTCCTCGCGGGCGGAGTTGATCCTTCTGTCGGCCGAATCGGTATGTCAGCCGAGCAAGTCCTCAGGGCGAAGATCGTCAAGCAGCGAGAGGGTTTCAGCTACGAAGATCTCGCCTTCCAAGTCACGGCGAACGAGGCCTATCGGACCTTCTGCAGACTCGGAGCCTGGGAGTCGTGGTCCCGCTCGACCCTTCACCGGAATCTCTCCCGAGTCGGAGCACCGTGCCTGGAGCAGATCAATCGACTCGTTCTCGGCGTCGCGGAGCGTGACGGATTCGAAGACGGGAGCAGGGTCGCGACCGACGCGACTGCGCTGACGACCAACATTCATGCGCCGACCGATTCAGCGCTACTCATGGACGTGATCCGAGTCTGCATTCGGCTGCAGGTGCTCGCTGCGGAGAACTTCGTCGACGTCGCCTTCGACGACGTCGGTGCCGACGCAGCCCGACTGCACTGGAGGATCAGCAGCGCTCGGCGAAAGGCCCAGCGACTGCCCTACTACGAGGAGTTGCTCGCGATCACCAAGAAGGTGTTGGAGCGGAACACCAAGCTCGTCGAGCAACTCGAGTCCGTGATCTCTGCCGACCTGCGGGACGGAGCCTGGGCCGTGGCTGACGCGCTACGCCAAGTCGACACGCTTGGACAGCGTGTCTTCGCCCAGGCCTGGTCCAGGGTGATCGAGGGGAAGCCCGTCCCAGCCAAGTCGAAGGTGCTTTCGATCTTCGAGCCCCACACCGATCTGATCGTTCAGGGCAACTCCATGACCTTCGGCCACAAGATCACCCTTACGACGGGCGCTTCCGGCCTGACGCTGGACGTGGTCGTCGAGCGTGGGAACCCAGGCGATTGCACGCTGGCGATCCGAATGCTCGAGCGCCAGCGAGCTCTCTACGGAAGGGCCCCAGTCCAGGCCGTCTTCGACGGTGGGTATTCGAGCAGGGCCAACCTGGAGTCCGCCAAAACCCTGGGCGTTCGAGACGTCGTCTTTAGCAAGCACCCCGGGCTGTCAGTCGACGACATGGCCGACAGCTGGGAGACCTTCGAGGAACTGCGCTGCTTCCGTACGGGCGTCGAGCGAGTGATCTCCTTGCTCAAGCGCAACTTCGGACTTGGGCACTGCGACTGGTGCGGCTTCGAGGGCTTCGAGTCCTACGTATGGACGTCCGTGTTGTCAGGCAACCTCGTCGTCCTGGCTCGGCTTCGGCTCACTCGGAAGAGAGTCCACGAGTGAGCCGCCCTATCCCCCCTCCTTGGTGCTCCTTTCGCGACGATCAGCGGGAGCAGTGCGTACTGACGACATGCCGAATGGCCCTTCGGGTGGGTCGCGCGCGGGCGAGGTCCTCAAAATCGCTCCCGCGGGCCAGCTCGAAGCATCTGCTACGCCAACACGTCGACGAGAGACGGAGCCCTCTCCCTCTCAGAGTGAGGTTTCAGGACGGGCTGTAGCTAGTTCCCGTCCCGAAACCCGCCCTTGAGGCGGGTTCCGGTCGATCTACGGCTTGGCCGACTAGGGTCAGCTTCGCCAGGCCCGGCCGCTGGGCGTGCTCAGTTCGTGTGGGTCGGACTTGAGACCCAAGCGCCTCTTCGGGGCGCAGACCGTACGGACCTCTAGCCCTGGAGGCTGCTTGTGAGCCCGACTTGGGACGGGTTAGAGGCGGGCGAGGATTCGGAGGTTGGCCGCGACCACTGCCGAGCCGACGAAGGCGTCAAAGGAGGCCCGTCCGCTCCAGTTGCAGCGGCGGAGGCCGAGCGCGCGCTTCAGGAAGGAGATCAAGCCTTCGATCCCTGCCCGAAACTTCCTGAGCCGGTCATAGGTCCTGCGGCTGCACTGGGCGAGCTCCTCCCTGCTGAGGTCGCGCCGCTTCGAGAAGCAGACGTCGCGCACTCCCAGCGCATGGAGGGCCTCGGCCGCGGGCCTCGAGGCGAAGCCGCCGTCGAAGGCCGCCTGGCGCGGGGCTACGCCTGTCACGTGCTTGAGGCGCTCGATCATGCGAGGGCCAAGTATGGAGTCGCATGGATTCCCGTCCTCGACGTGGTAGTCGAGGATCAATCGTCTACCCGCGACGAAGCTCACCTTGTGACCGTAGTAGGTCTCTCGCCATGACTTGACCACGATGTCCGTGTGCGGCTCGAAGATCGACACGACCTTCTCGCTCGCAGGCACCTTCTCTTCGTCGAAGACTCGCCGAGTCGTCTGGTCGACGACTCGCGACGCAAGCTCCATGAAATGCTCGAGCTTCTTGGCCAACGAGCGCGCCTTCTTGCTCACCCTTCGATCCAACAAGCGCTTGGCCTGGCGGCTGCG
>JABSSC010000255.1 GCA_013214635.1 Paracoccaceae bacterium | reverse complement strand
AAATCGCAGCAATCCCGCGCTTCAGCCCACGTTTCTCCAAGGCATTCAACAACGTCACGATAATCCGCGCGCCGGAGGCTCCGATGGGGTGACCTAGGGCGCAGGCACCGCCGTTTACGTTGACCTTATCGCGGGGGATGTTGAGTTCGTGCATCAAGGCCATGGGCACGACGGCGAAGGCTTCGTTCACTTCCCATAGATCGACCTCCTCCACAGTCCAGCCGATCTGGGCGAGCAGTTTTTGCGCGGCGGGCACGGGAGCGGTTGTGAACAATCCGGGCGCTTGCGCGTGGCTCGCGTGGCCCAAGATGCGAGCGCGGACGTTCGGGTGATCTTCGGAGCTGAGGATCAATGCTGCTGCGCCGTCCGAGATCGAGGAGGCGTTGGCGGGCGTGACGGTGCCGTCCTTGCGAAAGGCGGGTTTGAGCTGCGGGATCTTTTCTGGGCGCGCGTTGGCAGGTTGTTCGTCTTCGCTAACCGTCACATCGCCCTTGCGGGTTGTGTAGGTGACGGGGGCGATTTCGGTTTCGAATGCGCCACTCGCCTGCGCCTCCAACGCGTTGGAGAGGGATTTGAGCGCGTATGCGTCCTGCGCCTCGCGCGTGAATTGGAAGGTTTCGGCGCAATCTTCAGCGAAGGTGCCCATCAGGCGGCCTTTGTCATATGCGTCTTCCAACCCGTCGAGGAACATGCTGTCGATCACCTGTTGATGGCCGATCCGTGCCCCACCGCGCATTTTGGGCATCAGGTAGGGGGCGTTTGTCATGCTCTCCATACCACCAGCGACCATGGTGGTGGCCCCGCCCAGCGCGATTTGGTCGTGTGCCATCATCACGGTTTTCATGCCGGAGCCACACATTTTGTTGAGCGTGGTGGCGGGAATCGATTCATCCAGCCCGCCCAAGAATGCGGCCTGACGGGCGGGTGCTTGCCCCTGACCCGCCGGAAGAACGCAACCCATGAGCACCTCATCAACGGCTGGATTCGCCGCATTTTCCATGGCCGCTTTGATCGCAGCGCCGCCCAGTGTCTGAGCGTCCACATCGGAAAAAACCCCCTGAAATCCGCCCATTGCGGTGCGGGCGGCTCCAATAATGTTGACCGGTTTCACATGGAATCCTCCGTTTTCTGACCCGGACGTTAGGGTGAGATTACCGCAAGGGAAAGCCCAGAAAGGAACACAATCGGGACAATCCCGCGCCTCAGTCAAACGCGAAAACTAGGGGTGTAGCTGCATAGCTTCACCCGACGATGTGCATTTATAGCCCCCACCCAGTTGTGCGTCGTCGGGTACAAACTTCCCAACTTGATTGTGTTCTCTTTCCTTTTACGTAGTCTGTCGGCTGCGAAAAAAGGACTAAGACAATGCGCGACTTTCACCTACCAGGACGATCTGCTGTTTATGCCACCAACGGGATTTGTGCGACCTCACATCCCTTGGCGGCTAACGTTGCGGTTCAAATTCTCGAATCTGGCGGCAATGCCATGGATGCGGCCATCGCGGGTGCGGTTTTGCTGGGTATCTGTGAGCCACAGATGACGGGGATTGGTGGCGATTGCTTCGCGCTTTTCACGGCTCCCGGTGATGACAAGGTGTATGCTTTGAATGGATCGGGCCGTGCCCCTGCGGGCACCGATGCGGCGGCTTTGCGTGCAACGGGGCATTCAGTGATTCCCCCATATGACCCAGCGGCGATCACGGTACCGGGTGCGGTAGATGCGTTCTGCAAGCTCTCAAAGGACTGGGGCAAGGTCGGATTGAAGGCGTCGCTCGCGCCCGCCATTCACTATGCCGAAGCGGGTGTGCCAGTGGCCCCGCGTGTCGCGAAGGACTGGTCGCAGGATTATGAGAAGCTGCAAGGCCGCGCGAAAGAGTCCTTCCTAGTAGGTGGCAAGGTACCTCAGGTCGGTACGCTGTTCCGCGCGCCTGATCAGGCGGAGGTCTTGCGCCGTATTGCGATGGATGGGCGCGAGGCGTTTTATGAAGGTGAGATCGCTGAGGACATGGTGAACACACTGCGCGGCATGGGCGGCGTGCACACCTTGGATGATTTCGCTGCGACCGCCTGTGACTACACAACGCCGATCCAGGGCGAATACGGCGGCTATGAGCTGTTTGAGCATCCGCCCAACGGCCAAGGGGCGACGGCGGTTTTGATTTTGAACATGCTCAAGCATTTTGATCTGGCTGGCATGGATCCGTTTGGCGCGGAACGTCTTCATATCGAAGCAGAGGCCACCAAGCTGGGCTATGACGCCCGCAATCGGTTCCTGTCGGACATGGATCATATGGAGCGGTTGGAGCATATGTTGGCGCCAGAAACGGCGGCTAAACTGGCTGCGCTGATTGATCCTAAGAAGGTTTTACCTGCCGGTCTTCCGGGGGCTGAACAGGTTCACAAAGACACGATCTATATCCCGGAGCGCCGTGTCACTGATCTATTCCATTTTCCACGGGTTCGGGGCTGGCATTGCCTCCGATAAGTTTGGCATTCTGTTCCAGAACCGCGGTGCGGGCTTTACCCTCGAAGAAGGTCATCCGAACGAGGCAGGGCCGGGCAAAAGGCCTATGCACACGATCATTCCGGGAATTTTGCAGCAGAACGGCAAAACCGTTGCGCCCCTTGGTGTGATGGGCGGGCAGTATCAATCCACCGGCCACGCGCGGTTCCTGTCG
>JABSSC010000254.1 GCA_013214635.1 Paracoccaceae bacterium | reverse complement strand
CCGTAGCTATAGGCTGCGGTCAGAACACATACGACGAGCGCGCCCGCTTGTATCGCGCAAAAGCAAGCGAGCAGGGACCGAACAAGGCTCATTTTGCCCGCATTTTCCTGATGATTTGCGTCAGTGGACAAGTTGATTAAGTCACCCTGATTTCCGGCCAAGACGCCGCAAGCGATTGGCGCACCATACCTTCCACCGATACCGAAGTGGAACGCTCCACCCTTACACGCCGCTCGCCGGTATCCCCGTCCGCTCGACCTTGCGCGGTGCGGTCAGCTCTTTCCACGTGCTCAGGGCCGTGCCGACCGGCTGACCAGAGTCGCGTTTGACGAACTTGCCATGTCCTTCTTCAGTCCGGATTTCCCCATCGTGTACGGCCACCTGACCCCGTGTCAGCGTAAACCGCGGTAGGCCCTTCACATGCTTGCCTTCAAAGACATTGTAGTCGATGGCCGACTGCTGCGCCCCCGCCGAAATCGTTTTTTCCTTCGCAGGATCCCAGACCACCAGATCGGCATCCGCGCCGACCAGAACCGCGCCCTTCTGCGGATAGATGTTCAGGATCTTAGCAATATTGGTCGAGGTCACGGCGACAAATTCGTTCATCGTCAACCGCCCCGTCCCAACACCATAGGTCCAGAGCATCGGCATCCGATCCTCAAGCCCACCGGTGCCGTTCGGGATCTTGGTGAAATCGCCCACGCCGTAGCGTTTTTGCTCGGTCGTAAAGGCGCAATGGTCCGTCGCCACGACCGAGAGTGATCCCGACTGCAATCCGGCCCACAGGCTGTCCTGATGTTTCTTATCGCGGAATGGCGGGCTCATCACCCGGCGGGCGGCGTGATCCCAGTCGGGATGCGCGTATTCGCTTTCGTCCAGCGTCAGGTGCTGGATCAACGGCTCGCCCCAGACCCGCTTTCCCTGCTGGCGCGCGCGCCGGATCGCCTCATGCGCATCCTCGGAGGAGGTATGCACCACATAAAGCGGCACACCGGCCATATCTGCGATCATGATCGCGCGGTTGGTCGCCTCGCCTTCTACCTGCGGCGGACGGGAATAGGCATGCGCCTCTGGCCCGTTATTCCCTTCTGCCAACAGCTTGGCCGACAGATCGGCCACGACGTCCCCGTTCTCGGCATGCACCATCGGGATCGCGCCCAGCTCTGCACAGCGCTGGAACGAGGCGTACATCTCGTCATCTTGCACCATCAGCGCGCCTTTATAGGCCATGAAGTGCTTGAAGGTGTTGATGCCCTTGTCGCGAACGACGGTCTCCATCTCATTAAAGACCTGCTCTCCCCACCAGGTGATCGCCATGTGGAACGAGTAATCGCAATTTGCGCGGGTCGATTTGTTGTCCCACATCTGGATCGCGTCCAACAGACCCTGCCCCGGCGACGGTAGTGCAAAATCCACAACCATCGTCGTGCCGCCCGACAGCGCCGCGCGCGTTCCGCTTTCGAAATCATCCGAGGAGTAGGTGCCCATAAACGGCATCTCAAGATGCGTGTGCGGATCAATCCCGCCCGGCATGATGTAGCAGCCGGTCGCGTCCAGAACTTCCTCGCCCGAAAGCCCCTGCCCGATCTCGATGATCTTGCCGCCGTCAATCAGCACATCCGCCTCATAGGTCAGGTCGGCGGTCACGATCGTTCCGTTCTTGATCACAGTGGCCATAGGCTCTCTCCCCTCTTCATTGGTCCCGAAATACTCCGGGGGTTAGGGGCAACGCCCCCAAGGTGTCAGTCGCGATAGTCCGGCGCTTCGGCATTCAGTATCGCTTTCATCTCGGCAAAATGCGCGTGCTCGGCATCTTTGTAGGTTTCCCACTCGGCCGCCGTCTCTTCCGCCAAAGCGTCATCCATGATGTTGAGCGGCTGACCGGTGGAATAGGCAAGGACCATCGTGCGCGCCGCGCGCTCCAGGTGGTACATCGCATCAAACGCTTCCGCGACCGTGGGCGCGACCGTCGTCACACCGTGATTGGCCATCATGACTGCCGACCCGTTTCCAATGGTTTTGGAGATGCGCTCGCCTTCGGCCCCATCCGTCGCGATGCCGCCGAAATTCAGATCATAAGACAACCGCCCGAACCAGCGCGCGGTGACCTGATCGATGGGCTTGATCGTGGGGTCCTTGAGCCCGGCAAGAGCGGTGCAATAAGGCGGGTGCAGATGCAGGACGACCCGCGCATGCGGGACGTTGCGGTGAATGGCCGAATGGATCGACCACGCCGACGGGTCCGGCGCATCCGGGCGGTCCATGGTGGATGCATCATCAGCATCACAAAGGACAAGGTCCGACGCCGTCACCCGGCTCCAATGCTTCCAGCGCGGATTGACGAGGAATGTGCGTCCGTCCGCTGAAACCGCCGCCGAGAAGTGGTTGGCCACCGCCTCATGCCAATCCGCGCGACATGCAAGCCGCAATGTCGCGGC
>JABSSC010000253.1 GCA_013214635.1 Paracoccaceae bacterium | reverse complement strand
ACACGCAAGTTCGCCCGTCTGATGTAACAAAATTCCCGATCATTGATGCGATGCTTCAGGTGCCGCGGGAGGAGTTTGTACCCCCCAACCACCGCGACGCCGCCTATATCGGCGAGAACGTGGATCTCGGGGACGGGCGCGTGGTGCTGGAGCCGCGCACCTTGGGCAAGATGCTCGACGCACTTGATATTCAGCGGGATGAGGTCGCCCTCGATATCGGACCGGGCCTTGGATACTCATCTGCGTTGCTTGCCCGCATGGCGGACGCGGTGGTTGCCGTGGAAGAAGAAGGCTTTGCAGGCGAGGCCGAGCAGACGCTGTCTCAACTTGGGTATGACAACGTCGCTGTGATGTCGGGCCCATTGGCACAAGGTGCGGCAAAGCACGGCCCATACGACATCATCATGATTCAGGGCGGTGTCGAAACGGTGCCTCAGGGGCTGACTGACCAGCTCAAGGATAACGGTCGGATCGTGTGCATCTTCATGGAAAATCAGCTCGGTGTGTGCCGGATCGGCCACAAATCTCAAAACGGACTTAATTGGCGGTTTGCCTTTAACGCGTCCGCCCCCATTCTTAGTGCATTCGCAGCAGACACCGAATTCGCCCTTTAGAGGCGAAACACGCAGGAGAAAAGCATGGCTAAAGCGCGTCTCAAGACGGCTATTACGGGCGCCGTATCGGCAATTGCCTTGATCGCCGGAGCGGTCTCGGTTCAGGCGCAGAGCTTTGCGGATACGTTGGTCGCCGCCTATTCCAACAGCGGACTTCTTGAGCAAAATCAGGCGCTTCTGCGAGCCGCAGATGAAGATGTGGCGCAATCAATCGCCACGTTACGTCCGGTGTTGAACTATGTTGCCACCGCCGATTATGCCGATCCCATCGCACCCGGCGGGGACTCCTTTTCGGGCAGCGTTGGGCTTCAGTTTTCGTGGCTGTTGACCGATTTTGGCGCGTCACGCCTGAACATCGATCTTCAGAAAGAGATCGTGCTTGCCGCCCGCGAAGGGTTGCGAAACGTCGAACAACAGGTTTTGTTCCGCGCCGTTCAGGCCTATGCGGGCGTTTTGTCCAATATCGCGCTGGTCGAGTTGGCAGAGAACAATGTGCGGGTTCTGGACGAACAACTTCGTGCATCGCGCGACCGGTTTGAAGTGGGCGAAGTCACACGAACTGACGTATCGCTATCTGAAAGCCGTGCGGCCGCCGCGCGCGCGCAGCTGGCCTTTGACCGTGGTCAGCTTGACCAGGCGCGCGAGGAATACCGCGCTGCCACTGGGATTGAAGCTGGCGAGCTTAGTGCGCCTCCGGGACCGCCGACTTTTCCTTCTACAGAAGACGCCGGTCTGACCATCGCGCGGCAAAGCCAGCCGCTTCTGCGCCAGGCGCAACGGGATGTGACCGTTAATGAGATTGGTGTCCGGTTGGCGCAAGCCCGCCTTAGACCCTCGTTGAGCTTGTCGGCTCGAGCGACGACGAGCGAAGACTTGAACAACTCTTCTGGCGTTGGGTTGCAGCTTTCGGGGCCGATATATCAGGGGGGTCAGATCGCGTCATTGATCCGTCAGGCGCAGGCCCGGCGTGATGCGGCGCGCGGCAACCTGATCAACACGCAGTTCAATGTCGATCAGCTTGTTGCGAATGCCTATGTGAACCTCAATGTCGCGAATAGCCGGATCACGGCCACCGAGGCACAGGTTGCAGCCGCCGCCTTGGCCTTGGAAGGTGGTCGCGAAGAGCAGCAGCTCGGTGCGCGAACAACGCTTGATGTCTTGATCCTTGAGCAGGAATTCTTTGACGCTGAAACCGACCGCGTGACCGCGTTGACGGATCGGTTTGTGGCCTATTACCAAATTCTGTCTTCGGTCGGGCTTTTGACGGTCGATAACCTTGGGTTAAACGTGCCAACCTACGATGTGGCGGCGTACTACAATTCCGTACAGGGTGCGCCCACCACTTATGTAAGCCCACAAGGTGAGAAGCTTGATCAGGTTCTTCGTGCGTTGAACCGAAACTGAACCGTCAATGCCCGCACTGTTGAACAGTGGGGCACACGGGGATAGCATGCTGCCTGGGGGCAGGAGAGTCGAACTATGACCGAGTCCGTATCTGACAATGATGTCGAAGATGTCCTGTCGTCGATCCGCCGTTTGGTATCCAATGACCCTGATCCGAACAAAAAACCAGCGCCAGATCAGGATGCTGCGGCAGATAAGCTGCTTTTGACTCCTGCGTTTCGTGTGGCTGAGCCGGGCGTGGGCGAGGCGCCTCTGGACGCGACAGACACGACATCGACGGAGCCGGAGACGTTGAAGGCCGACGCCGTGGAGTTGTCCGCCGTTGCCGCCCAGGTGCCACCGGCAGCGCCGCCTGAGCCAAAACAGGAAACCGCCGCGCGCCCGATGACCCTTGAAGAACGGATTGCCGAACTGGAGGCCGCCGTTAGCGCGGAGCCGGTGGATTGGGAACCCGATGGCAGCGAGGCGCCCGAGCAAGAAACGCCTGAGCGCTTGTTGACCGAGTTTGCGGGCGCTGAGGTGGACGAAACCGACAGTGTCCAAGACGTGTCTGAAGACGATGTGTCAGATGACGATACCGTCGCGGCATTCACCGAAGTTGTAGAAGGCGACGCAGAAGACGTTGACGCCGGCACTGCCGAGATCGTTCCGTTCGAAGCCGAAGCCGAAGCCGAAGCCGAAGCTGTTGAGGATTTGGTTGCTGCGGAAGTTGAATCG
>JABSSC010000252.1 GCA_013214635.1 Paracoccaceae bacterium | reverse complement strand
GAAGCTGATCGAATACAATGTGCGTTTCGGGGATCCAGAATGCCAGGCCCTGATGTTGCGGTTGGGGGCTCAGGCTTTTGACCTGATGCAGGCCGCCGCCGAGGGGCGGCTTGGCGACGCGCAAGTGAACTGGGCCGACGATCACGCAATGACTGTTGTTCTAGCGGCAGAGGGATATCCGGGGAGCTATCAGAAAGGTCAACCCATCGGTGGCCTTGACGACCTGCCCGAGACCTCGTTTGAGATGATGTTTCACGCAGGCACCCAGCAAACGGATGGTCAGATCGTGTCGGCTGGAGGACGCGTGCTGAACGCCACAGCACGGGGCGCCACGCTGACCGAGGCACGCGACCGCGCCTATGCGCTTGCTGACAGAGTTGATTGGCCCGGCGGGTTTATGCGCCGCGATATTGGCTGGCGCGCGTTGCCTTAGCAGGTCATCGCGGCCTTGAGGCTATCCTGACCGGTAAACGGTCCTTCCTCTCTCGCGGCCAGCACCCCATCCGTCAACGAGACGCTGACGACGGTTTGCCAGTTCGCACTTGCCACGATCATCTCAGGACGATCCTCACATTCGCGCAGGCCGCCGGAGATAAAATCCTCACCAATCCGGTGGTTTGTCACGCCAGCGAGCGTGGCAACAGGTTCAAGCCGCTGATCCCGATAGCGAAAGACGGTCAGCGTCTTAGCCAAATGCGGCCGGTCGACATAGGCAATCTCAACAAAGCCGTCGCCATCAAAGTCTGCGGCAGCCACAGGGGCCAGCCAACGATTGCGGGTTCCGATGAAAGGTGCCGCGGTGATGCGCCCCTCGGGGCCCCAGATGGAAAGGCGCGCGCCCCGCGCCTGATCGCTTTCAACCGTCACGATTTCGCTGATACCATCGGCATCGAGATCGATCACGCGTGGCTCAAGATCCTCAAACACGAGGTTTTCCGGCAAGACGAAGCGTTTCGTCGCGCCATCGGCAGTCTTGATGACAAGCTCGCCATATTCGATTGCGTCGCCTAGCACGCCATGGGCATAGCGTGTGGTGGGGCCATCGTATTCGGCCACAAGATCCTTGCCTGCCAAGGAGCCACCAAAGGCCAGGCTGAGCATGACAAGGATGGCGCCCATCAGATTTGCTTCTCAGGCATTTGCACGACCAGTCCTTCAAGCTCGGGCGTGACCTTGAGCTGACATGTCAATCGAGATTGTCCGGGCTTTGGCTCATAGGCGAAATCGAGCATGTCCTCTTCCATCGGATCGATTTCAGGCAGCTTTCCGAACCAGTCCGGATGCACATAGACATGGCAGGTTGAGCATGCACAGGCGCCACCGCAATCGGCTTCGATGCCGGGAATACCGTTGTCGCGCGCGCCTTCCATGACGGTCATGCCATCGGCGACGTCAACGACGTGCTCGGTGCCGTTATGCTCAATATAGGTGATCTTGGCCATTGCTGTTCCCTCGTGGTCTGCGGGACATAACTAGGGGTGTCTGCCGGTCTTCGCCAGTCTAATTTGCGGGGTTGTGATCTGATGCTTTTGTTCTATTTTTGTTCTCATGTCCCGCCCTACACCCCATTGGCCACGCCCACCGGCCTGTATTCCCCACGATCGCCTTGATGAGCCACCCAATGGCGCGCGCGTTATTGTGGCCGGTCTGGTGTTGGTGCGGCAGAGACCCGGCACCGCAAAGGGCGTGATTTTCATAACGCTGGAAGACGAAACCGGCGTCTGCAACGTTGTCGTATGGCGCAAGAAGTACGAGGAGTACCGCCGCGCCGTGATCGCGGGCCGCTGCCTGAAGATTACCGGCCGCATTCAGCGCGAAGGCGGCGTTCTGCATGTGGTGGCCGATGTCGTGGAGGATATCAGTTGGATGCTGGATGATCTGCTGCGCGAACACCCCGTGTCGCAGGTGGTTCACACGCCCTGCACCGCCGCCGATCAGCCGTGATACGCTATCTGGAACGGCAAAACGACTCCGTCGAAGCAGAGACGGCCGCGCGCGCATCCGCTTCTTGGTGATAGAACAACGGGATCAAGATGAACCGCCCGAACTCAAGCGGTTCTGACACCGTGCGCCACACCGCCGCCCGAACACGGAATCTTTCCATAAAGCTCGCTGATCTCGCCGGATCTTTGAAAAGCAGCAACGCCGACGGTTTCTCTCCACCACGGCCATTCGCATCGATGAACGCCGCGTCAGACATCACTTCGGCCCAGTCGGACCAACGATATGTAAGCCTGCCTTTGGACGTCTGAAAGATCAGCCCGTCAGAGGTAGGAACGAATTGATCGGCTGCAATTCTGTCCTGACGCGCTTCGCGCTGGCGACGGAGTGCAAATCTAAGCGCAACCGCCATGGGCACGCCGGTCACGACAAGTAACACGGCAAGCGACCAGTGATGTACGTTTGGTGCGGGGCTGG
>JABSSC010000251.1 GCA_013214635.1 Paracoccaceae bacterium | reverse complement strand
GGAGCCTCGAAGGCGATGGAGTAAATGATCAAACCATCTTTCTTCTTGGCCGCAGTACAGATGTCGTTCAGGCGTCCGTCGGTATCGCTGTAGCTCGTGTAGTTGTACACGGCTCTACGATGCGCATTGTACGCGGTGTTGTCGCGATCCTTGAAGAACCAGTTCGCCAAATCGTCTTCCGAGAACCGCTGATACAGCTCGACGTAGTGCAACTGTTTTAGGTCGCTGGGCAGCGAACTAGTGCGGTACCACCGGTGATCGCTTGAATTGCTAGGGCTGCGTGGCTGGTACCAGCGATAGGAGGACGAGTTGTTAGGCATCTCGACAAAGTACCCATCGTACCAATCGCCGTCGTCGGCCTTGTCTTCGGAATACCAAATCCGCGAGGGACCGTTCTTATAGGTATCTTTCAGATCGCGCTGCAAAGTGTTATCACCGTCAGTCATCACCACGATGATCTTGATCGTTTCGACTTTGTCGTAGTCATTGGGGCGATCTTCCAGCTTTTCAGGCATAATTTCTTTGTCGATCAGATCGTTGATCACTGGGCGGAATGCCGGGTCAAGCAAGGCTGCCGCCCATTTCACGCCGTTGTCGATGCCGGTCCAGCCGCTCGCCGTGAGTGCCGTGATCTTGTCCTGCAGGTCAGAGATATCTGCCGAGGGAAGCATGATCTCGTTGCGCGTGGCGTTTGCATGGCCATCGCCCGGGCACCAAGATTTGTTATTCGGTACCGGCTTGTCATAGCCATATCCTGAGCTGCCGCCTTCGTCAAAATGCGCCACACGCTCAATGCGTTGTGTCTGAGTGATCGCGACTTCATTGAAGTCGTTGCGGTCGAACTCGCCAGATCCTTCCTTTCGGAACCGCACGCAGTTTGAGGCGGTGTGGCTGTCAGGGAAGGACTGAAGCGCGCCAGGAAGCTGTCCGCCATAGTCATTCGGGTTCGCTACCGTCACGCCCTTGGGGGCCGCGTTAAGACGGTCGAGGATTTCATCCGGCACAACGACATAGCCATTGTAGGGGATGATCGACATCGTCGTAATGCCCTCGGTCCGTTCTTCGTCGATAACGGTTTCGATGAATTCTGTCGTAGCTTCCTTAAGGTTCTTCAGGCGGTTGTTGCTGCCCATCGAACCCGACACGTCAAGCACAAGCGAGATTTCGACGTTCTGGATGCTCTCTTTAGCGCTGCCAGCCGAAGGTGCCGTCAAAACGGGTGTGCCCATCATGTGCATGATATATGTCGGCATGGTGAGTTCGGTGTTGATGGTGACCGACCGGCTCACAAGCTCGCCGCGCTCGCCGTCACTTCCGCCTTCTCCGCCGGCCGAGGCAACGTCGCCCGCCGTCTCGTCCCCGACGTCGGGTTGGTTCACACCATCACCGACGTAAGCCTCTTCGACTTTCACATCGAGTGCGTATTCCTCGAGACCTGCTTTGATAAAGTATTGCTCAACCACTTCTTCCGGTGTGAGCGTCTGATCCAGCGATGCCGCCGCCAGCGAGGCGCGGTCGATCGTGGACTGAAGCAGTGCCCGTTTGGTCTCAAAGCGCATCAGGTCGAGCGCGAGACCCGTGAACATGATCATCACGATGAAGAGAAAGAGTGAGAACACGATGAATGACCCGTCTTCGCGACGACAATAGGCATTCATCATCGATTTGAACGACGGTTTTGACACTGGCAGCATGAAGTCCTCCCTTGGGGTGGACAATGTATTGGTCTTAAACGCGCCAAACATTCGGCTCTTCATACTCAACTCTCCCGGGCCTGCAGAACGGCCCACATAAAATCGACGCACACTACACGCCGTGCACATAAGGCACTGGGGATGTGGCGAAAATTGGGCAGAGACGGGGTTATTGCGCTCGATTATATACCGGTTCCTAGACCTATCACGGGCGTTTTGCGGGCTTTGTCGTGGGCTGCGAAACAATGGGCGCATTGCATCAGGCCGACCGTTGCGGATTGGCCGCTATGTGTGAGCGCTTCAGTTGCGTTAGCGTTTTGGTATCGGCGCCTGTGGCATGCCGATTCGCAGGTGCTTTTTCAGTTGGGAGGCTGCCATGGCACATGATCTTCGTAAAAATGAACCGTCTTTCCGGGAAAGCGTGGACCTGATGTTCAACCGGGCCGTCGCCTTGGCTGATCTGCCCCCGGGGCTTGAGGAAAAGGTGCGCGTGTGCAACTCGACCTATACGGTGCGGTTTGGTGTGCGCTTGCGTGGCGGAATTCAAACCTTCACGGGGTACCGGTCCGTCCATTCCGAACATATGGAGCCGGTCAAGGGCGGCATCCGTTATGCCATCAGCGTCAACCAGGACGAGGTCGAGGCGTTGGCGGCGCTTATGACCTATAAATGCGCGTTGGTTGAGGTGCCGTTCGGCGGCTCCAAGGGGGGGCTTTGCATCGACCCGCGCCAGTATGACGAACATGAGCTTGAGCTCATAACGCGGCGCTTTGCCTATGAATTGGCCAAGCGGCATCTGATCGACCCGGCGCAGAACGTGCCCGCACCCGATATGGGGACGGGCGAACGTGAGATGTCGTGGATCGCTGACCAATATGCCCGTATGAATACCTCAAACATCAACGCCAACGCCTGCGTGACGGGCAAGCCGCCGCATGCCGGAGGTATTCAGGGACGCGTTGAAGCGACCGGCCGAGGCGTTCAATACGCGCTAAAGGAATTCTTCCGGCACCCCGAAGACATGGCTGCGGCAGGTCTGGACGGGTCGCTCGATGGCAAGCGGGTGATTGTTCTTGGGCTTGGCAACG
>JABSSC010000250.1 GCA_013214635.1 Paracoccaceae bacterium | reverse complement strand
CATCCCCCGGGTCATGGGCAAGCGGACTTTGGCGAAGCGCTGGTTGTGATCGGCGGTGTTGAGCAAAAGGCGTACTTCTTCGCCTTTGATCTGCCGCACAGCGATGCCTGTTACATCCGCGCCTATCCTGCTGCGACCACAGAAGCCTGGCTTGATGGACATGTGCATGCCTTTGCCTTCTTCGGGGCTGTGCCGCGCTCTGTTTTGTACGACAATGACCGCTGCCTCGTGGCGAAGATCATGCCCGATGGCACGCGCAATCGGACGCAGCGGTTCAGTGCGATGCTGTCGCATTACGTGATCGGGGACCGGTATGGCCGCCCCGGTAAAGGGAATGACAAAGGCAAGGTCGAAGGTCTGGTTGGCTACGGGCGTCGCAACTTCATGGTGCCGATGCCACGCTTTGCCACCTGGGATGCGTTCAACGCGTATTTGGAGGAGCACTGTCGCAAACGGCAGGCCGACATTCTGCGTGGTTACAAGATCAGCATCGGTGAACGGCTGGAATCTGATCTGGCCGCGATGCGTACCTTGCCTGCCGCACCCTTTGAAGCCTGTGATCTGCAAAGTGGTCAGGTGACGTCGACATCCGTCGTGCGTTATCGCGGCAATGACTACTCTGTGCCCGTGGTCTTTGGCCACCGTGAGGTCTGGATCAAAGGCTTCGTGGATCGTGTTGTGGTCGGCTGCGCGGCAGAGGTCATCGCTGAGCATTCCCGTTCCTATGACACAGGTGACATGGTGTTTAACCCCGTGCACTACCTGCCGCTGATCGAGCGCAAGATCATGTCCTTTGATCAGGCTGCGCCGTTGCAAGGCTGGGATTTGCCTGACGCGTTCGCGACGCTGCAACGATTGCTGGAGGCCCGCCAAGGCAAAGCAGGCAAGCGGGAATATGTTCAGGTGTTGCGCCTCTTGGAACGTTTTGAACTGGATGTGTTGCATGCTGCGATCAAAGACGCTCTGAGGATGGGTGCAATCAGCTTTGACGCCATCAAACATCTGTTACTGTGCCGTGTGGAACGACGGCCACCGAGACTGGATCTGGATGTATATCCGTTCCTGCCCAGAACCAATATCGCCACGACGTCCGCATCGTCCTACATGAGCTTGCTGGCGGGAGGGGAGGCATGACAGACGCCCCAGAGCTGTTGCTAGCCCATCACCTCAAGACCTTACGCCTGCCAACTTTCCTGCGTGAGCATGACAAGCAGGCCCGCATCTGTGCTGCCGAGGGCGTAGATCATGTGCGCTATCTAGCCCGGCTAACTGAACTGGAACTTATCGACCGCGAACGGCGCATGGTGGAACGCCGGATCAAGTCGGCGAAGTTCCCGGCCGTCAAGAGCCTCGATAGCTTCGACTTCAAAGCGATCCCCAGCCTCAACAAAATGATGGTGCTGGAACTGGCGCGCTGTGAATGGATTGAGCGCCAGGAGAACGTCATCGCGCTTGGGCCCTCAGGCACTGGTAAGACCCATGTCGCCCTCGGGCTCGGGTTGGCGGCTTGTCAAAAGGGGCTGCCCGTGGCCTTTGTAACAGCGGCAGCATTGGTCAATGAACTGATGGAAGCCAGAGACGAGAAGCGCCTGCTGCGATTGCAGCGGCAACTGGCCAAGGTGAAGATGCTGATCATCGACGAACTGGGCTTCGTGCCACTCAGCAAGACCGGGGCTGAATTGCTGTTCGAGCTGATCTCGCAGCGCTACGAACGCGGCTCAACCCTGATCACCAGCAATCTTCCGTTCGAAGAGTGGACAGAAACCTTCGGCACCGAACGCCTCACAGGCGCACTGCTGGACAGGCTCACCCATCATGTGAACATCCTTGAAATGAACGGCGAAAGTTACCGGCTCAATCAGAGCAAATCTCGGATCGTCAAAACCTAGGGTCAGGACCCATTGATTTCCGCGTAGGGGCGTGATTCACGGTTTGAAAACCGAGCGGTGAACATGTCTGACCTATACTGGCTGACGGATGCGCAGATGGCGCGCCTTGAGCCCTTCTTCCCCAAATCCCACGGCAAACCCCGCGTTGATGACCGGCGCGTGTTGAGCGGAATTATCTTCATCAATCGCAATGGCTTAAGGTGGCGCGATGCGCCTGCAGCCTATGGCCCGCACAAGACGCTCTACAATCGCTGGAAGCGGTGGAGCGATAGGGGCGTGTTCGCCCGGATGATGGCGGGCCTGGCTGCCGAGCACGGCGAACAGAAGACCGTCATGATTGACGCGACCTATCTCAAGGCCCACCGAACAGCGACCAGCATGGGCGTAAAAAAGGGGGGCGTGGACGCCTGATCGGACGCACCAAGGGAGGGATGAACACCAAGCTCCACGCGATCTGTGACAGCCAGGGACGCCCTCTAAATCTGTTTGTCACAGCGGGACAAGTCAGCGATTACATCGGCGCCCGGGCCTTGGTGAGCAGTTTGCCAAAGGTGGAATGGCTGCTCGGGGATCGTGGTTACGACGCTGATTGGTTCCGAGAAGCGTTGAAAGACAAAGGGATACGCGCCTGCATCCCTGGCCGGAAGCAGCGGAAGAAATTGGTAAAGTACGACAAGCGGCGCTACAAACGGCGCAACCGGATCGAGATCATGTTCGGCAGGCTCAAGGATTGGCGGCGTGTGGCAACCCGCTACGACCGCTGCCCGAAGGTCTTCCTCTCAGCAATCGCTCTCGCCGCAATCGTCATCTACTGGCTTTGAAACTCAATGAGTCCTGACCCTAGCGCTTTTTTCCCAAGGCCTCCTTCAATAGATCGTTCTGCATGCTCATCTCGGCATACATCCGCTTCAGACGGCGGTTTTCTTCAGCC
>JABSSC010000249.1 GCA_013214635.1 Paracoccaceae bacterium | reverse complement strand
AAAGGCGCGTGATGGCAAGCTGTCGATGGAAGAGATGCAAGGCGGCACCTTCACAATTTCCAACGGCGGCGTCTACGGCTCCCTGATGAGTTCTCCGATCCTGAACCCGCCACAGTCTGGCATCTTGGGCATGCACAAAATCCAAGACCGCCCGATGGCGATCAACGGAGAGGTCGTGATCCGCCCGATGATGTATCTCGCCCTCAGCTATGACCACCGGATCGTGGACGGTAAGGGTGCTGTGACCTTCTTGGTGCGCGTGAAAGAAGCGCTAGAGGATCCACGTCGGTTGTTGATGGATCTTTAAACAGATGTTCCGCGCCGCACATAAGGGCATCGCGCGGACCTCAGGGGTGGGCGTGAAGCGCCCTCCCCTCGGGGGGAGGTCCGGGCGCTGCCCGGCGACGCCGGGCAACCAGCTATGAACTCACCAAAGTCGAAAGAAAGTGACGAAGGTACTCCCGATGGAACTGTTTATTGGCTTTCAAAGCATCTAGGTTGGCAACCAACATTGGGGTCTGAAATGCCGTCCTTGTGGGTGGTCTCAGCCATAGCCAAAGACAGCGACCATGAACACTGCGCTGGCTGCTGGGAAAAATTTGGGAGCGGAACAAAATTTGAAGGCAAAATTCTTGCGACAAACAAGGACTCGGAAGTAGCAAAACACTTCGTCTGTGAAAATTGCTGGGATTTGATGAAAAAAGTAAAAAATGGCGAACGAAAGGCAACAAGCCAATGACACCGGAACTCACTTACCTGCTATACACCGTTATCCTACTGATCGTTCACGTGCTTTTTCAAGCTACCTTGTCTGACTTATCAAAGGGCCTTGGCTGGGCCCTCGGTCCTCAAGATGAACCACGTGACCAAAACGCCGTCGCCGATCGTGTCCAACGGGCGTTGCGTAATTTTCTCGAAACCTTTCCGGCGTTTGCAGCCTTGGCCCTCATGCTCGCCGTGACGGACAGCGGGACGGCTCAATCAGCTTTGGGTGCAGCAGTCTATTTCTGGGCTCGTATCGCCTATATTCCCGCGTTTGCATCTGGCCTTCCGCTCGTCCGGTCGATTGCCTGGTTCACATCTCTCGGCGGGTTGCTCCTGATGATCCTACCGTTCTTCATAAGCGCGACTTGATGACCCCTGAACTCCAAGTCCTCGCCTACGCCGTTGTCCTGCAAGCGACTCAATTCGCCCTGATGTCGATCTCGGCCAACCTCGACCTTGGCCCCTCCAAGACCCTCTCAGCCCGCGACGAATCCCACCTCGGTGGCCCGCTCTCAAGCCAGCTCTCCGACAAACCCGCCCGCCTCTACCGCGCGATGAACAACCACTTTGAGGCGCTGATCCTCTACACCGCCGCCGTTGTCGTCGTCGTCCTTGGTGACAAGACAACCGGCCTCACCGCGATCTGTGCATGGACCTACCTCGCCGCCCGCATCCTCTACGTCCCCGCCTACTACTTCGGCTGGGTGCCTTGGCGCTCTCTGATCTGGTTCACGGGCTTTCTCGCCACCCTCGCAATGGTCCTCTCCACATGGATTTGACCACCCCCTATATGTCAGCTTGTATGTACGGGCTGTGTACGCTGTGTGTACGCACGGTGTACAAGCAAAATAAGGAAAAAAGGAGCCTCCCATGGCCAGCTATGATGTCATCGTAATCGGAAGCGGACCCGGCGGATATGTCAGCGCAATCCGCTGCGCCCAGCTTGGTCTCAAGACCGCGATTGTCGAAGGTCGCGAAACCTTGGGTGGCACCTGTCTGAACGTCGGATGTATCCCCTCCAAAGCCCTCCTGCATGCGACAGAGATGCTGCACGAAGCGCAAGCCAATTTTGCCAAGATGGGCCTCAAAGGAAAGGCGCAAACGGTCGATTGGAAGCAGATGCTCCAATACAAGATGGACACCATCGGGCAAAACACCCAAGGCGTTGAATTCTTGATGAAAAAGAACAAAATCGAATGGCTAAAAGGCTGGGGCTCGATCCCTGCCGCCGGTCAGGTGAAGGTCGGCGATGAGGTGCATGAAGCCAAAAACATCATCATCGCCGCCGGCTCGACACCCACGGATTTGCCCGGTGTTGAAGTTGACGAGAAAACCGTCGTGACCTCTACAGGTGCGCTTGAATTGCCAAAGGTTCCAAAGACATTCGTCGTCATCGGCGGCGGCGTCATCGGCCTCGAACTCGGCTCCGTCTACGCCCGATTGGGCGCAGAGGTCACCGTTATCGAGTTCCTGGACCAGATCACCCCCGGCCAAGACAAAGAGATCGCCAAAACCTTCCAGCGCACCTTAAAGAAACAAGGCATGAAATTCGTCATGGGTGCCGCTGTACAGTCGGCCAAAAAGAAAGGCACTAAGGCCGAAGTCACCTACAAACTACGCAAAGATGACAGCGAACACACCATCACCGCTGACGCTGTCCTCCTCGCCACCGGCCGCCGCCCCTATACCGACGGCCTCGGCCTTGCAGAGCTTGGCGTCGAAATGACGGAGCGAGGCCAGATCAAAACCGACAGCCACTACCGCACCAACGTCACTGGCATCTACGCGATCGGCGACGCCATCGAAGGCCCGATGCTGGCCCACAAAGCCGAAGACGAAGGCATGGCCTGCGCCGAAGGCATCGCTGGCCAACACCCGCACGTGAACTACGGCGTCATCCCCGGCGTGATCTACACCCACCCAGAAGTCAGTAGCGTCGGCGCAACCGAAGAAGTGCTGAAAGACCAAGGCGTTGACTATAAGGTTGGTAAATTCAGCTTTATGGGCAATGGCCGCGCCAAAGCAAACTTTGCAGGTGACGGTTTCGTCAAAATCCTCGCCGACAAAGCGA
>JABSSC010000025.1 GCA_013214635.1 Paracoccaceae bacterium | reverse complement strand
GGGGCAGACAGCCCCCCTGCACCTTGGATCGCCCCGCGCGACGCGGATGAATTGGCCACATGGTACGCGCAACACCCTGATGCAACGCTGGTCGCAGGCGCGACGGATGTCGGTCTTTGGGTGACCAAAGGGATGCGAGAGCTAACGCCCGTGGCCTTTCTCAATCGCATTGAGGACCTCAAGTCCTTCGAGTTGAGTGACGCCAGCATTCGCATCGGTGCGGGCATGACACTTACCGATTTGGGCGATGCAATTGCGCCCTACCATCCGGACTTCGCAGAACTCATCCGCCGCTATGGGTCGATTCAGGTGCGAAACGCTGCGACCGTCGGCGGCAACATCGCGAACGGCTCGCCCATCGGAGACAGCCCACCNGCGCTGATTGCGCTTGGGGCCCGGCTGCACCTGCGCAAAGGTGACACGCGACGCGAGATCGCGCTTGAGGACTTTTTCATCGAATACGGCAAGCAGGACCGCGCGCCGGGCGAGTTTGTCGAAGCCGTCACGATCCCCCGACAGGAGGATCGGCTGAAGTGCTACAAGCTATCGAAGCGCTTTGATCAAGACATCTCTGCGGTTTGCGGGTGTTTTTCGATTGGCGTTGAAAATGGCGTCGTGACTGAAGCAAGGATCGCCTTTGGCGGTATGGCCGGTACGCCCAAGCGTGCGTGCACCGTCGAAGCCGGCCTTGTCGGCCAGCGTTGGGAGGCTGATGCGATTGGCGCAGTCTGGGATCTCTGGGCAGATGATTTCCAACCTTTGGACGATATGCGGGCCTCAGCAAGCTACCGGTTAGACACCGCGCGCAACATGTTGACGCGATATCTGTTGGAAGACCTCGGAGCGGCGACGCGCGTGTTGGAGGTGCGGCCATGAGCGTTGCCAAACCCCTCCCCCACGATGCCGCCCCTTTACATGTAAGGGGGGCTGCGCGCTACGTCGATGATATTCCGACACCCACTGGCACGCTTCACGTTGCGTTCGGATGTTCGACCGTTGCGCACGGAGAAATAAGCCATCTGGATCTCGAGGCGGTTCGCTCCGCACCGGGGGTCGTGGCGGTTTTGACTGCGGACGACCTTCCTTTTGCCAATGACGTCTCGCCCTCAGCGCATGATGAACCGCTCCTGGCAGACCATACGGTCCATTATGTGGGTCAGCCGATCTTTGCGGTGATTGCAACCGGGCACCATACCGCGCGGAAGGCCGCGCGCCTTGCGGTTGTGAGCTATGAAGAACGCCCCGCCCTGCTGACGATTGACGACGCTTTCGGCGCCGGTAGCCGGTTCGAAGACGGGCCTCGGATCTATGGCAAAGGTGACGCAGACAAAGCGATCACGTCCGCCAAGCACATCATCGAAGGTCGGCTGGACGTCGGCGGCCAAGAGCATTTCTATCTCGAAGGACAGGCAGCGCTGGCGCTTCCACAAGAGGGGGGCGACATGATCGTCCACTCTTCATCGCAGCATCCGACAGAAATACAGCACAAAGTCGCCGATGCACTGGGCGTTCCGATGAGCGCGGTGCGTGTCGAAGTGCGGCGCATGGGCGGCGGGTTTGGCGGCAAAGAGAGCCAAGGTAACGCACTGGCCTGTATCTGCGCCATTGCCGCCGCGAAAACCGGGCGTCCGGTCAAGATGCGCTATGACCGCGACGACGATATGGAGATCACCGGCAAACGCCATGAAATCCGCGTCGACTACCGGGTAGGTGTCGACGAAGATGGGATCATTCAAGGCGTTGATTTCAAACACTATGTGCGGTGTGGCTGGGCCCAGGATCTGTCCCTACCTGTCGCCGATCGCGCCATGTTGCATGCCGACAACGCGTATTTCCTGCCCAATGTGCGGATCGAATCCCACCGGCTGAAAACCAATACGCAGTCCAACACGGCCTATCGCGGCTTTGGCGGCCCTCAAGGCATGGTCGGGATTGAACGGGTGATGGATCACATCGCTCATCACCTCAAATGCGACCCATTGGAGGTGCGGCAGGCGAATTATTACGTCTCGAATGCGCCAGCCGCTGCGATGACAGCCGAGCTTGAGGCGGTTGGAAAGAAGAAAAAGAAGAAGCGGAAGCCCGAACCGCAGACCACGCCCTATCACATGGCGGTCGAGGATTTCATCCTACACGAAATGACCGAGCGGCTGATACAGACGTCAGAGTATCACGAGCGCCGGACGGCGGTTGAGGCCTGGAACGCCGACAACCCGATCCTGAAAAAGGGGATCGCGTTCTCACCAGTAAAGTTCGGGATCAGCTTCACGCTGACCCATCTCAATCAAGCGGGCGCGCTGGTTCATATCTATCAGGACGGATCAGTACATCTGAACCACGGCGGCACCGAAATGGGTCAGGGCCTGTTTCAAAAGGTGGCTCAAGTTGCCGCCAGCCGGTTTGGACTGCCGCTTGAGGCCATCAAGATCACCGCAACGGATACTGCGAAGGTGCCTAACACCTCGGCCACGGCGGCGTCGTCTGGTTCGGATCTGAACGGGATGGCGGTTCAGGCTGCCTGTGACACAATCCGCGACAGGTTGGCGGAGTTTGTGGCCGAACGACATCAAACCAAGCCCTCCAAGGTGAAGTTTCAGAATGGAATGGTACATGTCGGAAAAGAAGCCGTGCCCTTCACCGATGTGGTGAAGGACGCCTACATGGCGCGGATCAGCCTGTCGTCGACGGGGTTTTACAAGACCCCCAAGATCGTCTGGGATCGCATCAAAGGGGAAGGTCGGCCTTTCTTCTACTTTGCCTATGGCTGTGCCGTGACAGAAGTCGTGATCGACACGCTCACCGGCGAGAACCGCATTCTTCGGACCGACATTCTGCATGATTGCGGCGCTTCGCTAAACCCCGCGCTCGACGTCGGTCAGATCGAAGGCGCCTATGTGCAGGGCGCAGGGTGGCTGACGATGGAAGAACTGGTTTGGAACGACAAAGGCCGGCTGACCACGCATGCGCCGTCGACCTACAAAATTCCGGCCTGTTCAGATCGACCCGACATCTTCAATGTGAACCTCTGGAGCGGAGAGAACACGGAAGACACCGTCTATCGCTCTAAGGCTGTGGGTGAGCCGCCGTTTATGTTGGGGATCTCGGCGTTTCTGGCTTTGTCGGATGCTGTCGCTGCCTGCGGCAAGGATTATCCGGACCTGCAGGCACCCGCGACGCCGGAACAGATCCTGCGCGCCGTTCAAAGGCTGCAAGACGCATGAGTTTTGATCGCGATAGACTTGCGGAATTGATCGGCTTGCACGGCCCAGTCGCGCGGGTTGTCGTCGCTGATATCGCAGGCTCAACACCTCGCGAGGTCGGTGCATCCATGATCGTCTGGGGCGACGGACAGGACGGCACCATCGGCGGTGGGACGTTGGAGTTTGAAGCAGCCCGTCGTGCACGCTTGGGGCAACACCGCCTGGAGCGGCATGCGCTTGGGCCATCCATGGGCCAATGTTGCGGCGGTAGTGTCACCCTTTTGACTGAGATCTGGGATTCCGCGCGGCTTACGACGATTGGAGACGACGTCATTGCCCGCCCTTTGCCCGGCGGCACAGAACAAATGCCGCTTTCTGTGCATCGTGCGATTGGCCAGCACCGCGACCGGGGGGCGCAAATCGATCCCGGCATCTTGGACGGCTGGATGATTGAACCTGTGACGCGGCCAACCCGCCCCCTCTGGCTCTATGGCGCGGGCCATGTGGGGCGTGCGATTGTGGGAGTTTTGGCGGACCTGCCAGACTTTGAAATCACTTGGGTCGATACGGGTGAGGCTCGTTTTCCCGAACACATGCCGCCGAGTGTCACCAAGCTTGTGGCCGCCGACCCCGCAAGCGTCGTGAAGTACGCCCCACCGAATGCCGAACACCTGATCCTGACCTACTCACACGCTTTCGATCTGGAGCTGTGTCATGCGGTTTTGTCACACGGATTTGCGAAAGCCGGCCTGATCGGGTCCGCAACCAAATGGGCGCGCTTTCGCAAACGTCTTCGCGCTTTGGGGCATTTGGATGCTCAAATTGACCGCATTGTCTGCCCAATCGGGGACAGAAGCTTGGGCAAGCATCCACAGGCCATTGCGGTCGGGGTAGCTGCCGCGCTACTAAAACCCTCGGCTGCAATGAGATCCGCAAAGGACGCCGCTGGGTGACGGGGACGATACCACTTCTGAAGATTGACGGCCTGACCAAGGCCTATCCCGGTGTTGTCGCCAATGATGATGTCTCGTTTCAGATCATGCCGGGCGAAGTTCACGCGCTGTTGGGCGAGAATGGCGCGGGCAAGTCAACGCTCGTCAAAATGCTCTACGGGCTGGTGAAACCTGATGCGGGCGCGCTCACCTATAATGGCGCGGCATATGCCCCTACCTCTCCGCATGCGGCGCGTGAGACCGGTATTGCGATGGTGTTTCAGCACTTTTCGCTGTTTGACGCACTTGATGTGGCCGAGAACGTGGCGCTTGGGATGGAAAACCCGCCACCGCAGCGAGAATTGGCAAAGCGCATTAAAGACGTGTCCGAGGCCTATGGCTTGCCGCTGGACCCCGGTCGGTTGGTTGGTGATCTGAGTGCCGGTGAACGTCAGCGAGTTGAGATCGTGCGGTGCCTTTTGCAGGACCCCAAGCTCTTGATCATGGACGAACCAACCAGTGTTCTGACGCCACAAGAGGTCGAAATCCTGTTCGCGACCTTGCGCAAGTTGCAGAGCGAAGGGACGGCGATCCTCTATATCTCGCACAAGCTGGAGGAAATCCGCAGCCTGTGTGACGCCGCGACGATCCTTCGGCTTGGAAAAGTTGTCGGGCGCTGTGACCCGCGCGAGAAATCGGCGCGTGAGTTGGCAGAGATGATGGTCGGGATGAGCCTTCACACCCCATCGCGAGAGGCAAAGCCGAAGGGACCAGTGGCGCTTTCCATCAAAGGGCTGTCGGCCAAATCGGCATCCCAATTTGGCACGAGCCTGAAAGACGTGGCGCTCGACGTGCACGAGGGCGAAGTTTTGGGCATCGGCGGTGTGGCTGGCAATGGTCAGGACGAGCTTCTGATGGCGCTTTCCGGTGAGATTGGCAGTGCTCCGGACGCGATCGTCATGGGAGACACGCCACTCGGCGCGATGCGCCCCAACGAACGCCGCGCGCTAGGGTTGCTGGCTGCACCAGAAGAGCGTCTTGGCCATGCCGCCGCACCGAATATGAGCCTGACGGAGAACGCGGTTCTGACCGGACGCGTGCGAAAGTCCCTCACCTCCAACGGCTTCATCAATTGGGGTGCCGCGCGGACATTTGCAGAGGATGTCATTGGTCGCTTTGACGTGCGGACGCCCGGACCGACCCATGCGGCGCGGTCACTGTCAGGGGGAAATCTGCAGAAATTTGTTGTGGGCCGCGAGATCCTTCAGTCACCCAAGATCCTGATCGTCAACCAACCAACCTGGGGTGTCGACGCGTCCGCTGCGGCGTCGATCCGGCAAGCGTTGCTCGATCTGGCGGCTGAGGGGGCCGCCGTCGTTGTGATCAGTCAGGACCTCGATGAGTTGATGGAGATTTCGGACCGGTTCGCAGCGCTCAACGAAGGTCGTCTGACCCCACCCCGCGACACCCAAGGGCTGACCGTGGACGAGATCGGCCTGATGATGGGCGGTGCGCATGATTTGGGGGCGGTCGCGTGATTTCCCTGATCCAACGCCCCGAACCCTCACGCGCGTGGTCGCTGGCCACGCCTCTGTTAGCGGTTCTGGTTACGATGATCGCAGGTGGGATCATGTTCGCCGCACTGGGCAAGAACCCGGTCGAGGCGATCAAGGTCATTTTTTACGACCCAATCCTAGGTGAGTTTGCGTTCTACTATCGCGGGCAGCTTCTGGTTAAGGCGGCACCGCTGATCCTGATCGCAATCGGTCTGTCCTTGGGCTTCCGAGCTGGCATCTGGAACATCGGCGCAGAGGGTCAATACATCATCGGCGCTGTTGTCGGGGCTGGATTGGGCCTCGCCTTCTTCCCGCTCGATGCGTGGTGGATCTATCCGCTTATGGTGTTCGGCGGAGCTTTGGGTGGGTTCCTCTGGGCGATGATCCCGGGTGTGTTGCGGGTCGCGTTTAACACCAATGAAATCCTTGTGTCGCTGCTGCTCGTCTACGTGGCCGAAAACATCTTGGCCTCAATGTCGACGGGGCTTCTGCAAAACCCCGACGGGCAAGGCTTTCCGGGAAGCCGGAACTTCCGCGACTTTCCGGCGGCGTATAACCCTGAACTGATTGCGGGTACGGGCATGCACTGGGGCGTCGTTGCGGCGTTTATCGCCGTGATCTTTGCCTACATAGTTTTGGCGCGCCACATCCTTGGGTTTCAGATCAGACTTACAGGCGAGGCCCCGCGTGCAGCGCGGTTTGCGGGCGTTAACCCGACACGCTTGGTTCTTCTGTGCTTCGGCATTTCGGGCGCGCTGGCCGGCATGGCGGGTCTTTTTGAGGTTTCAGGGCCGGCCGGTCAGATCAGCATCGATTTCAACGTGGGCTATGGCTTCACCGCCATTATCGTCGCGTTTCTCGGTCGCCTCCATCCCATCGGCATACTGCTCGCCGGGCTTCTGATGGCGCTCACCTATATCGGTGGGGAGGCAGCACAGGCGCAACTTGGCCTCCCCGCTGCGGCCATTCAAGCATTCCAAGGGATGCTGTTGTTCTTCCTTCTCGCCGGAGACGTTCTGACGAATTATCGCATCCGGTTTGGTCGGGCGGAGGCTGCGTAATGGATCTGTCTGCAATCAACCCCGTTCTGCTGATCGCATCTCTTATGGTTGCGGCCACGCCAATCCTCTTGGCGGCTCTGGGCGAGCTCGTGGTTGAGAAAGCTGGCGTGCTTAACCTCGGGGTTGAGGGAATGATGATCACGGGTGCGATTTGCGGATTTGCGATTGCGGTTGAGACTGGCAGCCCGGTTATCGGATTCCTCGCCGCCGCAATTGGTGGCGCGCTCTTGTCGATGCTTTTCGGAATTCTGACGCAGTACCTGATGTCCAATCAGGTGGCGACGGGTCTTGCCCTGACGCTGTTTGGTCTCGGTATCTCTTCGCTGCTGGGTCAGGACTATGTCGGCGTGCGCCCACCACTGACAGGTGGCCTTTTCCCCGATGCCTTGGCGGACCTTCCCGTCGTGGGTCCGATTATCTTTGGGCATGACTGGATGGTCTATGTCTCGCTCGGGTTGGTTGCTGGTATCTGGGCGTTCCTCAAATACTCCCGCGCGGGATTGATTCTGCGCGCCGTTGGCGAAAGCCACGATGCCGCGCATGCGCTGGGATATAACGTAATCGCCGTACGCCTTGCCGCAATTGCATTCGGCGGGGCCTGTGCTGGCCTTGGCGGGGCGTACCTCAGCCTGATCCGCGTTCCGCAATGGACCGAAGGCATGACGGCAGGCGCCGGATGGATCGCGCTGGCCATTGTTGTTTTTGCCGGATGGCGTCCGTGGCGCGTTTTGATCGGTGCCTATCTTTTCGGCGGTGTGACTGTTTTGCAGTTGAACCTTCAGGCTGCAGGCGTCGCGGTCTCGGCCGAATACTTGTCGATGTCGCCATACCTGATAACCATTCTCGTGCTTGTGTTGATCTCAGCGGGTCGAGGCCGCGCCGCTCTTGGCGCACCGGCTTCGTTGGGACGAAGTTTCCACGCCTCACACTGAGGCCAATTTGATGAGACGAAAACCTGGGGAGATTCTCATGAAGATGAAAACACTACTGACCGGCGCCGCCTTTGCGTTGGGTCTGGCCGGTGCCGCGATGGCGCAGGACAAGACCAAGGTTGGCTTTATCTATGTCGGACCGATTGGTGACGGCGGCTGGACCTATGAGCACGACCAAGGCCGTCTTGCCGTGGAAGAGCACTTTGGTGACTCTGTTGAGACGGTATATCAGGAAAGCGTTCCTGAAGGTGCGGATGCTGAGCGCGCGATCACTCAGATGGCGCTTGGTGGGGCCGACCTGATCTTTACCACGTCATTTGGGTACATGGACCCGACCGTCGCCGTGGCCGAGAAGTTCCCGGATGTGAAGTTCGAGCATGCGACCGGCTATAAGCGCGCCGACAACGTGTCGACCTACTCCGCACGCTTCTACGAAGGTCGCGCCGTTCAGGGCCATATCGCGGGCAAGATGACGAAGACCAACAAAGTTGGCTACATCGCGTCCTTTCCGATCCCGGAAGTGATCCGCGGCATCAACTCGGCCTACCTGCATGCGTCCCGCGTCAACCCTGATGTCGAGTTCAACGTGATCTGGGTCTACACATGGTTCGACCCTGCAAAAGAAGCAGATGCTGCGACAGCTTTGATCGAACAGGGCGCTGACGTGATCCTTCAGCACACTGACTCGACTGCTCCGCTTGCCGCTGCAGAAGGCTTTGACGGTGTCATCGGCTTTGGTCAGGCATCCGATATGGCCGAATACAAAGACGGCCCACGCGTGTCGTCGATCATCGACAACTGGGCGCCCTATTACATCGCCCGGACACAGGCCGTCATCGACGGCAGCTGGGAGAGCGTTGACACCTGGGATGGCATTTCGACCGGTATGGTCGAACTTGGTGAGATGACGGACAAAGTTCCGGCTGAGCTTCAGGCGGAAGCCAACGCCCTGATCGAAGCCATGCGCAGCGGTGAGTATCACCCGTTCACCGGCCCGATCAACAAGCAGGACGGCAGTGCATGGCTGGCCGAGGGTGAAGTTGCTGATGACGGCACCCTTGCGGGCATGAATTTTTACATCGAAGGTGTGACCGGCGACATTCCGGGCTAAGCCTTTCTCAATGCAAAAACCCAATTCGGCCAGCACATATGTTGCTGGCCGTTTTTTTTAACTCGATTCTTCTGCGAGCCTGCGCCGACTTTCCTTCCTAAAGGCCACCGCGCGCTCCTGCTGTTTATTCAGCAAGACACCCATGAAATACGCGGTCAA
>JABSSC010000248.1 GCA_013214635.1 Paracoccaceae bacterium | reverse complement strand
CTACGGTACACTGGTAAAAAGGTGTGTAGCTCAACAAGTTGAGCAGGAGTATAGGACATTGATAGGCTCAACAAAATAGGTCGTAAGCTGGCAGAGTATTGCTATGTCAGTCAATAGTCGTAAAGGTCCAACACCGTGTTAACCAAGACATTTAACTGGCCACTGGGCTCGGTCAACATAGTAATATCCGCCACGCAAAGATAAAGATAACTGCTTCTCTGTAATCAATCCCAAATAGAGCATCAGATATATCAGGGGCAATTCCCGGGGGAGCTGTCTTGATATACCGTCAATCCCAAATGGAGCTTCAGACAGATCACAGTCACAGAGAAAGGTCAATATCGCAAGAGTCATAAGACTTTTGCCACACAACCAGTCTCTGAGCCTCTCCGAGATCGAGTACTCGGGTACTGTACCCTTTCCCAACACCGGAGTGTTAGTACTTGGAGACAGCACTCTTTCCCCTGAAATCTAAGTGAGGCTTCTAAATCTTTGGCGGCAACATACCATGTGTCCCAATCCCTGGACACAGTCAAAATAATCTCGGTCGACACTCCCACACATACACGCAAATTACTGAGTGGCAGCTCGGCCCCGCCAGCAAGGATAGGGTTTGACCCCCAACCCGCTGAACCTCATCACCGCATCTCTACAAGTGATTCGAAGGAGCCTTGTTATCAACACGCCAGCACGGCGAGATCCAGGTAAACCTGGAACCGGTACACTGTCCAGCACGGCGAGATCCAAGTAAACCTGGAACCGGTACACTGATAAGGTGTTGTTTTATGGCCAGAGCTCAGTCTCTGCAGTAAAATGGTGCGTATGTGGTACTGTCAGTCCATTGAATGGCGAACTTCAAACTTACACAGTCAACTAGCAAGACACTATCAATATGAAGTGTACCATACCCACGACACACAATGACTAGACCCCGAGAGGTCAGCCACCCCAGCACGGCGAGACACTATCCACCTGGACAAAGCCAGGAGACAGCCTACGGTACACTGGTATAAAGGTGTGTAGCTCAACAAGTTGAGCAGGAGTATAGGACATTGATAGGCTCAACTAGATGACTATTATATTCTGGCTGGAAATGGTAGGATAAGACAACTTTGCTCAGGGGCTTGCTTCTCGAAGGTGGACCTATAATGTCATGGTAAGTATGACTGAATTACCCAGCTGTTTGCAGTTGCGCTAATGAGAGAGTCGAGGGGAGGGGTGTCTGAGAGCTTTTCCGATTCCAATTGGCCACTAAACACTAAGTTAAACACTTAATTTCTCGAAAAACACATGCATGGCTTAGACTTTGAGCTGGGAGCGTATGGACAGCCGGCAGGATCGACCAGTTATTGACTTTTATGACCTTGCAAATAATCCCGCGTCAACCCATGTTGTGCCAATTCAAATTACTGATACACCAACAGTCTACACCAACACTCTACACCAACAATCTGCACAATCAACAACCACCATGTCCGCCACGCAAAAATAAAGATAACTGCTTCTCTGTAGTCTCGAGCAATCCCCGTAGGAGCTTCAGATACAGAGAGTCTGGGGCAATCCCCGTGGGAGCTTTCCAGATATATCAAGGGCAATCCCCGTAGGAGCTTTCTCGATATACAGTCACAGAGAAAGATCGATATCGCAAGAATCATAAGACTCTTGCAACACAACCAGTCTCCAGGCTCTCAGCGATTAAGTACTCGGATACTGAACCCTTTCCCAACACCTGAGTGTTAGTACTCGGATACTGCACCCTTTCATAAATCTGAGAGAGACTCTAAATTTTTGGCAGGAACATGCTTTCTGGTCAAAAGTCAAAAGTGTGCACTCTAGTTTGATTGATTGATTTGAGACTTATATCTTAAACCTAACCTAACCCATGTCAGAGCGAGCTCTACCATGCCACAGCGTGCCTGTGGACTTGCCCAAATTAACTCATGTCAGGCCGCAGCACCTGGCATCGCCACAGCGTTGTGGACTTCATCTCAAATCAAATCAAATCAAAACACGACTGCGCACTACCACTATACCCCCGGCCAGACCACTATAGTCTCTGTCAACTGTGCCTTTGCCTAATCAAGTTCGTGAGTGAGTCAATCGTCACAGAGAGTCAACAGTCAGTCAGATTCAGCAACCAAATGGGGACAGCAAGTGTATCTATAGAGAGCCCCTTCCACTCTACAGAGAGAGTGTTAGGTTTTCACATAGACCTGCTAGAGAACCACAAACTCGCACAGTCAAGTAGCAAGACACTATCAATATGAAGTGTACCATACCCACGACACACAATGACTGGACCCCGAGAGGTCAATCACCCCAGCACGGCGAGACACTATCCACCTGGGCAAAGCCAGGAGACAGCCTACGGTACACTGGTAAAAAGGTGTGTAGCTCAACAAGTTGAGCAGGAGTATAGGACATTGATAGGCTCAACTAAGTAGGTCGTAAGCTGGCAGAGTATTGCTATGTCAGTCAATAGTCGTAAAGGTCCAACAGTGTGTTATCCAAGACATTTAACTGGCCACTGGGTCGGTCTTTTTAAACACGGTAATATCCGCTACGCAAAGATAAAGATGACTTCTATGTAATCAATCCCAAATTGAGCATCAGTGTTATCCATGGTATTCTCAGAGAACCTGCCATGGTATAACCATCAATTCAATCTTGAGCTTCAGACAAATCACAGAGAAAGGTCAATATCGCAAGAGTCATAAGACTTTTACCACACAACCAGTCTCTGAGCCTCTCCGAGATCGAGTACTCGGGTACTGTACCCTTTCCCAACACCGGAGTGTTAGTACTTGGAGACAGCACCCTTTCCCAAATCTAAGTGAGGCTTCTAAATCTTTGGCAGCAACATACCATGAATCCCAATCTCTGGACACAGTCAAAAT
>JABSSC010000247.1 GCA_013214635.1 Paracoccaceae bacterium | reverse complement strand
GTATCAGATGAGGACCAGCAACTGCCGTTAGGCTTCGCTGGTCCGGCGGCCTGCCGGGAGCCACCATTTGCCCCCTGAGTCTCGAACTCCTGGGGGGGGACCCGTGCCTCGGCAGGAAGCCGCGTTCTGACGACCAGTGGGCAGTCGGTGCCACGAGCGCCAGTACAGGGTAAGCGCCCGGTAGCACCCATCTGTTGACCGGGCGCCTGCGCGCCAGACTGCTCGGATGCCCAGACATACACCCGAGCAGATCGCTGAGATCCGCGGTCACCTGGCGAGCCTTGAGCGCGGCAAGCAGACGGTGGCCGAGCTGGCCAGCAAGATCGGCGTAGCTGCGTGGACCGTCTACAGCTGGAAGCGTCGCTTCGGCGCCGCGTCGTCCAAGCCCCGTCGTCGTCGCCGCAGTGAGATGCATCATGCTGACCTCATCGAAGTCGGGCGATTGCCGGCCAGCGATCCGATCGAGATCATCGTCGGCGCGATGACCGTCAGGGTGCCGCCGACGTTCGATGCGGATGAGCTGCGTCGATTGCTCGAGGTCGTCCGAGCATGCTGAGCCTGCCGCCCTCGATCCGCATCTTCCTGGCGCGTGGCGTGACCGACATGCGCAAGCAGATCGATGGTCTTGCCGGGCTCGTCGAGCACGCGTTGAAGCACGATCCGTTCAGTGGCCATCTGTTCGTGTTCTGCAACCGGTCACGCAATCGGCTGAAGATCCTCTACTGGGAAGAAGGCGGGTACTGGCTCCTGCACAAGCGACTCGAGCGCGGCCGATTCGCATGGCCGGACGGCGACACGCCGGTGATCAACTTGAGTGCGACGCAGCTGCACGCACTGCTCGGCGGACTCGACTTTCGCAGCGCGCGACAGCGACGCCGCTACACAAGAAAAGAGAAGCTAGTACAGCCAACGGCGCAGCCTCATGCGTAGTGTCGATTGCGTTGGCCGTCGACGAGCAGAAGTCCCCGGAAGACATCATCGCGGAATTGCGCGCGGAAAACGCGGCGTTACGCGACCAGCGCGACCTCGCGCAGGCACGCCTTGAAGCGCTGCTGCACCGGCTCTATGGCAAGGCCACCGAGCGCTACGTCGACGAGGGGTTCGGGCCGCTGTTCGAGGGCCAAGAGACCCCCGAGCCGCCTCCTCCACATGTCGACGAGGCACCCGACGACGAGGAGATGTCGGAGGATGCCCACGCCCGCAAACCGCGGCGCCGTGGAGCGCCCCGCTTGCCCGAGCACATCAAGCGAGTCATCCAAGACGTCGAGCCGAGTGACGAGGAGAAGCGCTGCCCGTGCTGCGGCGGCGAGCGAGAGGTCATCGGCTACGAGGAGACCGAGAAACTCGAGTACCAGCCCGCCAGCTGCTACCTGCGCGTGATCCGCCGTCCGAAGCTGGTCTGTAAAGCACACGAAGAAGCTGGCGTCGTGACGCCGGATTTGCCATCGCAGGCCATCCACAAGGGCCTGGCTGGCGAGACAATGCTCGCGCAGGTCGCGACCGCGAAGTACTGCGATCACCTGCCGCTGCATCGGCAGGCCAAGATCCATGCGCGGCAGGGCATTGACCTGCCGGAGTCGACCCTGTGTGACTGGATCGCCGAGACGGACCAGCTCGTGCGCCCTATTGTCGACGCGATGAAGGCCCGGGTGCTCGCCTCCGGCTACGTCAGCACCGACGACACCGGCGTCACCCTGCTCGCGAAAGCTGGCCCGAAGACCAGCACGCGCGCCCACCTCTGGTCCTACTGCGGCGAGGAGCGCGGGGACGTGGTGTTCGATTTCACCGCCGGTCGCGGTGCCGAGGGTCCCAAGCGAATGCTCCGCGACTTCGAAGGCTACCTGCAGGCCGACGCATACTCGGTCTACGACCAGTTGTTCGCTGGCGGCAAGATCATCGAAGTCGGCTGCATGGCGCATGCACGCCGCAAGTTCTTCGAGGCAATCGACACAGCTTCGCAACACGCGAAGCCGGCGATGAAGGCGATTCAGGCGCTCTACAGCGTCGAGCGTAAGTGCAAGGCGCTCGAGCTTTCGCATGAAGATCGACTGGCGAAGCGCCAGGCCGAGTCGCTCGGCAACTTCAACGCACTTCGCGAGTGGCTCGCAGAGCTCAAGGCGCACGTCCTGCCCAAGAGCCCGATCGGCAAAGCCGTCGGCTACTTCCATCGCCACGCCGACGCGCTTGGCCGATTCCTCGAAAACGGGCGACTCGAGATCGACAACAACCGCTGCGAGCGAACCATGCGCAAGGTCGCCGTGGGGCGGAAGAACTGGTTGTTCGCGGGCAGTGAAGCCGGCGGTCAGCGAGCTGCGACGCTGTACTCGTTGACCGTCGGATGCTGGGAGCTCGAGATCGATCCCTTCGCCTATCTAAGTGACGTTCTGAAGCGGCTGCCGAACACGCCGGCGTCCGAGGTCGATCGGCTCACGCCACGCGGCTGGCTTGCAGCCCGCAACGGCTGAGCAGATCCCCAGCCGTCCTGACGATTCGCGCCGGGGTGGGTATCACCGGGCGCTTACCAACTACGCGCCATTCGCGGGGGATCCGAGTGGTAGGCCCTGCAGGACTCGAAGACGCAGGGCGGGGTTGTGCCAGGTTGTGCCACGCTGCGTCAGGATGTGCCTAACCGCGCCACGTGCCGGGCGATGTGGCAGCATCCACGGCCGGCGATCGTGCCACGGTGTGCCAGACAGCGTCAGGCTGTGACCGAGGTCGTTGCACACTCCGTTGCACACTCGCAGCCGAAACTCCACCCGCCGCCGCAACCGGCAGCGCTGGCTGGCCATCATCGATGGTGAGCCAACTCAGCCGGCTGCTGCGCAGCGGCCGAGGATCGCCAGATCGGGGCCACCCCCGTTCGGCCAATCGGAGCCACTACGCAGCACGCCAGTGCGAAAACGAGACGAGGGTCGAGACGCATACCGAGAACGTG
>JABSSC010000246.1 GCA_013214635.1 Paracoccaceae bacterium | reverse complement strand
TCGTTCCACATAACCTTCTGCCCGCGCACAATCGTGCCTACCGGCCAACCGGTAACCGTGACCCCGTCGTAAGGCGTCCAACCTGCTCGGGACGCAATCCAATCGTTGGTGATGGTCTCGCGCCGCTTCAGATCCACAATTGTGAGATCAGCATCGTACCCCACCGCGATGCGGCCCTTTCCGGCAATCCCAAACAGCCGATTTGGCCCATGGCTTGTCATATCGACGAACCGTTCCAAGCTGAGCCTGCCGTCATTCACATGGTTCAGCATGGTCGGCACAAGGGTTTGGACCCCCGTCATACCGGAATGGCTTTCCGGATATGGGTGCTCCTTTTCGTCACGCGTGTGGGGCGCGTGATCAGATCCAAGAATATCCGCGACGCCATTGGTGACACCCGCCCAGATCTTGTCCTGATGGGCCTTGTCGCGCACGGGCGGGTTCATTTGCACATAGGTGCCAAGGCGGGCGTAAGCCGTATCATCCAGCGTCAGGTGATGGGGCGTGACCTCAACGCTGGCGACATCCTTATGGTTCGCAAGAAATGCAATCTCTTCCCCGGTCGAGATATGCAAAACGTGAATACGCTTACCGGTCTTGTGCGCCAAGGCAACAAGACGTTTTGTGCAGTTCAGCGCGACTTCGGGCGAGCGCCAGACAGGGTGACTTGACGGGTCACCGGGAACGCGCAGGGTCTTACGTTCTTCCAGCATGTATTCGTCTTCACTGTGGAATGCGGCCCGGCGGGTGATCGCGTTCAGTATCGCCTCCACGCCGTCATCATCTTGCACCAAAAGCGATCCCGTCGACGATCCCATGAAGACCTTTACACCTGCGCAGCCCGGCAGTTTCTCCAAGAGAGGAAGCTCCGAGACGTTTTCGTGCGTTCCACCCACGTAGAAAGCAAAATCGCAGTGCATGCGGTTCGTTGCTGCAGCGATCTTGGACTCGAATGCCTCGCGGGTCGTTGTCAGCGGGTTGGTGTTGGGCATCTCAAACACACCGGTGACACCGCCTAAAACAGCACTCCGAGACCCAGATTCAAGGTCTTCCTTATGGGTCAGACCTGGCTCGCGAAAATGCACCTGGGTGTCGATGACCCCGGGAAGGATATGGAGGCCGTTGCACTCTATGATAGCTTCGGCGGCCCCTTCCGAAAGATCGCCTAAGGCGGTGATCCGTCCACCCCTCACACCAATATCAGTCCGGTGAATGCCATCATGATTGACGACGGTACCGCCTCGAAAAATCGTGTCGTAGGGTTCCATAGGATCTTTCTTACCTGTCGGTGACTACGTCTCAGAGCTGCATGAAGAGCAGATGCCGTGGACCTCAATGACGTGGCGCTGAGGCTGAAATCCCGTTTCTCCAATGAGGCCAGAGAGGTTCTCGACAAGTTGCGGAGCGGTGCGCTCTTCGACTGTTCCACATTCGTCGCAAATGGACAGAACCGCCGCTTGGTGCGTACCGTCGCATCGGCAGGCAATGTAGGCCTTTAGGGACTCGACCCTGTGAACGCGTCCGGCTTTTGTGAGCGAAGCGAGCGCATTGTAGACTGTTGGAGGCGCGATTTTGGGGTGGGCCATCTGCAGACGGTGCAACACGTCATAAGCGGACATCGCGCCATGCGCGTTTTGTAAGACGGCGAGGATCTCCGCCCGCATTTGCTCACCGCGTTTTGTCATCGAAACCAATACTTCATCTGGAGTGTCGATCCCTTAATGGAGGCACCGGATCAAATCCTGACCCGCCCCAAGGGTTGCAACGGGCCAGACGGTGGAGGGTAAGCCAAAGGCCGCGCAGAGGGCCGTGGGTCTCAAGGGCTTCGATCGCGTAGACAGAGCAGCTCGGTTGAAAGCGGCAAGAGTGGCCAAGCCAGGGAGACAGGAACAGCCTATAGCCACGGATTGGGAGGATCAGAAGCCAGACGAAAAAAGCTCTCATGCGCGCATCCTCCAGCGGCTCTCGCCGCCTGAATCCTCTACTTCCACGCCAAGGGCCAGCAGCTGGTCACGCAATTCGTCTGCGCGTTGCCAATCGTGATCCGCGCGTGCCTTGGAACGCATAGAAACGAGCGCCTCGATTTGATCGACCTCGCCAGCCCCCGCATGCGCCCATGCAACTGGATCCTGCTGAAGAAGACCAAGGAATCTGCCCGCCTGGCGCAGGCCTGCCGCAATCTGGGCGCGTCTGATTGGGTCAGCTTCCGAATGGACTTGTGCCGCGAGTGCATGCAAAGCGGCAAAGGCAGCAGGGGTGTTCAAGTCATCATCGAGCGAGTCCAGCACAGGTGCCATGTCATCGGGTGATGGCTCTGCCTTCGGTTGGTCGCGCAATGCGCCATAAAGCCGATCAAGCGCCGCGCGCGCCGCTTTTGGCGTCTCGGGTGTCCAGTCGAGCGGTTGGCGATACTGCGCGGACAAGAGGGCATAGCGGATCGCCTCGCCAGCGGCTTCCTTGAGCAGATCGCGCACCAAGAGAACATTGCCGAGCGATTTGGACATCTTGGCCCGAGACACAGTCACATGACCATTGTGGACCCAAAACCGCGCCTTGGTGCCTTGCGCAATCTCGTTTTCATGATGCGGGAAACGCAAATCAATACCGCCGCCGTGAATGTCGATCTGTTCACCCAGATGCGCGCGGATCATGGCGGAACATTCGATGTGCCAGCCGGGCCGCCCATAGCCCCACGGACTGTCCCAGCCGGGTTGATCAGCATCAGACGGCTTCCATAGCACAAAGTCGCGGGGATCGCGTTTCCAAGGCGCAACCTCGACCCGGGCACCTGCAAGCATCTCGTCCGGGTTCGCGCCTGAAAGCTTGCCGTAGTCCGGGAAGGCGGGAATGTGAAAGAGGACATGACCCTCTTTGGCGTAGGCTTTCCCCTCGGCAATCAGCCCTTCGATCATCTCGATCATCGGCCCGATATGCGCCGTTGCATGCGGCTCGATATTTG
>JABSSC010000245.1 GCA_013214635.1 Paracoccaceae bacterium | reverse complement strand
TGACACCGCGATACGCTGAACGTATTTGAGGTGGCCAATCGCCCCTAAGAACGCCCGATGTCGCTCAGTTCGTTCCAAAAAGTCCGCGATTCTAAGGAGATTGATTGGGTGCTTAACCACGAGCGTCTTGATTGCCTCAACAGCGTCATCGGTCGAATATGCATCGATCCATTGGCAGGCGGTTTGGGTCGGCGTCAGAACATAAAAGTCCTGCGCCCGTCGCGGCGTATCCCGCGTGACATCGAACGGCGACGCGCCGAGCGCGCGAAGCTTGGGAAGAAGTACCCGGATATTCGCCTTCGGATTTTCGATTAAACCACCTGACATCTGACGAAACCCAAGCGGTTCAAGACGCACCACGACCCGCCGTCGCATCGGCGCAGAAAGCGTGTCCAGATCAGAACGATCATATTTCAGGTCATCAAATACCGAGATCAGATTGAGCTTTTGATCGACATACAGAAATGGGTCGTCGTTCAACGCGCCCAACGCCTCGGCCACGGCCACTTCTTCGCTTTGATCCTCGAGCTGAGGTTCCGCCACCAAAGATCCTGCGCGCCGCTCAGTCCAGTATGCCGCCAGCCGTTGAAACACTCAGCTACACCTCCAAAGCGTCTTTAATCGGGCCATTCAGGTTAATGAAAAGCCCGTATTGGCGAAATAGCCCGCGCGTGCCCGGGTCAAATTCATGCGGCGAAAGTGGAGCGCAAGCGATGGAATACTACCTCCTGTCGAAGACCCGAGTCGGAGCGAGGCCATGCAACAAGAAAAGACCGCAGACCTTATTGCCACCAAGCGTAAAGCACTGCTGGAACGTTTGATTGTCGAGATCGGACGGAGCGGCTTTGATTTGTACTATGCGCCGACCAGCCAAGTCGCGGATCATCTGCTGACCTACGCCAAGAGCGAGGGCGCCGGATTGAACGCCGACGAACTCGCCTTGTTTGACGGGTTGAGCCGTCGCGACATCGAAATCATCCTGAGCATCAAGGATTAGCGCCTGTTCGGAGCCTGTCTATCTCAGTTTGATGCCGGGTAAGTGCTGTGCCCGAGGCAAAGAAGCCAGCTAGTTCGAACTCTGACGGGCCGCCTCGGATAATTCCAGCACAGCGCGTTTGTAAGCTTCAATGAAGCTGTTTTGACTACCTGCGCTTGCCCAAGGCTCGAACACCACGTTGTTCAGCCCAAGCGCCTCTGTCAGCGCAGTGGCTTCTTGAGACGGGTGCGCTTCCCAAAGCAACACGCGTGCATCGTTCTGGGCCAAATGCGCCTTGAGGTCTGCGAGGTCTTCCGCGCTCGGGGTGGCCCCAGCATCCCATTCGAGCGAGGCAATCATCAGGCCGTAGCGTCGTGCAAAGTACTGGTAACGAGGATGCGTTGCGATGATTGCGACGCCTTCAAGACCGCTTAAGGCATCTTGGGACGTCTTATCCAAATCAGTCAGGTCAGAACGCAACCTGTCCAGCCGCGTCTCTACGTCTTCGGCAGGGGCCAAGTCCCGCGCAATGACAGCGGCAGCAATTGCTTCCGCCTGAGCGATTGCCAGCATGGGATCGAGCCAGGTGTAGGACGCGACGCCTTCGTGCGAATGTTCGCCACCATCACCATGACTATGGGTGATGGTTTCGGTGTAGATGAACTGATCTTCAATCGACTTAGAGGTGTTCACAACCCGCGACCGAGGAAGTGAAACACGATCCACCCATGTTGCAAAGCCTGCGCCGTTCAAAAGGATCAGATCGGCGGACTGAACCGCGCTGATATCGGCAATAGACGGACGCCAAAAGGAAGGATCGACACCTTCTGGCACGAGGAACACGACATCCGCCGCGTCGCCAAGAAGCTGCTCGGCGAAGGACTGCAAGGCCTGATTGACCGCAACAACACGCGGACGGTCTTGTGCAAGCGCCGCACTCAGCGACGCTACAACGGTCGCGATGGCGAGCCAAATCCGTACAAACCCCACCAAGCTCAGCTTCCGCATTTCCGTGCGATGTCCTCTGGCGTTACGATCCAGTAGTTATCGTGGCTTCCGGTATCGACCTCGATCAGCAAACCGCCGGAATGATCCACGCTGTCGAGGGGCACCAAAACGGTGCCATCGCTTTCAAGCTCAAGCGTCGTTAGCAGGTTGTTCTCACCATCGAGCACACGAACCTCGCCCTGTTGAGTGACACGTCCGTTGGAAAACTTCGCTTCGACAGTCACGGCAGCGCAATCAACCGATGCAAAAACCACCAGTTGATGTGCTGCAGCAGCGAATGGAGCGGCGATCAGGGTTATAAGCGATACGGTGAGAAGATGTCGTTTCATGGAACTTCCGGTTGATTACGCGCCTAGGGCAAGCAGCCAGCCCACCCAGGCTTCAGCGTTGCGCGACACGATCGCCGAGCCAATGGCGGCAATACTTCCCGCTATTAACAATAGCGTAACGGTTTCTGCAGCCAAGAGACGCAAGACCATGCCTTTCTGGGCACCCAATTTGACTGCTGTGGCTATTTCACGGGCACGCAGGCGATAGCTTAGGAACACGGCCAGCCCAACCGCGGCGACCGCAGCGACGGCAATGATCGCCGTTACGACGTCCAACAGTGACTTGATGCGAAAGATGCGGTCGACCAACCCTTCGATCACGCCCGCAGGCTCGATCAGTTGCGTGGGCAGGTCGCTGTCGAGATAGCGCCCTTTCAGGATCGTGCCCGACCGCGTGTCGTTCGGAACGACGATGACGGCTGAGGCTGGGAAATCGTCCTGACTGCCGTGGAAATGGAAACTGTTAATGTTGTCTTCCGTGATCCGCTGGTATTGAACCACTGCGGCATTGGCGAATGCTGCCGTACCCGAGGCAACATCGGCCGCGGTGACGACATCCTCGTGACCATGTCCGATGCCCTGAATGACCCACGCCGTCTTGATGTCGACAAAGATGGCTTGATCGTCTGGCGAGTTGGTCGGCTCAAGA
>JABSSC010000244.1 GCA_013214635.1 Paracoccaceae bacterium | reverse complement strand
GAAGCGTGGCAGGAGAAAACCCACGCAGAAGAAGATTTGGCCCGCCACAAGCTCAATCGCAAGATCAAGGCTGAGGCACGTTGGGCCGTAGAAGGCATCAGTGCGCGGCGCAAACGCAATCAGGGGCGTGTGCGCGCGCTTCAGGCCCTTCGGGCCGAGCGCGCTGAGCAAATTGACCGCAAGGGTACGGCGCAACTCGCGCTAGATGGCGGCTTGGCTTCGGGCAAGCGGGTCATCGAAGCCGATAGCATTTCAAAGAGTTACGGTGAGAAGCTCATTTTCAAAGACGTCTCAATGCGCGTCATGCGGGGCGATCGTATCGCTTTTGTCGGACCGAACGGAGTGGGTAAGACCACTCTGGTCGACGTGCTTACCAAACAAATCCCACCAGACACGGGTACCGTTACCTTTGGCACGAATGTTGAGCTTGCCGTATTTGATCAGGCGCGCGCGCAACTCGATCCCGACGCCACCCTGTGGGAAACCCTGACGCAAGCGCCGCAGACACGCGTGTCGGGCGCGGCCGATCAAGTGATGGTTCGTGGCACGCCCCGGCACGTCGTCAGCTATTTGCAGGATTTCCTGTTTGATGACACCCAAGCGCGGGCGCCCGTTCGCTCTTTGTCAGGTGGAGAGAAAGCGCGCTTGTTGCTTGCGCAGCTGATGGCGTTGCCGTCCAATCTGCTCCTTCTCGATGAACCCACCAACGATCTGGACATTGAAACTCTCGATCTATTGCAAGAGGTTATCGGGACCTATTCAGGAACGGTTTTACTTGTCAGTCATGACCGGGACTTCATCGACCGTGTCGCAACGCAAACCGTAGCGTTCGAGGGCAGGGGGCGTGTGACGGTCTATGCCGGCGGCTGGACAGATTATCAGTCTCAGCGTCCTGAACAAGAAAAGCCCAAAAGCCCTGCTCAGCAAAAGCCTAAGTCTGAGAAGAAGGCGACAACAAAACCAACCAGCAACGCGCTAAGCTTTACCGAGCGGCACAGGCTTGAGGCGTTGCCTGATGAGATCGCGCGTATTGAGGCGGAAATCGCCAAACTGTCCGATTTTCTGTCCAATGCGGACGTCTATACAGCTGATCCGAAAAAGGCCGAAAAGGCGACAGAGATGCTGTCCGAGCGGCAATCCAAGCTCCAGACCCTCGAAACCGAGTGGCTGGAGCTGGAAGAACGCGCGTCTAGCGAATGACGCGCGTGTATTTCGTGCCTTCGATATTAGCGCCTGCCAATAGGCCGGCCTGACCAAAGATTGCGACCACCACAGGTGAAGTCAGGCTGTTCGTCGTCGCGTTAAGCGTTTGGCCTTGGTCGTTGAAGGCATATTGAAGGTTGCCCCCCGCTTCCCAGCCGTCGCTCGTGCGGAACTGCGTCAGCGCCTCATCAGTCATAAAGAACAAAACGTGTGAATACTGCTGCGCGCCGATCTGGAAGCCGAAGCTGGCCGACGCAGCGGTATAGTAATCCACAGTCTGGTCCTGGATGCGGAGTGCGCCTTCGCCGCCCGAAACACCGACACCAAAAGCTGCCTCGCTCATCACCGGTATGACGAGATATCCTGAAGCCTTGTCTTTGAGATCCGCGGTTCCCGAATATTCGGACAACATGAAATTGAGAGTTTGGTCCACCTGCCGGTCAATCTCTTGGCCACGCGTCGTTCCAACGCCGTTGCCACAAGCCGCCAAAGCGGTCAAAGCCGCCAGTCCAAACAGAAAACCACGCCGCGGCGCGGCGGAAAGAATGCGTGTCATCGCCTTGCTCGTTTTGCCTCTATATCGCGGCTCTTGGTCCGCTTATCCCCTAAGTATAGAGGGTTCGCACAGAGATGTCATCACCTGTCGCGCGGCTTTCAGCCCTTGGCAAGGTACCGCGCAGCCTCGGGGGCGAAGTACGTCAAGACGCCGTCACATCCAGCCCGCCGAAACGCCATTAGGCTTTCCAACATGACCTTTTCTCCGTCGAGCCATCCATTGGCGGCCGCGGCCTTGAGCATCGCGTATTCGCCGGACACCTGATAGGCGAACGTCGGAACCCCAAAGCCGTCTTTGACGCGTCGACAGATGTCGAGATAGGGCATGCCGGGCTTCACCATAACCATATCCGCGCCTTCGTTGAGATCGCGTTCGATCAGGCGAAGCGCTTCATCAGTATTGGCGGGATCCATCTGGTACGTGTTCTTGTCACCTTTAAGCGCGCCGGACGCGCCGACCGCATCACGAAATGGACCGTAGAATGCACTGGAGTACTTGGCGGCATAAGACATGATCGCGACGTTGGTGTAACCGTTGCTTTCGAGAGCCGTCCGCATGGCGCCAATGCGCCCGTCCATCATGTCTGACGGGCCTAGAATGTCTGCGCCAGCTTCGGCCTGTGCCAGTGCCATCTTGGTCAGTGCTTCAACGGTTTCATCGTTCAGGATAACCCCATCGACGACAAACCCATCGTGACCATTGATGTTGTATGGATCGAGCGCGATGTCCGTCATCACTGTGATGTCTGGCACCTGCGCCTTGATAGCCCGTACCGCGCGGTTGGTGAGGTTCTCGGGGTTCCACGCCTCTTCGCACGTCTCCGTCTTGAGCGACGCAT
>JABSSC010000243.1 GCA_013214635.1 Paracoccaceae bacterium | reverse complement strand
CTACTTTTGTGAATTCTTTGACATCTGCAAAATTCCGTAAGGCTTGTATGCCTCCACTTGTAGCACAGGCTCCTATGGAAATCAGAAACTTGGAAGCCATATCAATAATGTCCTTTTCGCCCTGATAAATGAATATTAAATACGTAAGCACTCCATATAGAGGTGTTGAATCATTTGTTTTGCAGTCGATAAGCTCATTGTAATGACTAATTACAATTTTGGAGGCTTCGATGAGCGACAATAGCGTTTTGATTGACATCAAGAAAAAAGTTAAGGCATTCAAGAAATCTAATCCTAAAAACATGTTTTATCCAGAAGAAATAAAATCAATGGTTGCCAAAGCTATAGCTTCTGGTTTAACGGTACAGGAGTTGAGCAGCGAGACTGGTATAAGCTGGGGTGCTATTGCTAACTGGGGAAAGAAGTATGGTTTTTCTGAACTTAACATTGCACCAGAACAGGCCAAAAAAAATCCAGTTTCCAATAAAAGCTTGATATTCAAATATCCCAATGGCTTAGAAATTGAGATTGCCCACGAGCATCTAAATTCTGACCTAATCGAGCTTTTAAAAGGAGCTTGAATTGATTGAGGGCATCAAAAAAGTCTGGCTTGCTCGTCATCGTGTGGATTTTAGATGTGGGCATGAAGGGCTCTTAGCCCAAGCCAAACTCGTTGGCTTGGATCTTGAACCAGGCCAAGCGATCCTTTTTGTAGCCAAGGACAAGAGAAAGCTGAAGCTTCTTTTCTCCGACGAAAACGGGCTTTGGGTCGCCTATAAGAAATTTTATGTATCAGGGCTGAAGATTCACTTGGAATTTTTTGATGACCCGGCTAAGTCCAAGCTGCTCAAGCGAGAGCTTGAAATGTTGCTATCTGGAGCTAGCTACATTGTAGGGGGAAAACCTGCTCCTTGGCCATAGTGATCTTGTGTTTTGGTTTCCGTCCACCTAGAATTTGAGAATTCAATTCATTATGGCGGACGGCGTTAACTATGAGCAAAGTAGCTTCTGAATATTTGAGTAAAGATGACATAAAGGTCGCAAATGAATGGCTTGATTCAAGTAAAGAGAAGATGCCCGAGCGAGTTTTTAATATACTGAAGCTCGCATTAAAGCTTAGTGAAGCTGTAGAGCATTTGAAGTTTAAGATTAAAGATATGATTTCCCTCCTAGCTCAGCAAATGGGATTTGCGCCAAAATCTGAAAAGGGCAAACCTTCAAAGCGCTTCTTCGGGATCGGATAAAGGCTCTGGCTCCGATCCCGGAAAAAGTAAAAAGAGTTCAAAAAAATCCAACAAGAAGAAAAAAACTTCCAGGGAAAAGTACGAGCATAGCTTGAAATCTGGTTCGAGCAGTAATACTGAAAATGATGACAATAAAAAGCAAGAAGCTGACGACGATCTGAAAAAAGCTGAGGAGGCGCTATTTGCAGACGGTCAACTGGAAGTTCAGGTAAAAACAATACGGTTGTCAGTTGATAAGAATGCGGAATTTGGAAAATCAGTTGGTTTGCACCAGAAAATTGTCAAAACAGAACGCTACCAGCCTAAATTGATACTTGAAAAGCTCATTATCGAACAAGAAGTTGTTACGGATTGGAGTACAGGTAAAACAGTTCGAGGGAATATTGAAGAAATTGGTCCGAAAAAATCTAAAATCACCTGGCAAATGCTTGCTTGGCTCGCCCAAATGGTTTCTGGTTACAACATTCCAATGGATCGACTAGCTAAAATTCTTAGCAGCGAAATTAAAGGCTTCTCTTCTGGTAGGATCAGCAGCTACATCTCTAATATTGCAACAATGTTGGCACCGATTTATCTAGTGCTAGCAGAACTACTTTCTGAAGCGGATAAATGGAACGGAGACGATACCAGATCTAATGTTCTTGAAATCAATGCTAAAATAGCTGATGAGTCTATTGGCACTGAAGAGGAAGCTCTGACTCCGCTAGTAGAAAAGATTTCCGAAGTGCTTCCAAGAGTATCCAAACTAAAAAATGGGGATGGCTTCAAGAAACAGTTGAGCGTTTCTAGCTTAATTGGCAAGTCAAACCCCCTTGATCCAAGAAGTACAATATTTTTCTTCCGTACACATGTCGGTGATCTTGGGAATTTGCTTTCTGCATTGCTAGCCATGCGACGACCTTCCAATAAAAAGCTCAAGATTCAAACGGACGAATTGATAGCAAACAGACCAGAAAGGCTATTTGAAGAGCTTTTCGATATACAATATTTTGGTTGCGCATTTCACGGCAGGAGACCTTTCCATAGATATCGCGAGAGAGACCCGGATTTGTGTTTCTATATGCTAAGAGCATTTCTACTTTTGAATCGAACCGAAAGTCTTATAGATCGACTTGGCCGGACTAGAAAGAATGTAAAAAGGATTCGTCAAAAATATGCAAAAAGGGTCTGGGACTTAATACTGCAAAAATGCAATCAAGCTACGGAATCGGGAAAGCTGTACCCAGAGCATACGCTATACAAAGCTTGTAAATATATTGAAAGGCATTATGAATCGTTAACAAAATACATCGAACATCCTGAGATGGATTTATCAAACAATATTTCTGAACGTATTTTAAGGGTGGAGAAAATCATGCTAGACTCCTCAAAATTCAGAAAAACTGAAAACGGCAGAGTCGCAATTGATATCATTAGAACAGTTATTATGACCTGCTCTGCTGCAAAGGTACCTGTTATCCCGTACCTGACCTATGTTTTTAAAAATCACAAGCAAGTAGCAGAACGCCCCCACGACTTCACTCCATATGCCTATGCGTTAAAAATGGACCAAGATAAACGTAGCAAAGCCTCCTGATTCAATCTACTCCCCTTTGCTGGAGTGCTTACTTAAATACTGATTTCTGAAATGACGATAAGTGCGTGCTTTTTTCCAGAAGAAATCTGTTATTTTTTTATCATGCAAGGCAAATTTACCAGTACCCATCATTTTGGAAGGCATATCAAGCTGCCTCCATATTTTTTTTCTTATTCT
>JABSSC010000242.1 GCA_013214635.1 Paracoccaceae bacterium | reverse complement strand
GTGGGACGCGGTGGATTCGTGTCCAACCGGCCTGTGGGTCAAACCGCGCGTTTCTCGACCACCACTTTGCGCGGCGTTCTGCCGGCTGGCTGGGATGCTGAATTGTATCGCAATGGGCAATTGCTGGCCTTTCAGGACGACCGCGGCGATGGCCGATACGAATTCATCGATGTTGAGCTGTTCTTCGGGCGTAACGAGCTCGAAGTGGTGCTCTACGGGCCGCAAGGTCAGATCCGCCGAGACAAGACCTCAGTCCCTGTCGGCTTCAACCAGATTGAACCGGGTCAAACCTATTATTGGGCCGGCGTGCTTCAGGATAATCGCGACCTCATTGATTTGGGCAATAACCTGTCTGGTGGCCCACAAGAATGGCGTTGGGGAATGGGGGTTGAGCGTGGGCTTGACGAGAGGACCAGCGCCGCGATTTCGGCTCAAAGTCTGTATTATAACGGCAAGCGCCGCCGCTATGCGGAGGGCGCGATTATGCGTTCGTTTGGGGTGATGCAGGTGGAGTTTGCCGCAGCCCATGAACTGGGAGCGGGTTCGGCCATCGAGGCTCAGGCGTTGGGCCGTGTTGGGCGTTTCAATTTTGGCGCTAACGCATTGTTTTCATTCGGAGAGTTCTCGAGTGAGTTCACGGGGGGCGACTTAGATTATCGCGCCGGATTCAATTTTGACACCTCGCTTCGCCTTGGCCGGATATCGGTGCCGCTTCAGGCTGCGATCCTGCACTCAAAGCTCACAGATGGATCGCAAATCAACGAGTTTCAAACCAACACCTCGCTCACAGCGGGGCGGTATGCGGTGTCGGTGCAATTGAGCCACCAACGCCAAACCGCTGGGCTCACCACTCCAGCACGGACCGACACCCGGCTCCGGTTCCTTGGCAATGCGCGTTTCAAAACTTTCCGTTTGCGCGGCAATGCAACATTTCGCGTCGACGGGCCCGACCAAGGTTTGGAAAGCATCGATTTGAGGCTCGACACAGATGTGAGCGAGGATGCCGAGTTTCAGGGAGAGATCTCCTACGCGGCATCCAATGACGAATACCGCCTGACCGGCGGCTATACGCATCTTTTTGAGAAGTTCTCACTGCGCGGGGATGCCTTCGTGACTTCGCGAGGCGGGGTGGGCGCTGCGGTGCAACTCGCCTTTAGCCTCGGTCCTGATCCGGCGTCTGGCGGAGTGCGCGTCACCGGCAGCAAGTTGGCGCGCAACGGCCAAGCGGCGGTCACAGTGTACCGCGATGACAATGGCAATAATCGGCGCGATCCCGGCGAAGAATTGCTGCGTGATGTGATGGTCGAGGCAGGCTTGCGAACCACCGATGCGGTGACCGGTGAAAATGGCCAAGCGATCGTTGATGATTTGCGCCCGTTCAAGCCGATCTTGGTTGGGATTGACGAAAGTTCGCTGCTCGATCCCTTCCTTGCGCCGGCGACCAAGGGCATTGTGATTACCCCGCGCCCCGGCATTGTGGCGCAACTCGAGCTCGCGATTTCCCCCACTGGCGAAGTCGAGGGAGCCTTGCGCAATGTGTCAGGGAGCGAACAACCCGGCGTGCGGCTCGAACTGGTTGATCAGCGCGGGGCAATTGTTGCTGAGGCGATCAGCGAATTTGATGGCTTCTTCCTGTTCCAGCGCGTGCCCTACGGCACCTATTCGCTGCGTATTGCATCCGAGGCGGCGGCGACGCTGGGCGTGGCGGACGCGGTATCCTTGCCTGATGGCAATGCTGTGTTCCGGCTTGACCGCGACAACGACGTGGTGCGCTTTGGCACGTTCCGATTGGTGCCCCTCGATCAACCCTCGGCCCCTTCGGAAACGCAAAACGTCACTGTTGCCGCGCGGCGCCCCTAGAGCGGCAGGGCGATATCAATTGGGAAGTGACCCCGCTGGCGTGGAGGCGGGCACAGACACTTCGCGCACCGTCTGGCGCACAACAACCTGCTGCTGTTGTTGATATTCGATCGGCACCACGGGATTTTGTGAGCCGCTCGGCGGGGGAAAGCCTGCACCGGGGGCGCTCACGGGCGCTCCTTGTGGCGCTTGCGCCGGGGCAGGGCCGGGAATTGACCGCGCCGCCGAGCCGCGCGCGGCTGATCCATTATACTGGGAGAGGTGGCTGTCGAGTGCAGCGCGGCAGTCAAACCCCTCATCTTCATCCTTGTCACCGCCTCCGCTGAGTAAGCCGCCCAGCAGCAGGCCCGCAATCCCGCCAGTGCCAAGTCCGATGAGCGAGCCGGCCAAGCGGTCGCCAGTGGCGACACGGTTGCCAATTATCCCGCCCGCAATCGCGCCCAGCACGCCGCCGATCGCCTGACCATTGCCTCCGCCATCGTCTTGCTGCTGCGTGCGGCGTTCGCATTCGGCGATCCATTGTTCGCTCGTCATCACTCCGGGACCGCCGGCCGTGTTAACAGCTGCGCCATAGCCGGCGGGCGGCTGCTGAATGGTTTGAGGAGGATAGGCTTGGCCCCCATAGCTGGGAGCTCCATACCCTTGCGGCGGATAGGCCGGCTGCGCGTAGGTTTGTTGCGGGTAATTTGGCGATGTGTAAGGCTGCGCTCCTGTGGGCAACGCCGCGCCGGGGGCCAAACGTTCGCCATTGGGCCCATATTGAACCGGCGCCCCGAGATAGGAGGCTTGCACCGGCGGCGGGGAGCGGCGCGGCTCGATCCGGCGGGTGCGGATGACCGTTTCCACGCCGTCTTCGTCGATAAAGGTTTCCTCTTGCACCGTTTCGGTCCCGCCCGGTGGCAGTGGACCGGTGAGGTATTCCTCTGGCAAGACACCCACCTCAGTGGAGCTGGACGCGGGCGCGCTTGAGGGGGGGGCTTCTTGTGCGCTGGCCGATATCGGCATTGCGGCGCTGGCCAATAGCGCCCAGGCGCCGAGCTGAATTCCAGCCCGAATCCGCGCAAGACCGAGCTTTGATGCTGGATTGCGGCGTTCGGTCATCGTGTTTCCCATGCTTACCCCCGGAACCGGCGCGACTCGTCCGCCAGCGGTCAAAATGTCGTTAG
>JABSSC010000241.1 GCA_013214635.1 Paracoccaceae bacterium | reverse complement strand
CGATCTGATTGAGGTTTGTCCGGCGCACGGTCAAGCGACCAGCGTGCTTCAACGATACATTAGCCCTTTTTGGTTGTGGATTGGTGGCCAACGATCTTTTTCGGGCGGATTGCGCGTTTTCCTGACCTTTGATGCGGATCGGTTCCGATCCCGATTTTCGGGCACTTGCGTCGCGAAAGAGCATCAAACTCGCGTCGATTGCCGCCCAAAGTGTTAGTTGCCAAAGTCGCAGTTTTTGGGCGCGATTTACCGAGGATCAAGAGCCGTTCAGTTCAATCATCCAGACTTCCATGAACGGCGAAGCTGTCAAGAGCGGCGGATTTAGGGGCGATAATCCGGAACTTTTCGCGGATCCCCACATCTTCTAGCGAGCGTTCGATGACGATCATCGCGTTTTCATCCTGATCTTCGCACATTGCCTGCATCTGTTGAATTTCATCCTCAGCGACAGGGCGTGCGGCTTCGAGCGTTGGGGCGCCAAATACCTTGACGAAATGGGCGGCGAGTTGGTCAATCAGCATCTCTCGTTCAACGTCGGTGATCGGTGCCACGGCGACAAGCGAGGCGTGTCCAAAGCTCTCCAAACCGAGCCAACCGTTGGTGAACGCTTCACGTGCCTTGCCATCCTCAAGCTGCGTTTCGGTCCAGTTTGAAAACAGGAAAGTTCCCGGAATGGCCCATTCTCCAGGCTCTGCGGCTTGGGCGAAGACATTCAAGTCGCTTTCGTCAAGTCGGATGGTTCTGGCAAAGCGCATCAGTTGGTGAGTCCATACTCGTTCAGTGTCAAAAGAACCGTTGTGTCGGTTTTCCTGAGAAGCATGCTTCCGTTTTCGTCAAGACCGGTAAACGTGCCCGCAGCCGGGTCTGTTATCTGCTCGCCAACCGTGTCGCACTTGTCACGCCAGGCGGCATGAAGCGCGGAAAACCCGTCGTCCAAGTAGCGATTGACCCAGACCAGCAAATGCCGCGACCAGCTTTCGATTAGGCGGGGCACTGTTACATCTCCACAGCCTTCATCGTGAAGTGTGGTTCGGTCCTTGTGCACACCGGCATTGCCTGATGGCTCGGCTTGAACCGACAAGTTCAAGCCAGCAATGAGCCAGTCCGGTTCGATCGCTGGGTCGTTTGTCGAAGCTGCCATCCGCATCGTGCCGCAAGCTGCGCCGTTCACTTTGATCCTGTTAGGCCATTCGAAATGGACCGCAACTTCGGGCGGGGCGAGCGCGCCCAAGGCATCGTTCAATCCCAGCATTGCCGCGAACCCGATCCGCGCGGCGCTTTGCAATGGCTCCTCAGGCGCAAAGGTTACTGCAACGCTGAACAGATCGTCGCGTTCTGCGTAGTGAATGCGCCCCGGCTCCACCTCTGCCGTCGTCGCCGCGGCAATAGCCTTGGTGAAAGGATCGGCCTTGTTTGGAACTGCAACACCTTTCAACAGCGGTGGAAAGGTGGGAGCGAGCGTCGCCTCAAACATCAGTGTGCAGGCCCCGTTTCCAGTGCGATCAGACTATCCGCGAGATCCCAAAACGCCTTGGACTGCGGACTGTCAGGCTCCACGGCAACGATTGGCGCGCCGCCATCGCCTGCAACGCGAATGCTCAGATCGAGTGGAATTTCCCCCAAGAAGGGTACGCCAAGCTTTTCTGCCTCGGCCCGCGCGCCGCCGTGTCCAAAGGGATGGTGAACCTTGCCGCAGGAGTCACAGGCAAAGCTTGCCATGTTTTCGACGATGCCAAGGATGGGGACGTTCATCCGATTGAACATGTCGATCCCCTTGCGTGCGTCGATCAGCGCGATGTCTTGGGGCGTTGAAACGACCACGGCACCGGCCACCTCGGTCTTTTGGCTGAGGGTCATCTGAACGTCGCCCGTACCGGGCGGAAGATCGACGAGCAACACGTCCAAAGTGCCCCATTGTACCTGACCCAGCATCTGCTGAAGCGCGCCCATCAACATCGGTCCGCGCCAGACAATTGCTTCGTCTTCCTCGACCATCAGGCCAAGCGACATAACCGTCACGCCGTGGTTGCGAAGGGGCAGGATCGTGTTTCCATCGGGCGAAGACGGGCGACCAGCCACGCCAAGCATGCGCGGCTGACTGGGACCATAGACGTCAGCATCGAGCAGCCCGACCTTCTGGCCACGCGCGGCCAAAGCCACGGCCAAATTGGCTGACACTGTTGATTTACCAACACCGCCTTTTCCGGATGCTACAGCAATCACGCGCTTCACATTTGGAAGCGCCGTGGGTTTTGGTGCCTCGCGTTTCGGCATCGCCCCGCCAAGGTTCAGGTCTGGCGGCGCTCCTTTGCCTTTTGAGGGCTTTGCTTCCCCTGCCGCCGCATGCGCCGTCAAAACGGCGCTGACGGACGCAACACCATCAATGGCTTCCACGGCGCGCTGTGCTGCGGCGCGCAGTGGCTCCATTGCCTCGCCTCTGGTCGGGTCGACCTCAAGCACGAAGCTAACTCTGTCGCCGGCAATACTCAGCGATTTGACCTGATCCGCACTCAGGATATCGGTGCCCTTGGACGGGTCGATGATGCTCTTGAGTGCCTCGTGGACGTCTTTGATATCAATGGGGCTTTCAGACATCGGAGGTGACAATGTCGCCTTCGACAACATGCTCGATCTCGACGCCGTCAAGCGTCAGGACGACCTTGGCGCGAAGCGGTCCATCGGGCAGTGTCCCGGCGGCGCTTGCGGTGCGCACGGCCTCTTCGATTTTCTGCTGAGACGTCACGCCCACGGTCTTGAGAAACTTGCGCATGGACATGTTGAAGCTGTCGTCTGACATTTGTGATCTCCTCTCCCGGCGGTCATCGCAAAGTCCGAGCGCTTTGCGTTTTGACCCTCCGTGGATACTCTAGGGTGATACAGGGAGGTTCAAGAGCGATGCTGAGAATTGCAATCACACTCTGCCTGATTTTGGCGGCAAGCATGCCAGTGGCGGCCCAAGACGCCGTTCGCGTGCAGATGACCGCTCTTATGCTGGACTCGGGTTTTGATAAGCATCTGCTGCCGCGCTTCAAGTTTAAGC
>JABSSC010000240.1 GCA_013214635.1 Paracoccaceae bacterium | reverse complement strand
GGGCGACGAGATTGAAATCGTCGGCATCCGCGACACCACCAAGACGACCTGCACGGGCGTTGAGATGTTCCGCAAGCTTCTCGACCGTGGGGAAGCCGGCGACAACATCGGTGCGCTTCTGCGTGGTGTTGACCGTGAAGGCGTTGAGCGTGGTCAGGTTCTGTGTAAGCCGGGGTCTGTGACACCGCACACCAAGTTCGAAGCCGAAGCCTATATCCTCACGAAAGAGGAAGGTGGCCGTCACACGCCATTCTTCGCGAACTACCGTCCGCAGTTCTACTTCCGCACGACGGACGTGACCGGGACTGTGACGCTTGCGGCTGGCACCGAGATGGTGATGCCGGGCGACAACGTGTCGTTCACGGTTGAACTGATCGCACCGATCGCGATGGAAGACGGCCTGCGCTTTGCGATCCGCGAAGGCGGCCGCACCGTCGGCGCCGGCGTCGTCTCCAAAATCGTAGAGTAACGAACACCTTACGGGTTCGACGTGGGCGGCGGATGGTCCGCCGTCCACCTATCAACCTTAACGCCTTAAGAGGCCAAGAATATGCAAAGCCAGAACATCCGCATCCGGCTCAAGGCATTTGACTACCGCGTACTGGATGCCAGCACGCAGGAAATCGTCAACACTGCCAAGCGCACGGGCGCCACGGTTCGTGGGCCGATCCCACTGCCGAACAAGATTGAAAAATTCACGGTTCTCCGTGGACCCCACATCGACAAGAAGTCGCGTGACCAGTTCGAAATCCGGACACACAAGCGTCTTCTCGACATCGTTGATCCGACCCCCCAGACGGTGGACGCGCTGATGAAGCTCGACCTGGCCGCTGGTGTGGACGTCGAGATCAAGGTTTAAGGAGGGCACCAGAAATGATGCGCTCTGGAGTGATCGCAAAGAAGGTGGGGATGACCCGCCTGTTCATGGAAGACGGAAAGCAGATCCCGGTCACGGTTCTTCAGCTTGACGGTCTTCAGGTTGTCGCAAACCGCACCACTGACAAAGACGGCTACACCGCCGTTCAGCTTGGCGCAGGGTCTGCCAAAGCCAAGCGGACGTCGCGCGCAATGCGCGGGCATTTCGCTGCTGCCAAGGTTGAACCCAAGCGGAAGATCGCAGAGTTCCGCGTGAGCCCTGAGAACCTGATCGAAGTCGGCGCCGAAATCTCGGCCGAGCACTTTGTGACGGGTCAAAAGGTTGACGTCTCGGGCACCTCGATCGGTAAAGGTTTCGCGGGTGCAATGAAGCGCCACAACTTTGGTGGTCTGCGCGCCTCGCACGGTGTGTCGATCAGCCACCGTTCGCACGGCTCGACGGGTCAGTGTCAGGATCCTGGCAAAGTCTTCAAAGGCAAGAAGATGGCTGGCCACATGGGCGCTGCCCGCGTGACCACACAGAACCTTGAAGTTGTCAAAACCGACGCCGACCGTGGCCTCGTCTTCATCAAAGGCGCCGTTCCTGGCTCCAAAGGTGGATGGGTAACTGTCAAAGACGCCGTGAAAAAGAAATTGCCTGATGGCGTTCCTTTCCCGGCTGCGTTGAAAGCCGACGCTGCACCGCAAACCGAGGAGCCTCAGGTCGAGGAAAACCAGGTTGAGGAAGCTCAGGTTGAAGAGGCACCTGCCGCTGAGGGGGGTGACGAATAATGAAACTTGATGTGATCAAACTCGACGGCAAGAAAGCCGGTTCGGTTGACTTGGACGAGGCCCTCTTTGGTCTCGAGCCACGCACCGACATCCTGCACCGTGTCGTCCGCTGGCAGCGCAACAACGCGCAAGCCGGTACGCACAAGGTCAAGACCCGGTCCGAGACCAGCTATTCGACCAAGAAGATCTATCGCCAGAAGGGCACCGGCGGCGCACGTCACGGTGACCGGAATGCACCGATCTTCCGCAAGGGTGGTGTCTATAAGGGCCCGACCCCGCGCAGCCATGGTCACGACCTGACCAAGAAGTTCCGCAAGCTGGGCCTGCGCCATGCGCTGTCGGCCAAGGCGAAAGCGGGCGAGCTGGTCATTCTGGACGCGGCCGAAGCCAAAGACCCCAAGACCTCGGCGCTTGCCAAGCAGGTCAAGGAGTTGGGCTGGAAGCGTGCGCTGGTCATCGACGGTGCGGACCTCAACGAAAACTTCGCACGCGCGGCCCAGAACATCGAAGGTCTCGATGTGCTGCCAAGCGTTGGTGCGAATGTCTATGACATCCTCAAGCGTGACACGCTCGTGATCACCAAGGCGGGTGTCGAAGCACTGGAGGCTCGTCTGAAATGAGCGCGAAAGCAGAACAGTACGACGTGATCCGCAAGCCAGTGATCACCGAGAAAGCCACGATGGCGTCCGAAAACGGCGCGGTGGTTTTCGAAGTGGCCATGGACGCCAACAAGCCGCAGATCAAAGAAGCCGTTGAGGCGCTCTTTGGCGTGAAGGTCAAGGCGGTCAACACCACGATCACCAAAGGCAAAACCAAGCGGTTCCGCGGGCGTCTCGGCACCCGTAAGGACGTCAAAAAGGCTTATGTCACGCTGGAAGAGGGTAACACCATCGACGTGACAACCGGTCTCTGAGACACGGTGAAACCAATGCAAAGGCCCTGCCGTTTCGGTGGGGCCCTTTATTTTTCGAATGCAATGTTTCGTTCCTGTGGTAAGACACATGCAGGATGAAACGGATGACCATCATAGTTGGCTTCATTGCCCTTGTGGCCAACGCAACCTGGGCCCATCAGGGCGTTCAGAACGCGGCGGTCATGGCACGTATGAACGGGATGACCTCAATCGCAGACGCGATGAAGGTGATCGGTGACATGGTCAAAGGCACCACAGCGTTTGATCGGGACATTGCGCGTGAGGCGTTGTCTGACGTCGCCGCCGCCTCTGCCCAAACGCTCGACCTGTTCGCGGCACCAGAAGATGATCCGAAGTCTGAAGCACGGCCAGAAATCTGGAGCAATTTCAGCGACTTTGGTGCGAAGTCGGATGCTCTGACGGATTTGGCGGAGGCGTTGGCCGTCGCAGTAGACACACCTGCCGACCTTCGCTCAGCACT
>JABSSC010000239.1 GCA_013214635.1 Paracoccaceae bacterium | reverse complement strand
ACGATCGTCAGCGATGAAAACATCCCCGGCCATTGCGGACATTGCGTCAAGACCGGCAGCCTTTACCGGTTCCGGGGCGAACTTTTGGCGACGTTTGCGCGCAGTCTTCAGCTCGATGTTGCTGAGGTGCATCTGGGCATCCGGTCATACGACGCCTTCTTCGCGGCCGCATACGTGGAATTTCTGCGCTCGGTCAACAGTCACCGCTATTCACCGGTGGATCAGATGACATCGCGTGTGCTTGAGAAGATGCCCAGTTGGGAACAAGTGATCGAAGCTTTTGGAAATGCCTTTCCCAAGGCTCGAATATTTGTCTGGCGGCATGAGGATTTCGCGCGGATCGAACCTCTGGTCGTGTCGAATCTGGTGGGCCAAAACGTGGACCCGGCGAAACTGCGCAAACCTAAGTTGGACAACAAACGTCCAACCGCGTCGGCACCCGCGGTGCATGAGCTTTTGCACCAAATCGAACGCGACGGGGCGGATGCAGCGGTTGAGCGTTGGAAAGACATCCAAGCGGCACACCCGCGCGCGCCGGGCGACCCGCCCTTCTCTCCTTGGACCGACGAAGAAGCCCGCCATTTGCAGCACATCTATGCCAAGGACACCGCAGAGCTCTGGGCGCGCGGCGATATTACGGCCATCAGCCCGACGTGAAGGACGTGTGCCTCACGCCTCGGGCAGGGACCAGTCTTTGAACCGATCCGCGTTCAGGCAGTAGCTCGGCACATCCTGCGATTGCGGCGTATCCAATTGAAAGGCCGCACAGGATTGCGGATGTGGGCAATGGCGGCAGCGGTCAATGACAGACCCCATCGCGGCTTGTGGTACCGACCCAACGCGGGCGGCCATGCCTTGTGCCAAACGTGTGTGCAGGGCCAGATCACCCGGTATCTGTTTCTCCGCAGCCATGATCGCTCTCCATCAGATTTCGATCATGACACTGGCGGCACACCCAGGCGCGCCCTGATTTAGATCAAAGTTGCGCGGCGGTCCGTCGCACCGTCTCGATCCGCTCCGCATTGGGGGGATGCGTTCCCAGAAACACATCGCCGGGATCGGGAATGCGGTTAAAGAACTCTGCGCCCTTTAGCGGGTCATAACCCGCGCGTGCAGCGATGATCGCGCCCAACTCGTCGGCTTCAAGTTCAAAGACCTTGGAAAAACTCCGTGACCCGACAAACCCACCCAGATCTTGCAACGCGCCCGTAGTACTGGCTGGGGCGCCGGCGGCAGAGGCGAGAACTCCCGCCAGGATCCCTCCAAAGGCGGCGGTCGTTTGCGACTGCGGTATGTGACCGCGAATATGATGCGCGGCCTCGTGGCCAAGGATGAACGCGAGTTCGTCATCATTCTGCGCTTCTTGGGCCAAAAGCATCGTGAACACGATGACCGGCCGCCCCTGCCGGTCCAGTGTTTGATATGCGTTTGAGATTCGCGTCTCGTCTTCATCGATGAAGATATTGAGGTTGCAGTCCACACCGGTCGTGTTGTCCCGGCAGATCTTTTCCGCCACCGGCTCAACCCGAAGCACCACGCGCTCCAGCCGCGCATACGCCACCTGCTCTGACACCAAGCTCCGCTTGGTGGCTGGCGCGGGCGCCGCTGTGGGCTGCGGCGGCGGGGCAGAGGCCGTGCTGACCGAACATCCGGCAAGCGCGACACTCAACGCAAAGGCAACAAATCGCATTGGACATCATCCAAACAGGCAAACAGGCCATATGACTCTACCAAAGAACGGCGCGGGCTCAAATCGTGTCGTGGGAACGGGCGGCAGAACACCGCGACAGTCTGCCCCTCGCAAAGCGCGCTGCGCCTCCTAAATCCTATCGCATGAACGACAAGATCGATGTCATATACAACGGCGCCTGCCCCATTTGTTCGCGTGAGATCGCGATCTACCAGCGCGACGCAGAGGCCAGCGATGCGCCGGTCGCCTGGACGGATTTGACGCGGAACGCCCTGCCCATCGACATCACAGCCGAAGAGGCGGCAAAGCGTCTGCATGTCGTTGACGGCGATCAGGTTCTGGTCGGCGCGCCCGCGTTTATTGCCATGTGGGCCGCAATCCCGCGCTGGCGCTGGCTGGCGCGGATCGTGGGTGCACCCGGTATTCGGCAGATCGCAGGGCTGATCTATGACCACATCCTTGCGCCTGTGCTCTACGCAATGCACCGCCGTCGGCAAAAGCGCTTGCTCCGCTAAGCGCACCGCGCCACGGTGGGCGCATGTTTACAATCGAGCACGACTTCGACGTCACCGTCATCACCCTTGTCGACGATGCCGCAGCGCACCGCGAAGAGGACATCACCGTCAACGCGTTCGAAGACTGTGTGACGGTCGAACAACTCGACCCCCGCACCGGCACAGTTCAGCGCGTGACATTTTCAAACGCGCAACTGGCAGACCTCAACGCGGCGCTGTCTCTCCCCGAAGGCGTTTACCGCCGCAAACCCAAGCCACGGGACTGACCCATGGCGACCGGTTTTTTCTGGGACGAACGCTGTTTCTGGCACGGCGGCGGGAATTATGCACTGACCGCGCCCGTGGGTGGGTTGGTTCAACCTCTTGCCACGGGTGGTCTGCCTGAAACGCCCGAAGCAAAACGGCGTTTGAAGTCGCTGTTAGAGGTCACAGGGCTTTGGGCCGACATGGCAACCTCCTCGGCACCTCCCGCGACGACCGAGGACCTTCTGCGCGTTCACCCGCAGGAGTTTCTGAATACCTTCAAGGACCTATCGGATGTGGGTGGGGGTGAGTTTGGCCTCCGCGCGCCCTTTGGTCCCGGAGGGTATGAGATGGCCGCACTCTCTGCCGGGCTGGCCGTCGCAGCGATCGATAAGGTCGCGCGCGGCGACCTGACCAATGCCTATGCTCTGACCCGTCCACCGGGCCACCATTGCCTGCCCGATTGGCAGAACGGGTTCTGCCTTTTGGCCAATATCGCCATCGCCGTCGAAGC
>JABSSC010000024.1 GCA_013214635.1 Paracoccaceae bacterium | reverse complement strand
GCTTGGGAGTTTGAACGCCCGGAGGCCGCGTATGAGATTGGGTTTGGCGGCCATGTTCACGGGCGGATTTGGACGCCATCCGAGGCCGTTATTGCTCAAGGATACGATACGCCGGTCATTGGTTGGCAGGGTCGTTGGGCCAACACGCTGCGTCTTTGGGGGGCTCAGCCCACACGTCTTCTCGACCTAGAGCGGTTCAACGCAGGTGACTATACCGCTGCGGCGGCACCCGAAACCTTGGCGCGCACGATCAGCCGAGTGCTGTATCCCGATGACACGACGGATGAGGGCAAAACCCTTCGTCTCAAGCAGGAATACTTCTTTACCGCGGCCTCACTGCGCGATCTTCTGCGGCGTTTCTCTGGCGAATACAGCGACCTCGCTCGACTGCCGGAAAAGGCCGCCATTCAGCTAAATGACACGCACCCGGCGATTGCCGGACCCGAGCTTGTCCGGCTTTTGCACGATGAGCGCGGGCTGGACTTTGACAGCGCGCGCGACATTGCGCAGTCCTGTCTGAACTACACAAACCACACTTTGTTGCCCGAAGCGCTTGAAAGCTGGTCGGATGGGCTGATGGGGTATCTTCTGCCCCGTCACCTTGAGATCATTGATCGGATCGACAGCGGTCACCAAAAGACCTATCCAGCGCGCCGCGTTCCTGTGCGCGACCACGGTCAGGTTCGTATGGGGACCCTGAGCTTTATCATGGCCAATCGCGTGAACGGGGTTTCCGCGCTGCATACGGAGTTGATGAAGAAAACGGTTTTTGAAGACTTAAACGCGCTTCACCCTGATCGGATCGTTAATCAGACCAATGGCGTCACACCGCGTCGGTGGCTTTTGGGGTGCAATCCGCGTCTTGCAGAGTTGATCACGGATACGATTGGCCCGGATTGGGTTGGCGATGCCGAACAACTTGAAAAGTTGGTGTCCTCGATTGACGACGCGGGTTTTCTCGACCGGTTCAGCAAGGTCAAGCGGAGCAACAAGGCAGAACTCTCGAACTGGTTTGGTGAAACATTAGGTGTGTCGACCGACCCGGAGGCGATGTTTGATATTCAGATCAAGCGCATCCATGAATACAAACGTCAGCACCTGAATATCCTCGAAGCGATCGCGCATTGGCAGGAAATCCGGGATAACCCCAACGGAGATTGGACCCCCAAAGTCAAAATCTTCGGTGGCAAGGCCGCACCCGGCTATTGGTTTGCGAAAGAGATCATTCATCTGATCAACGCCGTTGCTGCCCGGATCAACACGGATCCGGTCACGTCGCCGTACCTTAAGGTGATCTACGCTCCGAACTACAACGTCACCATGGCTGAACGTTTGATCCCTGCCGCTGATGTGTCTGAGCAGATTTCAACGGCCGGGAAAGAGGCAAGCGGCACAGGCAACATGAAGTTTGCCTTGAACGGCGCGCTCACGCTCGGCACGTTGGATGGCGCCAATGTTGAGATCCGCGAACATGTCGGCGCCGAGAACTTCTTCCTCTTCGGAATGACCGCTGAAGAAGTCGTTGCGCGCCGGCAGGTGGCCGATCATGCGGGCAAGGCGATTGCCGCCGAACCGCGTTTGGCCCGTGCGCTTGCCACTTTGACGGATGGCACCTTCAGCAGCGGGGACCGCGAGCTCTTCAAAGGCATCGCAGACAATATATCGGGCGCGGACTATTTCCTCGTGGCCTCCGACTTTACGTCCTATTGGGACGCGTCGCGTGAGGTTGATGCGACCTTTGCCCATCCGGCGCGATGGGCCCGCATGGCGGCCGCAAACACCGCGCTGTCGGGGTGGTTCTCGTCCGATCGAACGATCCGCAGCTACATGTCGCAGGTCTGGGATATTCAGCCCGTTTTGGGGAAAACCCTTGCAGCGCAATGACCTGATGGGGTCTGATGGCTGCAAAAGGGAGGTCTGCAATGTCTGCTCGCCGCGTTTCATCACGCAAGGGCGCTGACTCGTCTGCGCTATTGGCGGTCGCCAATGGTGCGCATGACGATCCCTTTGCCGTGCTTGGTCCGCATGAGGATGGATCGGGTTTTCGTGTCACGGCCTTTGATCCTGCAGCCATGTCTCTGGAAGCGGTCATTGGAAAAGAGCGGTTTCCGCTCGACGCGGTGGACGGAGCCGAAGGCGTTTTTGTTGGGGCTGTCCCGGCGCGGGATTACCGATTGCGCGGAACGGCGGCAGGCACGTCATGGGAGTATGACGACCCCTACCGGTTCGGGCCGGTTTTGGGTGAAATGGACGAATACCTTTTGGGTGAGGGCGCGCACAAGCGTCTATGGGAGGCGTTGGGCGCCCATGTCACCCAGCATGAAGGCGTCTCAGGCACGCATTTTGCGGTCTGGGCCCCCAACGCATCGCGTGTGGCGCTGATTGGCGACTTTAACCATTGGGATGCTCGGCGACACGTCATGCGTCGCCGTGGCGGCACGGGCGTCTGGGAGATCTTTATTCCAGGCGTGGCCGACGGGGCGAACTACAAATTTCAGATCTTCGGCCCACATGGTGAGCCGTTACCGCAAAAGGCGGACCCGGTCGGGTTCGGGTCCGAACATCCGCCGGAACAAGCTTCTGTCGTGCGCGATATTCGCGGATATGGCTGGCGGGACACCGCGTGGATGGAGACACGCGCCGCATTACAAGCGCGGGACGCGCCGATTTTGATTTATGAGGTGCACCTCCCGTCTTGGCGGCGCGTCGCGGAAGAGGGCAACCGGTCCCTGTCTTACGTCGAGCTTGCCGACCAGCTGGTGAACTATGCTTCAGACATGGGATTCACGCATGTGGAGTTCCTGCCGGTTTCGGAATACCCGTTCGACGGCTCATGGGGGTATCAACCCGTTGGGCTTTATGCCCCAACTATCCGTCATGGCACGCCGCANGAATTTCGGGATTTGATCGATGCTGCGCATGCCAAGGGGCTNGGCGTGATCCTTGACTGGGTGCCGGGTCATTTTCCGACCGACGCCCATGGGCTTGGGCAGTTTGATGGCACGCCACTTTATGAACATGCCGATCCGCGCGAAGGCTTCCACCAGGATTGGAACACACTGATCTACAATTACGGGCGCGTTGAGGTTTCGAACTACCTGATCGCCAATGCCCTTTACTGGCTTGAGGAATACCACATCGACGGTTTGCGCGTCGATGCTGTCGCCTCAATGCTTTATCGCGACTACAGTCGCGCGGATGGGGAATGGGTGCCCAACAAAGATGGCGGGCGCGAGAATTACGAAGCCATCGCCATGCTTCAGCGCATGAACACCGAAACGTACGGTGCCATGCCGGGGATCATGACCGCAGCCGAGGAAAGCACGTCATTTCCGGCAGTCAGTCAGCCCGTGTCGTCTGGGGGTCTTGGCTTTGGTTATAAGTGGAACATGGGCTGGATGAACGACACGCTCGATTACATTGAGAAGGACCCGGTCTATCGCAAGTTCCACCACCACCAGATGACGTTCGGTCTGGTCTATGCGTTTTCAGAGAACTTCATCTTGCCAATCAGTCACGACGAAGTGGTGCACGGCAAAGGGTCCATGTTGGGCAAGATGCCGGGTAGCGAGTGGGAGAAGTTCGCCAATCTCCGCGCCTATTACGGGTTCATGTGGGGGCACCCCGGTAAGAAGCTTTTGTTCATGGGACAGGAATTCGCGCAAGGGCCAGAATGGAACCACGAAGCACAGTTGGATTGGCACGTCACCGGGCATGAGTCCCACGGCGGCGTGCAACGGTTGGTCCGCGATCTCAACACGCTTTACCGGGCCGAGCCGTCATTGCACGTCAAAGACTGTGATCCGGATGGCTTTCAATGGATCGAAGCCGATAACGCCGAAGACTCGATTTATGCCTGGTTAAGGCGGGGCGGGGCCGAGGACCCAAACGTCGTTGTGATCTGCAACTTTACGCCCGTCGAGCGTCGCGATTGGCGCTGTGGTTTGCCTATGGCAGGGCGTTGGCGCGAGGCTCTTAACACGGATGCCGAGATTTATGGCGGAGGAGGCCGCGGCAACCTTGGTGGTGTTACCGCAGAAGAAATTCCACAAAACGGACAGCCTGCCTCGGCAGCGGTCACGTTGCCGCCACTTTCAGCGGTTTATCTTGTATACGAGGACTAATTTCGACCCAAATACTTTGGGGAGCCAAGGGGGGAGCCATGGCGCCAAGACCACAGAGACTTTCAAGCCGAACAATGGCCTTTGTTCTGGCAGGAGGACGGGGAAGTCGGCTTAAAGAGCTGACGGACAACCGCGCCAAACCAGCGGTGTACTTTGGCGGCAAGGCGAGGATCATCGACTTTGCCCTGTCGAATGCGCTGAACTCCGGCATACGGAAAATGGCAATCGCGACCCAGTACAAGGCGCACAGTCTGATCCGGCACTGCCAGCGGGGCTGGAACTTTTTCCGGGCGGAGAGGAACGAATACCTCGACATCCTTCCCGCGTCTCAGCGCGTGGATGAAAATCGCTGGTATCTTGGAACCGCGGATGCGGTCGCGCAGAACATCGACATCGTAGACAGTTATGATGTTGATTACGTGCTCATCCTCGCGGGCGACCACATTTACAAAATGGATTACGAGTTGATGATCCAGCACCACGTGGATAGTGGGGCGGATGTCACTGTGGGCTGTCTGACCGTTCCGCGCGAAGAGGCCAAAGCGTTCGGCGTGATGGATATCGATGCCGACAGTAACATCATCAGTTTCCTCGAAAAGCCCGCCGATCCACCGGGCACCCCGGATGATCCAAACGTGACCCTGGCCTCCATGGGGATTTACGTCTTTGACTGGAAATTCCTGCGCGAACTTTTGATCCGCGATCAGGACGATCCAAACTCGTCGCACGACTTTGGTGGCGACCTGATCCCCGAAATCGTCAAAAACGGTAAGGCCGTCGCGCATCGTTTCAACGACAGCTGTGTGCGCCACAGCGAAGACGCGCCTGTCTACTGGCGGGACGTTGGAACAGTCGATGCGTTTTGGAAAGCAAATATCGATCTGACGCAGTACGACCCTGACCTGAACCTCTGGGATCGGGATTGGCCGATCTGGACCTATTCAGAGAACCTGCCGCCCGCAAAATTCATCCATGACATGGATGATCGACGCGGGAGCGCGGTATCGTCTCTTGTGTCAGGTGGGTGCATCATTTCGGGGACCGAGGTACGAAATTCGCTCTTCTTTACAATGGTCCATACGAATTCCTATTCGGTCCTTCACAACGCCGTTCTGTTGCCGCACGTCTACGTCTCTCGTCACGCGCGCCTTTCCAACGTCGTGATCGACCGAGGTGTTCACATACCCGAAGGCCTTGTGGTGGGTGAGGACCCAGAGGAAGATTCGCGTTGGTTCCGAGTCTCTGAAGGTGGCGTGACGCTGATCACGCAACCGATGCTTGACCGGAGAGACGCCGCACAATGAACCGTGTCCTGTCTGTCACGTCTGAATGCGCCCCGCTGATCAAAACCGGGGGACTTGCCGATGTGGCGGGCGCTTTGCCCGCGGCACTAAAGCCGCTTGGGTGGGAGATGATCACGCTGCTTCCGGGCTATCCTCAGGTCATGTCCGCTTTGGGCAAGACAACAGACGTCATGGTCGAGCACGATTTGTTCGGCGGAACGGCACGTGTTCTCAAGGCAAAGGCCAAGGGGCTTCAGCTTTTTGTCCTTGATGCCCCACATCTCTATGATCGCGACGGTGGGCCGTATCTGGACACCGATGGCAAGGACTATGGCGATAACCCACAACGCTTTGCCGCTTTGGGTTGGATCGCCGCCAAGATCGCTACGGATGGGGCCGGGGATTGGATGCCCGACGTGCTACATGCCCATGATTGGCAAGCGGGCCTTGCGCCCGTTTATCTGCGGGCGTTCGGGGGCGCGGCATGGGTCGGGTCGGTCATCACGGTGCACAACATCGCTTTTCACGGACTGGCCCCGGCGCATCTCAGGAAAGAATTGCGACTTCCCGCAGACGGGTTGACCCCGGAAGGATTTGAATTCTGGGGTCAGATCAGCACCCTCAAAGCAGGGCTCAATTGGTCAGACCGGATCACCACAGTATCGCCGACTTATGCGCGCGAATTGATGACGCCCGAATTTGGCATGGGGCTTGATGGCGTGATCCGGTCGCGTGCCGGTGTGTTGAGCGGTATTTTGAACGGTATCGATACCGAAGTGTGGGATCCCGATACAGATCCCGATGTCACCAATTTCGCAACGCCCGCAAAGAAACGTGCGGCGACCGCTGCCCTGCGCGAAGAAATGGGGCTGGAGGATAACGGAGGCCCACTTGCCGTGGTCGTGTCGCGGCTGACCGAGCAAAAGGGGCTCGATTTGTTGATCGAAGCCTTGCCAGGTTTTCTTTCGCGCGACGGTCAACTTGCGCTTTTGGGATCGGGCGATGGTGGTTTAGAAGAAGCGTTTCAACAGCTTGCAGACACGCATTCGGGTGTTGCGGTGCGGATCGGCTATGATGAGGCACTCTCTCATCGCATGATGGCTGGCGCCGACGCGGTTTTGGTGCCGTCGCGGTTTGAGCCTTGCGGGCTGACGCAAATGTACGCGCTGCGTTACGGCGCCATCCCTGTTGTCGCGCGTACTGGTGGATTGGCCGACACGGTGATCGATGCAAACGCGGCGGCGCTTCGGTCAGGCGCTGCCACGGGCATTCAGTTCTATCCTGTTACCGCGGAGGCGCTCTCAGGCGCGCTTCACCAGCTTGTGGACCTGTTTGAAGACACCAAAATCTGGAAAAAGATGCAAAAGACCGCGATGCGGCAGGATGTGAGCTGGGCTGGATCGGCAGCGGAATATGCCGCGCTCTATGAAAGTATCGGGACGGCTGAGTGAGCGATTACTCTGTGACTGCAGGGCGGCCAACGCCCATGGGCGCGACCGCCATGCAGGGCGGCGTGAACTTTGCGATTTTTTCGGCGCATGCCACGCGGATGGTGCTTTGTTTATTCGACGATAAGGGGCAAGAAACCCAGATCGATCTGCGTGAGCGGGATGGCAACATCTGGCATGGCTTCGTCGAAGGCGTGAAGGAAGGTCAGCTTTATGGCTATCGCGCGCATGGGCCCTATCGCCCGGACGAAGGGCATCGGTTCAACGCCAACAAGCTGCTCCTTGATCCATATGCGCGCTGTCTAACAGGCCCGGTGCGCTGGGACGAACGCCAAAGTGGTTTCGATCCCGCATCGGAGTTAGAAGATCTCAGCTTTGACACGCGCGACAGCGCACCTGTGGTGCCCCGTTGTATCGTTGACGCGTCCAGTTTCGATGCACCGCGCCGTCCAGCGACGGATTTGCGCGACACGGTAATCTACGAAACCCACGTCAAAGGCATGACTGCTCGGCGAAACGATGTCGGAACACCGGGGAGCTATGCCGCGCTCGCCTCGGACCCCATCCTTGACCATCTGACCAAGCTCGGTGTGACTGCGGTCGAACTTTTGCCTGTCCATGCTTTTGCCGATGACCGCTATCTTGTTGAACGGGGCAAACCAAATTTCTGGGGCTATCAATCCATCGGATTTTTCGCGCCCGACCCCCGCTATTCCGCCACCGGTACGCTGGCTGAGTTTCGGGCGATGGTCGACCGGTTCCACGCCGCGGGTGTCGAGGTCATCCTGGACGTTGTCTACAACCACACGGGCGAGGGCAGCGAGCTTGGCCCGACGCTCAGTTTTCGGGGGCTCGACAATGCAAGTTACTACCGGCTCCAGCCCGAACGCCGCCGGTACGCCGATGATACCGGTACTGGAAATTCGCTGAACCTTGAACATCCGATGGTGTTGCGGATGGTGATGGACAGCCTGCGCTATTGGTCCGAGGTCATGGGTGTGGATGGTTTCCGCTTTGACCTGTGTACGACGCTGGGACGCACATCGTTGGGGTTTGAGGCCCGTGCGCCGTTCTTTGATGCCCTCCGACAGGATCCGGTACTGGCACGCGCCAAACTTATCGCTGAGCCTTGGGATGTTGGCTATGGCGGTTATCAGCTTGGCGGATTTCCGCACCCGTTCCTTGAGTGGAACGACCGATATCGCGACGGCGTGCGCCGCTTTTGGCGCGGGGATCCAGGACGCGTGCCGGACCTCTCGGCGCGATTGGTGGGATCAGCGCAAGAGTTTGACCATTCCGGACGGCGGGCCACAAGTTCGGTCAATTTTCTTGCCGCCCATGACGGTCTGACGCTGCGAGACGTCGTCTCTTATGCGCGCAAGCACAACGAGGCCAACGGCGAAGAGGGGCGTGACGGCCACTCAAACAACTACTCCGCCAATCTGGGTGAAGAGGGCGAGACCGAGGCGCAATCAATCCTTGCCAATCGCGCACAACGGATGCGCAACATGATGGCGACACTGTTGCTGTCGCAGGGTACGCCAATGATCCACGGCGGCGACGAGATGGGGATGACCAAGGGTGGCAATAACAACACCTACAACCAGGACAATGAGACGTCGTGGCATGATTGGGACGCTGCTGATCATGAGTTTACCGAATTCACGCGCCGCCTGATCGCCTTTCGCAAAGACCATCCGATCCTTCGGCAGAAGCTTTTTCTTCACTCCCGTGAGCGCTTAATTGATGGTGTGCCCGATCTGTTCTGGCGGCGCGAAGACGGAGCCGAAATGACCGGCGCAGATTGGGATGACCCAGAGCGCGCCTTTATCGCGGTCGAGGCGCGCACAGCGTCGGGCACGCCGTTTTATGCGGCTGAGGAGTACGCGGTTTTCATGGTATTCAATCGCGAAGGCCCCAAGTCAGTGCGCCTCCCCGAACCGCCCGAAGGTCAAATTTGGTGCCGCCGCATTGACACGACGGACGTACGCTCGCCCGCGCTCCGCATTGCCGACACGGAATTTCCCGTTCCCGCCAACGCCGTTACGGTGTTTGTGCTGGAGCCCGCTGATTGATTGCCGAAAGGGGGCAACATGGAACAGATGACGATCAAGACCACGCCGATTGAGGGGCAAAAACCCGGAACGTCTGGACTACGGAAACCAACGCGTACGTTCATGTCGGCGCACTACCTTGAGAACTATGTACAGGCGATCTTTAACGGGATCGGCGGCGTTGCGGGTAAGACGCTGGTGCTGGGCGGCGACGGCCGTTTTTTCAATGACCGGGCAATTCAGGTGATCTTGCGGATGGCTGCCGCCAATGGCGTGGCGCATATGATCGTGGGGCAGGGCGGCATTCTATCGACGCCCGCTGCGTCCAATCTGATCATTCAGCACAAGACGGATGGCGGTCTGATCCTGTCCGCCAGCCACAATCCCGGCGGCATCGATGCGGATTTTGGTTTGAAGTACAACGTCCCGGCAGGTGGTCCTGCGCCTGAGGATGTGACAGCGGAGATCTTTGCGCAGACAACTACGCTGAGCGAATACAAAATTCTTGAGGCGCAGGATGTAGATTTGTCTACGCTTGGGTCCTCGGATCTTGCGGGGATGCGGATCGAGATTGTGGATCCCGTTCATGACTGGGCGGATCTGATGGAAACGCTCTTTGATTTTGACGCAATCCGGGCGCTTTTTGCGGGCGGCTTCACGTTCCGTTTTGACGCCATGCACGCCGTCACCGGACCCTATGCGGAAGACGTCTTTGTCAATCGCCTTGGTGCGCCGCAAGGAACGGTTCTGAACGGAACACCAAGCCCTGATTTCGGCGGTGGGCATCCGGACCCAAACCCGATTTGGGCGAAGCCTTTGGTTGACCTTGTAATGGGGCCTGATGCGCCCGATTTTGCAGCCGCCTCAGATGGAGATGGCGATCGCAACATGATCCTCGGCAAAGGACTTTACGTAACGCCGTCTGACAGCCTCGCTTTGCTTGCCGCGAACGCACACCTTGCCCCCGCTTACAAAGACGGTCTTGCTGGTGTTGCACGGTCCATGCCGACATCGCGCGCGGTCGACCGTGTGGCCACAGCCAAGGGCCTTGACTGCTATGAGACACCCACCGGGTGGAAGTTCTTTGGTAACCTGCTGGATGCGGGGCGTATCACGATTTGCGGGGAGGAGAGCGCCGGAACCTCTTCAGACCACGTCCGGGAGAAAGATGGGCTTTGGGCCATCCTGCTCTGGCTCAACATTCTGGCTGTACGGAAAAAACCCGTATTGGATCTGGTTCGCGCCCATTGGGCCGAGTTCGGGCGCAACTTCTATGCACGATATGATTATGAGGGGATCGAGGCTGAAAGTGCCAACACGCTGTTCTCTGGCCTGCGCGATGCTTTGCCGGGTCTTGTGGGCGGAGAACTTGGTGGTCGCATAGTCGAAACGGCGGATGAGTTTTCCTATCACGACCCGGTCGATGGATCGGTGTCCTCCGCGCAGGGCATTCGTTTGACCTTGTCGGGCGGAGGGCGCATCGTTTTTCGGTTGTCCGGTACTGGTACTGTTGGCGCAACGCTGCGCGTTTATCTTGAAGAGGCGACCGATGATCCGGCTGCCGTGGATTGGGACCAGACCGAGGTTCTGGCACCATTGGCAGCGCTTGCTGACGACGTCGCGGGGATCGCTCGGATCACCGGACGCACCGCACCGGATGTGATCGCGTAATCAGCGCCTAAAGTAAGGTGCGCTCGATAAGCCACCACGCGCCGATGGCCGATATGACAAGAGATATGGGTATTGCGACGAACGGGCGGTACCATGGTTTCTGCCCAAACCACATGCCGACCGCCAGATAAGCGACGAGGATGACGGCGAGCTGACCCAGTTCGACCCCCACGTTGAAGCCAATCAGGCCCGTGACGAATATCGCGGGGTCCAACCCGATATCGCCAAGCACCGACGCAAACCCCAGCCCGTGCAAAAGCCCGAAGCCAAATACAATCGGAAGCCGCCACCGTGAGCGTCCGTTGGCAAAGATGTTCTCAATCCCGACATAGACAATCGATGCGGCGATAAGCGGTTCTACGATGCTGCCAGGTACGTTGACGATCCCCAGCGTCGCCAGGGCGAGCGTGACCGTGTGGGCCAGTGTGAACGCTGTGACTTGCCAAATCAGGGGCCGCCAACGGGTCGAGAAAAAGAACAGGCCCAACACAAAAAGTATGTGGTCCAATCCTTTGGGTATGATGTGCTCAAACCCGATGATGATGTAGCTCATAAACGTCTGGCTGTTGGAAGCGACCCCACCACCTGCAATTGGGAAGGGATCGGACAGATCACCATTTGTCAGATACCCGGAATAGGGCGCTTCGACGCCCTGCTGACGTACCACAAGCGCGCCATAGGCGCCGTCCCATCCGATGACGAGCGTTTCTGCGTCTGCAGGCAAGGGTGCCGATAGACGCACGCGCGTGGTGCGGGGTAGGGTGGTATCGCCTGCTTGCGGGGCAACAACGACACCAAGTCTGGGCGCAAGAGGTGCGCCATCCGCCCGTAGCGTCAAACCCGCTGACAGGTCGGGCCAAGCGTCAATAAATAGGGTCGAGATATCTTCGGGCGGCAGTGCGCGCAGACGATCGTATTCGGGTGCGGCAGGCGCGCCGGTGCTATCGTCATGAAGGCTTTGATCAATACCGGACAACAGCGCCTCAGCGTTAAGATCAATCTCCAGCCGGACTTCCCCGTTTTCAACAGAAAGATCGGCGACGGATGGGATAAGCTCATGCGCCCAAAGGGCCGTTGCGACAAAGACCGTCGCGATCACAATCGAGAGGGTTGACACCCAGCGAAATCGCAACACGCTTTGCGCCATGACATATCGCTTATCCATGCTCGCCCCCTTCATTGGCAGCGCCCTTGTGGCACTTAGTTTTACGCAACTGCAAGCCCATGAATTCTGGATCGATCCGCTTGATTTTGAAGTTGAAGCGGGCGCCCCTGTTCAGGCGAACTTGCGGGTTGGCGAGACCTTCAAAGGCGCTGCGCAAGTCTATCTACCGCATCGGTTTCGTCAGTTTGAAACGGCTTTTGACGGGCAGGTTGCGCCGGTTGAGGGGCGCATGGGCGATCGGCCGCCCTTGAATGTCGTCTTCCAGGGCGAGGGGTTGGTGAGCGTTGTGCACGTCACCACCGATAGTACCGTGAGCTACCGCGGGCTTGAGAAGTTCGGTGATTTTGTTCGGCACAAAGACGCAGAATGGACGTTGGACGCCCATCGCGACGCAGGGCTGCCCACCGAGACCTTCAAGGAGGTCTACTCCCGCTATGCCAAAAGCCTGATCGCAGTTGGTGAGGGCAAAGGTGACGACAGAACCTTCGGGCTAGAAACCGAAATCGTGGCGCGCGACAATCCCTACACGGATGACCTGTCCGCAGGGATGTCGGTTGAACTGTACTATCTGGGTGAACCGCGACGCGACGCGCAGATAGAAGTGTTTGAAAAGATCGGGGAAGATGTGCGGGTCTTTACAGTCAGAACTGATGCGGATGGCGTGGCGCAGGTTCCCGTTCAGTCTGGGGCGATTTATATGCTGGATGCGGTGGTTCTGCGCACGCCCGTACCAGAATTGGCGGAAGCCAATGATGCCGTCTGGGAAAGCCTTTGGGCCAACCTGACCTTCGCGGTGCCGTAAAGCGGCTTATTCCGGATCGGTGTCGATCAACCACCCGCCGGGTCCGGCAACGGTATCGGGCAGGGCGACAAGGATGACTTCACGCAGGATAAGGCAGGTGATTGCGCTCATTACGAGGGTATCGAACGAAACGGAAAACAGGGCACTCATGTCGAACTCCTAAACCTTTGTTGACCTTGGTTTCGCGTCGAATGCAGG
>JABSSC010000238.1 GCA_013214635.1 Paracoccaceae bacterium | reverse complement strand
GGGCCGGGCCCAGTTGATGATGCTGTCGGTCGAGGTCAGCAGGAACCCTTTGTCCTGCAATTCTTGATTCAATTCACGAACGGCGACGTCCTTATCGGCGCCTGCGGTGCTGGCTACTCCCATTCAAGCGCCCCCTTCTTCCATTCATAGGCAAAACCCACAGTGAGCACGCCAAGGAAAACCATCATCGACCAGAAGGCGGCAGTGGAGATGTCGGCGAATGCCACCGCCCATGGGAACAGAAACGCGATTTCAAGGTCGAAGATGATGAACAAGATCGACACCAGATAAAACCGGACGTCGAACTTCATCCGTGCATCGTCGAACGCGTTAAATCCGCATTCATAGGCCGACACCTTTTCAGGGTCAGGATTGCGAACGGCAAGCACCACGGCTGCAAGGATCAAAACGATCCCCAAGCCCACGGCGAGTGCGAGAAAAATCAGGATCGGTGTGTACTCTCTGAGGAGGTCTTCCACGTGGGTCCCCTAGCTGCGTATTCGTGGCTCGTACAAAGCCCATTTGGTGTACCTGCGGCTTTCGGGGGGGTCAATGCAAACCGGTGTGATTGCGGCACTGCGGCACATCATGACGCAGGAGGCCGGGCCAGCCTCGATTCGGAGGTCCAAAAAAGTGTCGTTCTTGAGGACGAAAACACTGTTCTGACCGGGTTTGCGCGCGCAACAATTTTAGGCACGCAGAGATGCTTATGCCCCGTCCGTCTTAATCGCCAGCGTCACACCACAGTGCTTACAATGCACCGCATCAGGGTCGTGGCGTTGTAGGCCGCAGTTGGGGCACGGGTAATGAACCTTTGACGGCGTGAAAATTGCACGCGCCAGATTCACAAAGAGCGTCACACCAATCGCCATCATCGCGATCGCGCCTAGCTTGGCCCACATGGTCGTTGGCGTAATGTCGCCATACCCCGTGGTCGTCAGTGTTGTGACTGTGAAGTAAAGCGCGTCGACATAGCTTTCGAGCCCGTCGCCATGGTCAAACGTAAACGCGAAGACGAGCGCGGTTGTGAAGAAGATGAACACCAGCAGGTTAGTGGCGGCCAGAACGGCGTCTTCATTCCGTCTGAAAAAATCGCTGTGATACCTGAGGTCTCTCAAGAGGTGATAAGAGTGCACGACCCGCAAGCCGCGGAGAATGCGCAGGAATGTGAGGTCGAGCGCAACGAATGGCTCTATCACCATCGACGCCAGCACAACGATATCCGCGATCACATAAACCCGGCGCAAGAGGGCCCACCGATCTTCGGCAATCCAGAGACGACAGAACAGGTCCAACGCAATGACAAGCCCAATCACCAGACTGAGTGTCTTGAGGGTGGGCGTCATCGGCATCGGTGTTGTGGCAATGAAAAAGGCGATCGACAGAAAGTCGAACGCGATCAGCGCATAGCGAAAGTGCACCGCAGACGAATCGTGACTTTCATACATTGCGCGCACAAAACGCTTTGCGCGCCCGTCCTGCGATTTAACCATCTGCGCCGCCCATGATTTTTACGCACCCCATCTTGAGCCCAAGTCAGCGTGCAACACAACATCGGCTTTTGCCGGTACGGAAATGCAACAGAAACAAACCTGCGCGAATCCACGATCTGTTGCGAATTCGTTAACGCACGTAGTCTTTTGAGCGGGGAAAGACGTTTAGGACATCGCTGTAGGCTGCTGACAATGCGAGAAAAAACGCAAACCAACACAGACACACTCTCGCGCCTGCTCGCGGATGCGGACCGCCGTATCGATGCAGAGCACGGAGATCGTTCGGCACAGAAATCCGTCATTGTACCGCTGCTGTCGGCGCATGTTTTTGTCATCACGAGTTGCGCCACCGCAATCGCGGGCGTGACGCTTATCGGCCTTTTCTGATCGCGCTAGCGGGCACGACTTCGCGTCGACCCAAGCTCAACCGCTGACGTGCCAGGACGGCGACCGCTTCTCAAAGAACGCGGCCACGCCCTCACGGGCCTCCTCCCCTTCCCACTGTGCGACAAGCGCGTCGATGGACTCCAAGATAGCCGCCGGATCAACCGCAGCCCCCTGAGACAGGGCGAGCGCTTTGGCCGCCGCCACCGCGCCAGGAGCACAGTCGAGATACGCCGCGACCTCATCCGCCACCGCTGCATCCAGGGCTTCGGCTTCCGCCACTTCCGCCACAAGACCCAGCGCCATCGCCCTTTCCACGTCAAACGACCGCGATGACATGAAGACCTGACGCGCCTGCGACGCGCCAATCCGCGTGAGAACGTAAGGCCCGATCGTTGCAGGGATCAGGCCAAGGCGTGTCTCGGTCAAGGCAAAGCGCGCCGAACGCGCGGCAAAGACCGTGTCGCACACGGCCATCAGGCCAACCCCACCGCCGAACGCATTGGCATGAACGCGTCCGATCAAAGGCTTTGGCATGTCGTTCAAAGCGCCCAGCATAGCAGCAAGTGCGGTCGCAGCGCCGCGGCGTGTTGCGGCATCCGCCGCCATTTGCGCACGCATCCAAGCCAGATCACCGCCGGCGCAGAATGTCCGCCCTTCTGCCGCCAAAACGACAACCCGCACCGCATCATCGTCCCCAAGCGCAAGCGCAGCAGCGTGCAGTTCCTCGATCATCCGCGCGGACATCGCGTTGTGTTTGTCCGCCCGATCCAACCACAGCGTCGCAACACCTCGGTCATCGATCTCGATCCGGGTTTCAGCGCCCATCACCGCCACCTCTCATGTCTCGTGCCATTTCCGCAGCTGTGGCTACTTTTTCCCCATCCAATCCGGTGGCGTATCCGCGCGCAGTCAGGTGCGCGTGGACCGCTTCTGTCGCGACATTCCCAGCAGCCCCCGGCGCGAAAGGACAGCCGCCAAGCCCGCCCACCGCGGTGTCAAGAACACGAAGCCCGGCCTCAAGCGCCACGTCGACATTGGCCAACGCGCGACCACCGGTGTCATGAAAATGCCCAGCAAGCGTGTCGGGGGACGCAACCGACAGTACAACCTCCAGCATCCGACCAACCGCCTCGGGCGTGCCCCTGCCGATGGTGTCGCCCAAAGACACCTCATAACAGCCCAGCGCAAACAGCCTAGCCACGGCATCCGCGACCTGCGCGGGCGGCGTTGGGCCGTCATAAGGACAGTCGGTCACGCAGCTTACATACCCGCGAACCGGCAAGTTGGCCGCATCTGCAGCCTCT
>JABSSC010000237.1 GCA_013214635.1 Paracoccaceae bacterium | reverse complement strand
TATCCGCGCGAATCGCTAGTGCGCCGCTTCCGCCTAAATTCTGGGGCGGCTCGGCCCGATGGCGGAGTGGTGACGCAGCGGATTGCAAATCCGTGTACGCCGGTTCGATTCCGGCTCGGGCCTCCACACACGGTTTGCACGACAATGTGAACCTCAAATGCCGCTTTAGCTCAGTTGGTAGAGCACATCATTCGTAATGATGGGGTCACGTGTTCGAGTCACGTAAGCGGCACCACCCCTTTCAGCTTAGTTTTCTTCGGCCTTGAGGCGAACGCGCTTTGGGCTTTCGTGTTCGCGTTATGCCTACCGAACAGGCCTCCCGTCTTATGCGTGTCTTGCTCTTGTTTGGGTTCTGCTTGGGGCGGCTGAAACTGGGCCGTTTGCGGAATGTCGGCTTTTAGAGAGTCGGGTTCAAATGGCGGTCTTTCCGGTAACGACCCAGGTTCCGACGAAGTAGCCCCGAATGCGCAGCTAAGCGGAGCTAAGCTAAGCACCGCGGCTATCGCTGCGAAGTTAGCGGCCTTCGCTTGCCAAGCAGCCATAGATAGACACTTGGATGGAACGGTGTTGCCAGAGTCCTAAAGGATCTGGACCATCGGAGCCTCGCCGGAGCGGACGAAGGCGCGTTTCATGCCAGGTGAGTTGAATGGCATCACACAATTACCGCGTCGGTCGATTGCAATCAGCCCGCCATCGCCGCCCGCCACAGCGACCTGTTCAAGCATCGCCGTCGATGCCTGTTCAAGCGCTTCGCCGCCATAGGCCATTCGCGCGGTCACATCGCGCGCACCACCTGACTGGATGAAAGCCTCGCCAATTCCAGTACAGCTGATCGCAACCTCACTATCTGCCCAGTTGCCAATGCCCGTGATGGGTGTGTCGCCCACCCGTCCGGGCTGTTTGCCGAGGAGCCCTCCGGTAGATGTGGCAGCGGCCAGTCCGCCCGACCGGTCGAGCGCGACTGCTCCAACGGTTCCATGTGCCAGACCCGGGTCGAGCACCGAAAGCTCTGCTTCTTCGATGCCCACGGGTAAACGGTAGTGGGACGCAGTGGCGCTGATTGCTTCGCAGCCGTGATCAAGGGCGAATTGGCGCGCACCGTCTCCGGCCAATAGAACGAAGGGCGATGTGTCGAGCACAGCCCGGGCGGCGCGAATCGGGTTCACAACCCCTTGCATTGCGCAGACGCCTCCCGCCTTGCCGCTCGGCCCATCCATAATTGCCGCATCGCATTCCACGCTGCCGCTGATGTTCGGGGCCGAACCTCGACCGGCGACATAAAGTCCCGATGCCTCAAGTTCGATTACGGCTTGCTCAACCGCATCAATCGCGCTTTGCCCCTGCTTCAACCGGGATTCACATTGCCGGATCAATTCGCTGAGATGCACTTCAACTTCGCGATAGTCACGCTCAGGATTGACCCCGGCGCCTCCGTGCAAGGCGATCGCATAGCTGCTTGTCATCACTCCTCCAGAGGTCCAATTTTGATGTTCACGGGTTGGATATCGAACCGCACGCCCGATATCGTAAAGGCGGCTTGCCCGTCAGGATCGCGTCCCCATGACCCGTGCGAACCGCCGTCTTGAGCAAAGCGATACGCAAACCCAAGATCATTGGCGAAAGAATAGCGCACAATGTGATCCGCAGCGGAGTTATCCAGAAGGCCATCACCGATCGTCGCTTGGAGAGTAAGTCCTGGCAAAGCCATCCCCCCAGCCGCGGGTGCCGCGCTATGGAAATATTCCCGCCCCTTTGTGTCCCTGCGATACCAAGCGGGATCAACTGAGCCAGTCTGCAGATCAATCGTATCGCCGTTGGCCGCCATGCCAACGACTAGGCCTTCTATTCCAAGTCGTTCTCCCCCCGACACCTTCGCTCTCCGGGCATCGAGCAAAGTGACATAACCGCGGCCCACCGTCCTGGCTTCGTTCTGGCCAGGCTCGACAACCAGAGCGGTGTCTTCATCGATGCCATATCCCAGGGGACTGATCTGTTGAAGGCGCATTAGAGCCACTGCCAGCCTGCCAAGGCGTGCGCGTTCGCCGAAGTGCTGATCGACCAGTGCTCCGCGCAGAAAGTGCAATCCCCTTGCAAGGCTCAGCTCTTCCCCGACTTTGCCCGGCAGCAACGCTCCAAGCGAGTCCCCACCGGTGATCATCGCACCACTCATTATCGCGGCGCCCGCCGATGTTCCACCGATGACAGCACCCGCAGAATGCCGCGCCCGAAGCGCACTCAGATAGGGCGTGTCTTCGCCGCTTTCTGTCAACAAAAGTCCCGTAATCCGCGACTGGTCTCCGCCAGTAAACCAGATTGCGCCTGCTCTTCCGATACGCCCCAGTTCATCCGCTTCGTTCACATTTCGGGACCAGCGGCTCTCATCGGTTGTCCTGGTCCCAGGATCATCCCGCATCGCAATTTGAGCAACCTCGATCTCACTTGGACTCGCCCCGTGGCGGATCATCGCGTCTCGGACTGCATTTGCTGATGCGCTGGGCTCACCTGATGCAGCGGGGATGATGACGATTGTTGAGGAGCCTTCCGGACGGGCCTCTAGGAATGCTCGATAGATGGCGGCGTTGTCAGCCTTTAGGCCTCCGCCAACAATCACGAGGCTGCCCTCCGCCCGAGCGGCATCCGCCAAAATGAGCGTCGAGATTCCCGCAACCACAGTGGTCAACCAAAAGGTGAATTTGAGCATCAGAACCCACTCCCATGGGCGACAACAACAACCACTGAAGCGAGCGCCATCAAGGCAATCATCGGTTTCCATATGAAAGCCAGCCACTCGGTGTAAGTGACTTTGGCCGCGGCAAGGCATCCCATCAGCACCGCCGAGGTCGGGATCACCAGGTTGGTGAACCCATCGCCAAGCTGGAATGCAAGAACTGCTGTCTGCCGAGTGACGCCAGAGAGATCTGCGAGCGGCGCCATGATCGGCATGGTCACGCTGGCCTGTCCCGAGCCAGACGCGATGAACAGGTTGATGAGGCTCTGCGCCACGTACATGACCCAAGCCGTCAGCCAGTCTGGGGCAAGCGCAGTGACGCTGGCCATGCCACTCAACAAGGTGTTCAGGAGTGAAGCCGATGTCGGGTCATCTCCACCAATCAGGAGGAGGATTCCCTTGGCCGCACCCACAATCAGTGCCGCGGGCAGCAGCCCTGCAGCACCCTCGCGAAACGCCTCCATC
>JABSSC010000236.1 GCA_013214635.1 Paracoccaceae bacterium | reverse complement strand
GATAGATTCCGGGTAAAATCCTAGTCGTTCTGTCTACCGCTGGCCCCATCGTGGGGTTACGTGGTATGCGTACGCTGCTCTCGCTCAGATCGTACACGAGCTTAGGTCGTGCGTTCTTCCCCTTGCCGACCACACGATAAATGCCCCGACGCCTACCCGTATCCAGATAAACGTGTTTCGTACTGCGCTTCGACGCCTCTCGTACGGCTACAAAATTGCGCTGTGCGCGCCCCTTAGCCCGTATGCGGCCTCTGTTCAGCTTTATCTTACGAAGCGTGTTAGAGGCCCTAGGAAGCCGCGTACGTGGCTTTGAGCCCTCACCCTGCCCCGCCGCGTATGACGTGGCCAGAGGTACGCCCTGTTTGCCCTTACGGGCCTTTACGCCCCCGAACTCCTGCTCGTCCATATACGGCGCTATGGAGCCCACGGTGGCAATCTGGCGCCTTACGTCCAACGTTCGGGTAGTTTCAACCCGTATCGAGTTTTTCGTGAACTTGTTACGCTCGATCATCTTATCCTCGATTTCCTCTCGCCAATTCAACCGAGCATCGAACGCCGCCTCGTTTACCGTCTGTTTCGTAGCAAACGGGAACGCCCGGTCGTTAAACCTTCTCAGGTCACGCACCAGCCCCTCAACGCTACTCATATCCACGGTAATATCCTTCGCCATGCAAACAGTCTACACCCAAAACCCCCCACGAGCAAGCCCGCCCAGTAACGAACCGCAGCTAATAGCTACGTGGAATGTAAACCACGACTGTAAGTATTTACCCGAAACGCAGTTATAACGAAACGGGCCACAAAACCTCGAAATGTGTAGAAACGAAAATCGACAATGGCTCAACGTAAACTCTTTTACCCGTTTCTTTTATATATAACTCTACTACTACTCCCTTTAATTATAAAGTTGAGAATAATAATAATAAGAGATAGATATAATAGGGTGTGTATTATAGTAATGTTTTATAAGGGGAAGTAAGGAAGGGGGTAAAAATTCGATTTGTTGGGAATCGCCGCGTAAACACTTCCGGTATATGGAGAAACAAAAACTTTTTTCGTTTTTAGGGTTGCGAAACGACTTAGACGACTATAATATTTGCACTTAGACGACTTAGATTTACGCACTTAGACGACTTAGATATCGTTTTCTGGGAAATTTCCCGTGGTTATTTTGAGGAGAAACATATATATGACACAAACGTTTACAGATTGTGAAATCCACGGTTTGACGGAAAGCCTACCCAGTTCGGGCCGGTGCTTGAAGTGTATAGCCGAGGAGATACGGGCCGCGCCGTGGCCGATTATTTCCCGTAAGGACGCCGCGGCACAACACCGAAAAAAGTATTTTACTGGTAAGGCGTGTAAGTTCGGGCACGTGTCGCAGCGCTACGTTAAGTCGGGTATGTGCGTCGCGTGTAACCGTGAACGGTGTAATTCGTACCGGCGAGCCGCCGCGCCCGCCGACGGACGCGTGCCGTTTAGAGCGCGGATATATGAGAAGCACCGCGGGTTGATCGAGTCGTATATTTTATTACTGGAGGGCCGCACCGATGAAACTTAACGACGAGAATAGGCGCGACATAGCGGCGTATAAAGCGTCGGGTTACGTGTGTAAGGACCGAAACCGTGCGAAGCGCGACGGCGATAAAACGTTTATGCCCGGATATAAGCCTAACCCGCTTTGTGGGCACGTGGCGCCACGATATACCCGTAACGGCGCGTGTATTAAATGCGGATCGGGTGCAGACGTTAAAGCGTCGATTCTGCGTAAATTCGATAAATCCGAGTTGTATTTAAATATGACCGAAGCCCACGGGCTCATGGAGCGGGCGATCCCGTTACTAAAAGTACTCGGCGTCGACGCGGCTAGTATCCTCGCACTGGAGATGGAAAACGAAATTTTAAAGAAGGGGAAAAAATGAAACGTGTACTGAACGGCGTAAGAGTATTATTTGAGTATGTAGCTATGGTTTTTCTAATAGTGTGGTTCGTTATTTTAATCGGTGAGTTTTTGTTGCCGTATTTTGGTGATTTTAGGCAGATCCCCGTTTTTTGGTTTGTAACCGTGTGGCTGGGCGCGCCGATTTTAGTTACCTATAAATGGGGCCGGCTCGACGGAATGCGGATAGGCCGTAAAACCGCCGCGTACGAGTGGACAGAAATCTACCGTGATTTAGGCGCCGAGTGCTATAAGCGCGGAACGCAGGACGTACACCGCCCGCTCGAGGATATGAAGTTATTTAATAATTGGTACGACGAGAAGGTCGTCGCTAATGCGAAATTATGTAAGGGGGAGAAATGATTAAATTAACGAAAAACGGGTCTACAGGTACCCTGCGAATACACCCCGACGACATATCGTTAATAGACGAGAGCGTCGAGGACGGAAAAACCACGACGTTTATCTGTTTATTTTCCCGTGAGGGTATTTTTATGGTCGAGGAGTGCGCGGAGCGTATCGAGGAGTTAGTCGCCGAGACCACGACCAGCGACGAGGAAATACGCGCGTGGCTCCGAACCCTGCACACGGAGGGCTATATCGACGGGCATAACGGCGTTAAAGTAGACGCGGAGGACACCCCCGCGTATAAAAAATTAGTCGAATTGCTGGAGGTCGGAGAGTGATTTTATGTTTTGATGAAGTAGAGCGGCGTATTCTGGAGAAAGTGGACCGTGCGAAACTCGTAGTTACCGACGGCCCCTGCGCCCTGGGTATAGCCTTTAGCACCGACGGGCCACCTAAACCCGACTTTGTTTTCTTTGTGGGTGACGGATTTACCGAGAAAGCCACGGACGCGATTATCGGCATTGTTAATAGGTCGTTTATACCCGGCGATTGCGTGTACGAGGCGCAACTCAACGGCGCCGGGTGGATTTTATTTGAGGAGGTACGGAAAAAATGACTAACCCAGAATTCCCTAAGCCCGAATCGCGCCAGCCGGTACCGAAAGTAGTGGCCGAAGATAAAAAACTAACGAAAGTGCATATCATCGAGCGGTGTAAGGGTTGCACCGTTGAACACATAGATAACGAAGTACTCGACCGGCTCCAGTACATGCTCGGGCGCACCGACGGGGACTATTTCGATATTTCGGAGTATCCTGGAATTATACAGCAAGTAATTATTATGCTTCTGTATAAACGAATGTTACAGCGCGGAGAGGTGGTAATTAAATGACCCCCGGAGTTAGTAAAATACTTATAGTACTGTACCACATGCGCGGATTCGCCACGGGGGCAC
>JABSSC010000235.1 GCA_013214635.1 Paracoccaceae bacterium | reverse complement strand
GTGAACTCATTGATGTCGCGGTTCTTGCCCGCGGGCTTTTACTACAAGATGTTCCTCCATCCGCGCTCGTTCTGGAAACATGTCTACGAGCCGTTCATCCGGCAATCGGCTGGGCTTGGTCAGCCCCCGAAAGCGCGTGACGCTGACACCTATGAGCACATGTATGCGCATGTGGACGTTCTGGTGGTCGGTGGCGGTGTGGCCGGGCTGACGGCAGCGCGGGCCGCAGCGGCCACCGGGGCCGAGGTGATGCTGTTGGAACAAACCGCCCATTGGGGCGGGCGTGCGCCCGTTGATGCGGGCGATATCGACGGTCTGCCTGCGGACGCTTGGGTCGAAGACGCGGTCGACGCTTTGGCTGATATGGACAACGTGACCCTTCTGACCCGCACCATGGGGGCCGGGGTTTATGACCACGGCTATGTTCTGGCGGAAGAGCGTCTGACCGACCACGCGCCGGATCACACTCAGGCGCGCCACAGATTGTGGAAAATCCGTACCAAGCAGGTCGTTGTGGCAACGGGTGCGATCGAACGTCCGATCAGCTTTGCTGGCAATGATGTGCCGGGCGTCATGCTGGCCTCTGCGGTGCGGGATTATGCAGTGAATTACGGCGTGTCGGTTGGAGATCGCACCGTCGTTGTGACGAACAACGACGATGGCTATCACACCGCGCTGGCGCTTGTGGCGGCGGGGCTGGAAGTGCCCTGCATCGTGGATCCGCGCCCCGAGGTGACAGGCGCGCTGCCGCAAGAGGCGCGTGATCTGGGGATGCGGATCGAGACGGGCCGCGCGATTTCCAAAGTGCAGGGTGTGGCCAAGGTCGAAGGTGTCACGATATGTGCGCATTCAGGCGAGGGGACTGGCGTCGAGGACATCCCATGTGACGCCGTGGCCATGTCCGGCGGCTGGTCGCCTGTGGTGCATCTGTGGTCCCATTGCGGGGGCAAGCTGGTCTGGGATGATACTCTGACGTGTTTCCGACCAAATGCCGACATTCCGCCGACGTCCCATGACGGGCAGGCTTTCGTCTCGGTCGCGGGGGCCGCGAATGGTGCATTTGGGCTGGCCGAGGGGCTGAAGCAAGCGCATGAGACCGGCAAAGCGGCGGCGAAAGCGGCCGGGTTTGCGCCAAAACGTAAAGGTGCCCCTAAGGCGGAGCCGGAGGAGGTGGGGGCGATCCTTCCCGTCTGGGTCATGCCGGTTCAGGCGGGGGACAAGCTGCGCGAGAAGATGTGGCTGGATTTCCAGAACGACGTGAAGGTCTCGGACGTTCAGCTTGCCGCGCAGGAAGGGTTTGAAAGCGTCGAACACGCCAAGCGCTATACCACTTTGGGCATGGCGACGGATCAGGGTAAGTTGAGCAATATCAACGGTTTAGCGATTCTTTCTCAAGCACTTGATGCGCCCATCCCGCAAGTTGGCACCACAACCTTCCGCCCCCCTTACGTGCCCATCTCGATGGGCGGGATCGCAGGCGAGGCGCGGGGGGAATTATTCCAGCCCATCCGCAAAACGCCAATGCATGACTGGCATGAGGATCACGGTGCCTATTGGGAGCCTGTGGGTCACTGGCGGCGGCCCTATTGCTTTCAACAGGATGGAGAAAGCATTGAAACTGCGGTCCAGCGCGAGGTTATGGCGGTGCGCGAAGGTGTGGGCCTTCTTGATGCGTCCACGCTGGGCAAGATCATCGTCAAAGGCCCCGATGCCGGACGATTTATGGACATGCTCTATACCAACATGATGTCCAACCTCGCCCCGGGCCGGTGCCGCTATGGGCTGATGTGTTCGGAAAACGGGTTCCTAATCGACGATGGCGTGGTCGCGCGGCTCGATGACGATACGTGGCTATGTCATACGACCACGGGCGGGGCGGAGCGCATCCACGCGCATATGGAAGATTGGCTTCAATGCGAATGGTGGGACTGGCAAGTCTGGACGGCGAATGTGACCGAGCAATACGCACAGATCGCGGTTGTTGGTCCCCATGCAAGGGACGTGTTGGAACGTGTGGGTGGAATGGATGTGTCGGCGGATACGCTGCCCTTCATGCGCTGGGCCGACGGGACGCTTGGCGGGATCCACGTGCGTATCTTCCGCATCTCGTTCTCAGGCGAGTTGAGCTATGAGATCGCCGTTCCCGCCAGGCAGGGACAGGCGCTTTGGGATGCGCTGCATGAGGCCGGTGCACCCTTCGACGTCACCCCCTACGGCACGGAGGCGCTGCACATTCTGCGGGCTGAGAAGGGCTTTATAATGATCGGGGATGAAACCGATGGAACGGTCATCCCGCAGGATCTTGGTCTGAACTGGGCGATCTCGAAGAAGAAAGACGACTTTCTGGGCAAGCGCGCGCAGGAACGCACGCATATGACCGACCCTGACCGCTGGAAGCTTGTGGGGCTGGAAACGCTCGACGGCTCGGTCCTGCCGGATGGCGCTTATGCGACAGCGCAGGGCGTGAACGGCAACGATCAGCGCAAGACGCAAGGGCGCGTGACGTCGACATATCATTCGCCCACGCTGGGCCGCGGGATCGCGATGGGGCTGGTTCATAACGGTCCCGACCGGATGGGGGAGGTACTGGATTTCCCGCGCGTGGACGGCACCGTGGTGAAGGCCAAGGTCGTTTCGCCTGTGTTCTTCGACCCGGACGGGGAGAAGCAGAATGTCTGATGTAACGATGCGGCAGATCTCGGACCGTGCCATGATCACGGTGCGGGGCGAGTTTGACAAAGCGCCGGTGCGCAACGCGGTGATGAAAGCCACAGGGGCGTCCCATCCCGAAAAGCTGAAGCTGTCTTTTGCGGACAAGACAACGGTCGCATGGATGTCGCCCGATGAAATCCTTGTCCTGACCCCGGCAGAGGCAGGAAAGGACATGGTGGAGGCTCTGACCAAGGCTTTGGCCAAGCATCACGCATTGGTGCAGGACGTGTCGGATATGCGGGTGATCTACCGTCTTGAAGGACCGGGCGCACGCAATGTCGTAGCGCGCCTGACGCCCGCCGATATGTCGCCGCGCGCGTTTGGTCCCGGTGATTTTCGGCGGACGCGGCTGGCGCAGATTGCAGCCGGCATCTGGATGCGCGACGATGCGGCAATCGGCGTGATGTGTTTCCGGTCATTGAGCGCGTATGCCGAAGAGGCGCTGCAAAACGCGGTCGCGTCTGAGATCAGGGGATAACGGTTCCTTTGGGCCCGTTGCGGTGACACACTGCGCCCTGTGGAAACCGAAAG
>JABSSC010000234.1 GCA_013214635.1 Paracoccaceae bacterium | reverse complement strand
CGCCCCGGCGCCCCGACCAGCGCGCTCGTCACCGCGCTTGGCTTTGGCCTTGCCGCCTTCGTTTTGCTCGCCTCTATCCAGAGCGCGATTGACGGCAATATCGACACGCGCGTGCCGCAAGAGGCGCCCGATTATTTCGTGCTCGACGTGCCACCAGCGGGCAAGGACCGGTTTACCCAGATCGTCACCGATGCCTTCCCCGAAGCCCAAGTGCGCGCCGTGCCCACCATGCGCGGCGCAATCCTTGCCTATGGGCCGCAGGACAATATGCAGATCGTGGCCGATCTGGAACGTATCCCCGAAGGCGCATGGGCGCTGCGCGGGGAACGCGGCATCACCTATTCCGCCACCCCTCCCCCGGGCAGCAGTGTGGTCGACGGCGAATGGTGGGCGCCCGATCATGATGGCGAACGCCTCGTCTCGATCGACCGCGATTTCGCCAAAGCAGCTGATTTGCAAGTGGGCGATATGTTGACCATCGGCATTTTGGGGACCGAGCGCGATGTGCGCATCGCCAATCTGCGCGAGATCGATTGGGAAAGCATGGGGTTCAATTTCGTCCTCGTCTTTTCGCCCAATGCGATCGCCGATGCCCCGCACAAATTGTCAGCCACGATCGACCTGCCCGATGCGGTCGAGGACCAGACCGCAGCGCGCGGCGAATTGCTGCGCGCATTGGTGCGCGAAAATCCGTCGAGCTCGGTGATCGAAGTGGGCGATGTGCTGGTTCAGGCGCGCGAATTGCTCGAACAGGTGGGGCTGGCGACTTTGGCGGCATCGGCGGTTGCGGTCTTGGCCGGCTTGGCGGTGTTGATGGGAGCGATTGCCGCGGCGCGCGCGTCGCGCACCTATGACACGGTGGTCTTGCGGGTGCTGGGCGCGAGCAGGCGCCAGATACTTGGCCTGCAATTGGCCGAGTATGGCTTGATTGCGAGCGCTTTGGCGCTGGTTGCGCTGGGGCTGGGATCGGGGCTTGGCTGGGTGATTATCACCCAATTGTTCGAATTTGACTGGCTGCCTGATTGGGGTGTGATTTTGGGCGTGCTGGGCATGGGGCTGGCGATTGTGCTGGCCTTTGCGCTGGGCGGATCGCTGCCGCTGCTGCGCGCCAAACCGGCTCAGGCCCTGCGCGAATTGTAATCAAACGGACTACGTGACAGCGCACAAATCACACCGCGCGAGCCCCTCCTAACCCCTCGACCACCTACAAACAAAACGGGCCCGCACGCGCATAACAGCGTGCAGACCCGCCCGTGATATAGCCCGTCTGAGACAGACAGATTTTAGGCGAAGGTTTCCGGATCGGCCCCGACCATGCCCGGCTCCCCTTTGACCACCAAAGTGCTGGCAATCATGTCATGCAAGCCCTGCTTACGCTCGGTAAAGGCAACCATGATATAGCCGATGCCCAAGATCAAACCGGACAAGATCTTAGCAAAATAGCGCCCCAAAGCGCGCAGGAACGAGATCCTGTTGCCATTGGTATCAGTGACGACGAGACCCATCGCCTTTTTGCCCACGGTTGCCTGCCATTCGGAGCTTTCCATCCCCGCGAAATAGGCAACGCCCAAAACCACACTGATCAGGTTCAACAGCAGGCTCGGCCCCGCATTCGGATCAGAAACATCGCCGCCAGCAATCCCGAAGACACCGCCAAAGACAAGGGCGATAACCACCCCGACCACGCCCATCAGAACGACATCGATAATATAGGCCACAACGCGGACCCAAAAACCACCATATTGCATCAAACAATCCCCTTTTCATGGCCCCCGCGCACCCCTCGGCGCGGGGCAACCAATGGCGTTAAGCCACCACATTATGATGCATTCGACAATGGGCAATTGTGCAAAACTCCCATCAGATCACAAAATTCATGCCCGAACGACAAAAGGCCCCGCCATTTCTGGCGAGGCCTTGTGCTTGACAATAGGGCTAGGCCCTAGGCCGGTTTTTCCGGACTTAGAAACGGAACCGGATCACACCACCATAGGTGCGCGGGGTGCTGGGATAGCCCGACACCGTCCCGGCCTGCGCCACGCCATCGAACACCGTCAAAGGATATTGATCGTTAAACAGGTTGCGAGCAAACGCACCCACTTCAATCCCATTGTTCAGCGCCAAGGTCATCGAGGCGTTCACCAAATTAACCTCGCGGTTAAAGATCTGGGTGTTGCCCAATCCGACGTTGAAGGTCGGCAGACCATTGTTGATGGGCGTGCTGCTTTCGTGGTTGTAATCGACCCGGCTGATCAAGCGCGTTCCACCACTGAATTCGTGGGTGTAAGTCGCGCTGGTCGCAATAGCATAGGACGGGATGCCCGCCACACGCACACCAGAGAGATCGCCCAGAACGCTTCCCGGGAACTCGTCATAGACGGGATCCAAGTGGGTCATCGCAAAGGTGAGGACCAGACCGTCAGTCGGGACCACCGTAGCATCGAACTCGAAGCCGCGGACCGATTGTTGGCCAGCATTTTGCAACGCAAAGCCAAGACCGGTAAAGGCCAAGCTTTGGAAGCCTTCGATGGTTTGGTCAAAAATAGCGAGGTTGAAGCCGAAGCCTTCCCACTGACCCTTGACGCCGATTTCATAAACCTCGGCATTTTCCGGACCAGCAAAACGTGTCCCAGTGGTCAGGTTGACCGTCGCAAGACCCGCATCGACAACCGGTGATGATGGCGCAAGGAAAGTCGATGACCCTGGCCCCGGCGTGAAGTCAGACAGCAACGGACGGCTGTCACGCGACAGGTTGACCGAGCTGGCCTTAAAGCCGGTTGCGTAGCTCAAATAGACATTGAGTTCGGGCGAGACTTCATAAGCGGCGCGCAGCAGATATGTGAACTTGTCATCCGCCGTCTTGCCATCCTCAAGCGAGTTTGGAACGTCGAGGAAGCCGGTTTGGAACTGCAGCACTGAAAGCCCGAGAAGCGGGTTCTGGGCCGGGTCGGTCGCTGCAGCTGCCAAAGCCGCCTGAATTGGAGCCGGCAAAGCCAAGAACCCGTCACGCGACGTCACAATCGGCAAGTTAGGATCAGCAATCGTTGCCCCAGTGATGAAGGCATCGACCAAGTTGACATTGGCGAGCGGATCACCGGCCACTGACGAAATGGTGAAGTCTTTCTTATCATCAGTGTAGTTACCGCCAACCGTCAGGGTCAGGCCATCAAACGGTTCGAAATCGATCGTACCAAAGATCGAGTAGGACGTGTTGTCGAGCGTGTAACGTTCGCTTGAAAGGAAG
>JABSSC010000233.1 GCA_013214635.1 Paracoccaceae bacterium | reverse complement strand
AAGCGAAAGCAGCGTTTGCAGCCGTGCTCGGCCTCGCCATTGCGACCATCGGGTTGGACAACCAGACCGGCATGCCGCGCTTTACCGGTGGCAACCTTCACTTGATGGACGGGATTGATTTCCTTGTGCCGCTCGTCGGTCTCTTCGCGGTGTCCGAAGTGCTGATCTACATCGAAAAGCAAGGCAAAGACTCCTCGCTCGGTGTGAAGCTCGAAAAAGTCACGATCCCCTTCAAGGACCTCGGCGCGTCGTTCTTTACGATGCTGCGGTCGAGCGTGGTGGGCTTTGTCGCGGGCGTTTTGCCCGGTGCGGGGGCCTCTTTGGGCTCATTCCTGGCCTATATGTCCGAGAAATCGATCGCTGGTAAGGATGGCGGCTTTGGCACGGGCGTCCCTCGCGGGATTGCAGCACCTGAGGCGGGCAACAACTCCGCCGCCGGTGGTGCGCTGGTGCCAATGCTGACGCTGGGTGTTCCCGGATCGGGCACCACCGCGGTTCTGTTGGCGCTGCTGATGACGCTGAACATTACACCCGGGCCGACGCTGTTTACGGACCGGCCAGAGGTTGTCTGGGGTTTGATAGCGGCGCTCTTGATCGCAAACTTCGTTCTGCTCGTCATGAACGTGCCCATGGTGAAGCTGTTCGTGTACATCCTCGCCGTGCCGCCGGCCCTTCTGCTGCCGGGCGTGATGATGGTCAGCTTTGTGGGCATCTTCTCGTTGACCGGCAGCTACTTTGACCTGCTGTTGATGACGGCCTTCGGGGTCATGGGGTATCTGTTCCGCAAGATCGGAATCCCGACAGTCCCCATCATTCTGGGCATTCTGCTGGGCAAGCATATGGAGGACGCGCTGCGGCGCGCGATGATCCTGTCGGATGGCGATATCAGCTATCTCTGGTCGTCTCCCATCGCGATTGGTCTCTGGGCGGCCGCGATTGCGGGGTTTGTCGCGCCGATGTTCCTGCGGCCTTTGCTCAAGCGCCCGGATCGTGTGATAGACTGAAGTCATGACTCGCATCCTCATCCCCTCCGGCGCCCTTGGTCTTGGTTTCGACAGAGAGGCGCTGGCGCGGGGCGTGGCCAACAAGCCCGATCTGATCGCGATTGACGGTGGCTCAACCGATAGCGGGCCGTCTTATCTGGGACGTGGCGTGTCGAAGTATTCGCGCACCTCGACCAAGCTCGAATGGGGTGAGTTGATCGAGGCGCGTGCGGCGGCGGGCGTGCCTTTGGTGATCGGGACGGCGGGCACCTGCGGTGCAGGGAGCGCTGTGGATTGGCTGGTGGAGATCACCGAGGAGATCTTGGCCGAGAAAGGGATGAGCGCGAAGATCGCCGTGCTGAAATCGGATCAAAGCGCCAAAGCCATCGCGGACGCGCTGGGCCGAGGGAAAATCGCGCCCTTGTCCCCTGCCCCAGACATTTCGGCCGAGATGTTGGAGACGTGTACCAACATTGTCGCGCTTGCGGGGGCGGAGCAGATCAACGCCGCGCTTGAGACGGGCGCGGATATCGTGATTGCCGGGCGCACCACCGACACGGCCATCATAGCCGCCCTGCCGCTTGCGCGGGGCGATCATGCGGGCGGTGCGTGGCACGGGGCCAAGATCGGGGAATGTGGGGCGCTGTGTGCCACAAACCCGCAATCTGGTGTGTTGCAGATCGACTTTGACGCGACCGGCTTTACCGTTACGCCGCTGGCGGACGGTGCACATGCCACGCCGCATACTGTGTCGGCGCATATGCTTTATGAGAACTCCGATCCGTTTGTCCTGTATGAACCGGGCGGGCATCTGGATGTGACAGGCGCGCGGTATCACGCGCTCAATGACACGCGGGTGCGTGTTGAGGGATCGGCCTGGGTGCCAGGCGACTATACCGTCAAGCTTGAGGGTGCGCGGATCGCCGGGTACCAGACCATCGTCATGGCACTGGTGCGGAACGCACGATACGTCGACAACATCGATGCCTGGTGTGACGACATCATCGCGAAATGCAGCGCCAAAGTGCAGGATCGGCTTGGCATTGGCCCAGACGACTATCTGCTGGAGCTTCGGCGGATCGGGCAGGACGCGACCTTTGGGCCGTTGGAGACACGAACCGGAGACCCTAATGAGATCGGGGTGATCGGGATCGTGACCGCGCCGGATCAGGCGCTGGCCAATGAGATCGGCAAGCTTTTGAACCCCTATCTGCTGCATCATCCGCTGACGCGGGAAGAAGAGCAGCCGACATTCGCATTTCCGTTTTCACCTGCCGAAGTGGATCGCGGCGCGCTCTATGAATTCACGCTGAACCATGTGATGCGGCTTGACGACCCGATGGCGGCGTTCAGCCTGGAGACACGCGAGATCGCCCATGCCTAAACTGCGCGAGGCGGTGCAAAAGGTCCGATCGAAAAATGCCGGGCCGTTTTGGATTACAGTGGATGTGTTTTGCGGATCTGCCGAGGCGTTTGAAACCGTGCGTCAGTCATTGAAGCCCGCGCAGGTGGCGCAGGTTTATGACGTTCCAACCCAAACGCTCAAGCATTTCGAGATGCCGGATCTGAACGTCATCAAATACAGCTTTCCCCGCCCCCACGCGCAAGGTACGGCGCAGGACCGGGATTTGCATGGCGCGAGCTATGCCGAATTGCTGGCCGAGTTGGACCTGACCTAATCCGTCTCAGAAGAAGTCGCGGAATTCGTTGAAGTCGAAATCGTCAACAAAGGTGACGTCCATATCGCCGTTCAGGACATCGTTGCCTTCTTCGCCATTGAGCTTGTCTGGCCCCAGTCCGCCGATGACCTCGTCGTCGTCCATACCGGCAAAGATGTCGTCGGCAAAGTCACCGCCCTCCAATCGGTCGGCATCGTCGCCGCCTGTGATGAGGCTCGCAAGCCAGAGGTCGGCGTCGAACGGTGTGCTTGAGACAAAGGTGTAATCCCCCTCAAGCCCCAGATCGCCGGGGATATAGCGGCCCGTCTCAGGATCAATCGGCAAGAGCAGGACATCGGCCACATTCTCCCGCTCGAAGGCGACGAAGGTGACCTCCGTCACGCCATCGTCGGCGGTAAAGACCAGACGGTTCACTTGCGTCAGCGCGCCCTGATCATCTTCGCCCACGAACAGGCTTCCGTTGTCGGGTGTGCTGGTAATCAGGCCGTTTTCATCCTCAAGATCGACGGTGATCGGCGTCTCAAGCGTCAATTCGACACCGAGCGAGACAAGCTCCTTGGCCACAATGAAGCGGCCTAGCGACACCGAGTACGCTTTGAGTTCGAACATCGGCAGTTCGTCTTCGATGGGCCCGCCG
>JABSSC010000232.1 GCA_013214635.1 Paracoccaceae bacterium | reverse complement strand
GTGGACGAATGCCACCCGTTCTCGCCAACAGCGGATAGATCGAAGACGAACCTCGATCGAACAACCGGCCGATCGAGCGCATGGACTCTCCGCGCTGCCAGCGATCCCAAATCTCAGCCTTCTGCTCGTCCGTAAAGTAAATCCGACGTCGATAAGCCATTCCAACACTCCATCTCTGATCTCAAAGTGAAGTGTTGCGGCCATCCATTGAGACCGCCGGACAAAGCAGGCATTGGGCAACTGCGACTCATTGGCCTTTTCCGCCAAAAAAACTAGCAGTCCAAAGTCCTGGAATCACCTGGCTTGGCGAACACTTGACCTGACACCAATTGGAATCCGCGTGGTCCCAGCAAGGTTCGAAACCAAAGCGTTTTCGTCTGCCGAGCCGATGGCCTGGAGAAGGTGAGCCTACGGTCTTTTCTACCCTATTCTGGGCGAACACGGCGGGCGGATTTGTCTGCGAACGCTGCCAATCGGGCGCGGGCATCGGGTTGCGTGTTTACGACACCCGCAACACACGCCTCAGCGTAGGCAGCATCCATCGCAGACATGTTGCGGGCATGACTTACAGCTGAGCAGATCGCAAAGTTCGACAGCGGCAAGTTCTCCGCCGCACGCTTAGCTAGCGCAAGAGAACGTTCAAAGGCGGAACCGTCGACGAGATATTGCGCTAGTCCGACTTCAACGGCATCTTCTTCCTTGTAGAGCCGCCCCGTGAGCATCATGTCCAATGTCCGTGCTTTTCCGATAAGATCGGTCACACGGATCGTCGCACCACCACCGGTAAAGAGGCCGCGTTGTCCCTCGGGCAAGCCGAAATAGGCAGTGCGATCCATCACCCGGACATGAGCCGAGCTGGCGAGCTCCAGCCCGCCACCGACGACGGCGCCCTGCAAAGAGGCGATGATCGGCACGCCTCCGTACTCCATCTTGTTGAAAGCTTCATGCCATCGGAGGCAGACTTACCAGAATTCGGCGGGACTGCGGTCGGCCTGATGGTGCTCAACGAGATCGAGCCCGGCGCAGAAATGCTCCCCGGCACCCGCAAGCACGACCACGCGGACTCCGGCTTGCGGCGCGGCAGAGAAGAAGCGGACGAGTTCCTCAATGGTCGCGATATCCAGCGCGTTGCGTTTTGCCGGACGGTTCAATGTGACGATCCAGACGCCGTCATCGTGTTGGTCCAAGGCGAGATTTTCGAAGGTTGCGGGGTCGATTGATTGGCTCACGGTGCGCTCTCGTCAGGACGGAGTATGGAAGAAAACATTGTGCGGGCGTTGTTATCGTTCTTCTCGGCGCGTTTTTCGCGGCGCCTTTCAAAGACTGAGCGGCCAAGCTTAAGCGTGTAGTTTTCCAGGCGCGTCAGTTGTGATTCTAATTGCTCGGCGTCGCGCTCAGCCGCAGCCGCGAGCAACGCGGTATGTATCGTCACGATCTCGGCTCGTGATCGGTCTGTGAACGTAATCATGTTCATAAGAGGCTGCATTGCCTCGATCGCGCCCGCCATCTGGTAGGAAAGGACGGGGTTGCCAGCGCCGTCGACCAGGGCCCGGTGAAACCCTATATCAGAGGCACAGAAGCCCTCGTCCGAAAGGTCGGGCTGTTGTTGGACATTGAGCTCATGCTTCATGGCCTCAAGATGCGTTTCGTTCCGATTCTCGACCACGAGGCCAACGCAAGACCGCTCCATTGCGTAACGCGCTTGGCAGGCGGTGTCGAAGCTGATGTCGTTCATGCTCAGGAGCAGTGTTGACGTCGTGATATGCTGCTTTCGCGCGTCCTCGTAGGATAGGCGGCGGACAAACGCTCCACCAAAGGCACCTCGCTGTGTCCGAATGAGCGATTGCGCAGCAAGCCGCTTCAGTGCCTCTCGGATCGTCGGACGCGAGACGTCGAACTGTTCAGCCATTTCTTGCTCTGACGGCAGACGGTCTTCGACGATCAGATCGCCCGAAATGATCGCATCGCGGATGGACTTGGCGATCTGCGCGGATAAGTCGGAAGAGCTGTTGGGGTCAATTTTCATTTGTCAGGCATTTAAAGGTCTGGCATTTAAAAAGGCAACACTGGAGAAGGGAGGCTTTGGTGTCATCGGGAACGCTCAGACATGGCACGACGCTGTCATGGCTGTCTCTTTTCGGAGCAGTCTTGGGTGCTTGGGCCGCGCTTTACGCGATGGCGATCCCTGCGGACATCCGTGAGGCGTCCCGTATCTTCGGATCGGATTTCTGGGAAAGTCTCTGCACAGTGACCCCCGACATGGCTGGCTATGGCAGGCTGGTGCTAATGTGGGCGCTCATGGCCACGGCCATGATGCTGCCAACCGCGGTTCCAGCGTTCAAAGCATACCAGGATCTTTCAGATTCCGGCGCTGAAACGCGCCCTGTCAGGCTTGCAGTGGGTTTCCTTGGCGTCTGGTGGGGATTTGCCATCGTTGCTGGAGCCCTACAAATGGTGCTCGCGCAAGCAGATTTGGTGAGCGATTTCGGCGACAGCCGGTCGGCGCTTCTCTCTGGCGCCCTCCTCCTCATCTCGGGCGCATATCAGTTTTCGCCCTTGAAGGCAGCTTGTCTTGATAAATGCCGCGCACCTGTGAGCTTCTTCCTTCAACATTGGAGCAAAGGCCCGCTCCACATGGGCCTGCTCCTTGGGGCAACGTGCCTGGGCTGCTGCTGGGCGCTGATGCTTCTTGCCTTTGTGGGCGGCGTTATGAGCCTGACCTTCATGGGTGTCGCGACACTGATCATGACGTTTGAAAAACTTCCCCAGATCGGCCGCTGGCTTGATCGTCCGCTTGGCGTCGGACTGATCGCAGGTGCCGCTTGGGTCGCAATCATCGGAATTTGACAAGAAGGAAGACCACATGGCGTTGGACGGCGAAGTTGGGACGGTCCCATGGACAATGAAGGGAGAGCTCATCCTCAATTGCAACTGCACGGTCTTTTGCCCTTGTGTGGTCTCTCTGGGACAACATCCGCCGACTGAAGGGCATTGTCAGACTTGGGGCGGCATTCGCATCGACGAGGGCGCCTACGGCGACGTCGAACTCAGTGGGCTGAATATTGGATTGATGATCGAAATCCCGGAGCGCATGGCACGGGGCAATTGGAAGGTCGCGCTCTTTATCGACGATCGGGCGAGTGAAGAAGCCTACGATGCGATCCTAACGATCATGTCCGGCAAGGCGCGCGGGACGACGGGGCTGTTCGGTATTCTCGTCTCCGAGATGCTTGGCCATGAACGTCAGCCAATCACTTACGAACGCGAAGGGAAGACCCGGCGGATCGTTGTTGGCAAACGCATCAAGGG
>JABSSC010000231.1 GCA_013214635.1 Paracoccaceae bacterium | reverse complement strand
CATTCATCACGCCGGGCGGGACGCCCGCCTCCAGGGCCAGCTCGGCAAGGCGCAGAGAGGTCAGGCTGGTGTCTTCGGCGGGTTTCACAACGATCGAGTTGCCGGTCGCCAAGGCGGGGCCAATTTTCCAAGCCATCATCATCAGCGGGAAATTCCAGGGCAGCACCGCAGCCACCACACCGATCGGTTCGCGGACAATCAGGCCCACCGCATCCGGGGAAGAGGGGGCAATCTGGTCATAGAGCTTGTCTTGCGCCTCGCCGTGCCAACGAATGCAGGAGGCGGTTTCGGGCACGTCGATCTCGAGGCAATCGGCAATCGGTTTGCCGGCATCCAGCGCCTCCATGGCGGCCAGTTCCTCGACATTGTCCATGATCAGATCGGCCAGCTTGTGCAGCACGGCTTTGCGCTCAGAGGGGTGCAACCCTGACCAAACCCCGCTTTCGAAGGCGGCCTTGGCAGAGGCGACTGCCGCGTCCACATCCGCCTGCCCGCAGGAGGGCAGCGCGGCGATCACCTCGCCATCGAAAGGGTTTTTGGTGTCAAAGGTTGCCCCCGAAGCGGCCGGCTGGAAGGTTCCGTCGATCAGGATCCCGTCAGGCAGCTTGAGTTTTGTCATGATTTCGCTGTGCGCGTTCATCGGGTGCTCCTTCATCGGTGTCAGTGCCGGCCTTGGGGCGCAGCGATTTGGGGTCGTACATGGGTTTGAGGCTGGCCGTGGCATCGTAGAGACGGCCTGCGATCTCGATCTGGTAACGGCTGGACAGCATATCGGACGGCTTTTCACCGGTGGCCGCGCAGGGCACGTAGCCCATCCCGACAGAGCCGCCGATGGCGTGGCCGTAATTGGCCGACGTCACATAGCTGACGATCTTGCCGTCGCGCAGGATCGGCTCATTGTGGTGCAGATGTGCGCTTGGATCGGTCAGGCAGAACTGCATCATGCGCCGCTCAAGCCCGGCCTCTTTCTTGCGCAGCACGGCCTCCCGGCCAAGGAAATCTGCCCCGCCCAGCTTTTCGGTCTTCACTGCGAAGCCGAGCCCGGCCTCCAGAACGTGGTCTTCGTCGGTGATGTCGTGGCCGAAATGGCGAAAGCCTTTCTCGATCCGGCAACTGTCCATGGCGTGCAGCCCACACAGTTTGAGCCCGTGATCGGCACCAGCAGCGAGGATCTCCTCGAACACATGCGCTGCCTGATCGGCTGGCACGTACAGCTCCCATCCCAATTCGCCCACATAGGTCACCCGGTGGGCGCGGGCCAAGCCCATGCCGATCTCGATCTCTTTGGCGACACCGAACGGGTGCGCGGCATTGGAGAAATCATTTGGCGAGACTGCCGCCAGCACGTCGCGCGCCCGCGGACCCATCAGCGGCAGCACGGCTTCGCCCGCGGTCACATCGGTGATCACGGCAAACCATGTGCCGAGATGCTTGCGCAGCCAGGCCAGATCGCGCTGCAGCGTTGCACCGGGCACAACAAGGAAATAGGCGGTTTCTGACAGGCGGGTGACGGTCAGGTCGCTTTCGATCCCGCCCCTGTTGTTGAGCATCTGCGTGTAGACGATGCGCCCTGCCGCGACATCCATATCCGCGCCGCAGACATGCTGAAGGAAGGCGCAGGCATCCGGCCCTTCAACGCGGATCTTGCCGAAGGACGACATATCCAGAAGGCCCACACCATCGCGCAGGGCCAAATGCTCGGCGCGCTGGTTTTCAAACCAGTTCTGGCCGCCCCAATCATAGCGGTATTCGCGCTCCTGCCCCTCGTTGGCGAACCAGTTTGCCCGTTCCCAGCCGGCGGTTTCGCCAAAGACGGCCCCGTGTTCCAGCAGGTGATTGTGCAATGGCGAGCGGCGCACGCCGCGCGCGGTTTCAGGTTGGCGGAACGGGTAGTGATCGGCGTAGAGCAGCCCCAGCGTTTCGGTCACGCGCTCCTTGAGGTAGCTGCGGTTGCGCTGGAAGGGCTGCACCCTGCGGATGTCGACCTCCCACAGATCGAAGGGAGGCTCGCCATCATGCATCCACTGCGCCAGCGCCATCCCCGCCCCACCCGAGGAGACAATCCCGATCGAGTTGTATCCGGCCGCAACCCAGTAGCCGCCCAGTTCAGGTGCCTCTCCGAGGTAGTAGCGATCATCGGGGGTAAAGCTTTCAGGGCCATTGAAGAAGGTATGGATGCCTGCCTCGGCCAACATCGGGAAGCGGTTTACGGCCGCTTCCAGAATGGGCTCAAAATGGTCGAAATCCTCGGGCAGCTGATCGAACTCGAAATCTTCCGGGATGCCGTTCATGCCCCAGGGCTTGGCGCGGGGTTCAAAGGCGCCCAGCAGCATCTTGCCGGCATCTTCTTTATAATAGGCGCATTCATCTGGCACGCGCAGAACAGGCAGTTGGGGCAGGCCGTCTATGCCCTCGGTCACGATGTAGAAATGCTCACAGGCGTGCAACGGCAGCGACACGCCCGACATGTTGGCCAGATCACGGGCCCACATGCCCGCGCAATTGACCACCAGATCCGCCTGGATATGCCCCTGTTCGCCGTCCAGCTCCCAGTCGACGCCGGTGACCCGGCCCCCATCCTGCGTGACCGCCGTGACCTTCACGCCCTCTGCGATCTGCACGCCGCGATTGCGCGCGCCCTTGGCCAGGGCATGGGCGACATTGCCGGGATCAATCTGGCCGTCATTGGGCAACCAGACGCCGGCCGTCACGCCCTCGATGTTCACATGGGGGTAACGGTCCAGCACCTCATGGGGGGACATTTCCTCAACCTCGATCCCATAAACCCGGGCCAGCGCAGCAGAGCGCAGGATCTCTTCTTTGCGGTGTTCTGTCAGCGCCACGGTGATCGAGCCGGTCTGTCGGAAGCCGGTATGCATACCGGTTTCGCGCTCCAACTCGGCGTAGAGATCGGTGGAATACTTTGCCAGACGCGTCATGTTCTGGCTGCCGCGCAACTGGCCGACCAGCCCCGCCGCATGCCAGGTGGTGCCGCTGGTCAGCTGCTTGCGTTCCAGCAGCACAACATTCGTCCAACCCAGTTTCGCAAAATGGTAGGCAACCGAGCAGCCAGACACACCGCCACCTATGATGACGACGCGGGCAGAGGGAGGAAGTGCAGTCATCTGGTCGTTTTCCTTGATCAGAGGCCGAGGCGGTCGAGCACACGGAACCAGGCGACCGTGGCGCCGACGCCCAAATGGCGAAAGCGGTGAAAGGGGATGGGGCGGGCCTTGGAGACCGGAAAATCAAGTTCTTCCAGCGGGCAGCCGCTGGCCCAATCGGCCAGCAGCGTGCCCATCACCGTTGCC
>JABSSC010000230.1 GCA_013214635.1 Paracoccaceae bacterium | reverse complement strand
GCGAAGATAAGAAGGCAAAGAGCTGCCCGAAGCCCAAAGTCATTACAACAATGTACAATAGCACCATGCGGTTGCTCAGCACTTCTCTGAACGCGCTCCATAGCGCCTGAACGGAAAGTGGTTGACGTTTTTCGGGTACCAAGGTTTCCGGCTGCCTTAGGTTGAACCACACCAAGACAATCGCACCAAAAACCACAAACGCCGCGAAGATGCCTCTCCACGTCCCGGTGGTTGCGATGATCGCGGCGCCAATGGATGGGGCGAAACTGGGAAAGATGACAAATACTGTCATCACGAAAGACACGACCTGTGCCATCCGCCGCCCTTCATAGAGATCCCGGATCATGGCCAGTGTCACAGTGCGTGGACCGGCGGCGCCAATACCTTGTAATACGCGCGCGATCAGAAGCTCTTCCAGCGACTGCGCGCGCATCGCCCAGAACCCCATCGCGATGTAAAGGATCAACCCGCCCGTGATTGTAACCTTACGCCCAATCCCATCGGATAGCGGGCCGGCGACCAACGTTCCGATCCCCATGCCCAGCACAAACGCGGTCAGCACGAGCTGTGCGTTGTTGATTTTGTCCGGGGACAGGTCAGCCGCGATTGAAGGGAGCGTCGGCAACATTGCATCGATCGAGAATGCAATCACGGCAGTTAACATCGCGCAAAGCGCAACGAATTCCGGAAGTGCCAGCGCCTTTGGTTTCACGCGCTGTCTTTCACCTGATCCGCGATATCGGAAATCACTTGCGCCCAAAGCTCGGCGGGTTGCGCGCCCGGTACGACGTGTTGATTGGCAATCACAAAGGTTGGAACGCCACTGACACCACGTTCTCGGGCATGGGCGTCGCGGTCACGGATGTCCTGTGCGTCGGCGTCGCCATCCAACAGGCGCGCAACAACATCCCGGTCCATTTCCACGCTTTCAGCGACATCGAGGAGGATGTCGCGGTCTCCAATGTCTTTGCCGTCGACAAAATAGGCTTTGAACAGCGCCGATACGACGGCGGTTTGCCGTCCTTCAAGCCCACCCCAATGAATAAGCCGATGCGCATTCAGCGTGCTGGGCGTCCGGGTGATCCCATCGAGGTCCATAATCACTCCAGCCTCTCGCGCGGCATCCGCGATGCGTCCATAAACCGAGACCGCGTTTTCCGGGCCGCCGAACTTTGTCTCAAGGTATTCGCGGCGATCCATGCCTTCGGCAGGCATATCGGGGTTAAGTTGAAACGGGTGCCATTCGATGGTGAATGGATGGTCTGGAACCTCGGCCAGCGCTTTGTCCAGATTGGCCTTGCCAATCATGCACCACGGGCAAATCGGGTCGGAAAGGATGTCGAGCTTGATCATGGCGCACCTGTGGGATTGGACAAGCACGAGCAATGACCTGATCGCGCGACAAGAGCAAGCGCCAAGCAAGTGTGCGCAAATGCACCCATTGCCGAAAGCCGGCGCGGTGGGTATTGCGCTGTTATGGATCATGGTCAGGAACCCAGCCTCATTAGGCTTGCGCGCGAAAGTGGCGAAAGTGACGTTGTCGCTCCGCTCGATCTTGGTCAGCGGGTTCGCGATATTCGCATGGGCCGCGACTGGACGCTGGAACAGGCGGCACAACAAACGGGCCTCGCTCGTTCGACCCTGTCGAAGATCGAGAATGGCCTTATGTCGCCCACCTATGACGCGCTCAAGAAGCTTGCGACGGGTTTGGAAATCAGTGTTCCCCAGCTCTTTACGCCACCCAATTCGAGAGATGCGAACGGGCGGCTGGCAACGACGAAGGCGGGCGAGGGGACGTCGCATCCAACAACCACCTATGAGCATGAGATGTTGGCGGGTGCGCTGACCAAAAAGGCGATGTTGCCTTATCGGTCACGTGTGCGCGCACGCTCGATTGATGAGTTCGAAGGATGGGTCCGCCATGATGGTGAGGAGTTTTTGCTGGTGTTGACTGGGATCATAAAGCTCTACACCGAATTCTATGAGCCTATCGAAATGGCGCGAGGCGACAGCGCCTATTACGACGCAACCATGGGCCATAATGTGATTTCAGTTAGTCAGGACGACGCGACCATTTTGTGGGTTACGTTGATGACATAACGGCTCAGGCAGCCTCGGAGCGCTTGGTCACCAGGTTTGCCGCCCATGCATCAACAGCCTCTGCCGCTTCGGAAAGTGTCAGGTCATGCGCAATTGCAAGGTATTCGCGCAGACCTATGAGATCGCCTTGAAGCCGCGCCACGGTCTTAGCGTCCGTTTCGGGGAAGCGGGCGACAAATGCTTCAGCATAGTCACTCCATCGCGCGTTGATTGGTTTCCATGGCATCGCCCGCCTCCTCATTCTGACGTCCAGAAAGGTAGATAGGCGGGCCTTAAGAAAAGGCTAATCCTCGGCAAAGACTTGCCGGGAAAACACAAACGCCAATAAGGCGCCCAGCACTTGCATTGCGATGAACCAGGCGATCCCGTTTGGTGCAATCCCGGCGAAGGTGTCGGTAAAGCCTCGGGCAATCGTGACCGCGGGGTTGGCAAAACTGGTGGAAGACGTAAACCAATAGGCTCCGGTGATATACAGCCCGACGAGTGCCGGAATGGCGTCTGGACGGTATCTCAGCCCCCCGAGGATCGCGGCGACGAGACCGAAGGTCGCGATGATTTCGGCCAACCATTGGCCGCTGCCGTCGCGCAGTGTGGTCGAGGTCTGCAGCACGGGCAATTCGAACATGACATGCGCCAACCAGACGCCAAGGATCGCGGTGGGCACCTGAACAGCTATGAACGCGAGCGCGCGAGAGGCGGGTATGTCCCCGTGCGCAAAAAAGACCAACGTCACCGCCGGATTAAAGTGCGCACCGGATACCGGACCGAAAATGGTGATCAGGACATACAGTGCGCAGCCCGTCGCAATGGCGTTGGCCAAAAGCGCGACGCCCGTGTTTTCAGGCGATAGCTCAGCCGCCATGATGCCAGAGCCCACAACCGCAATCAGCAGGAACGCCGTTCCGACCGCTTCGGCGGCAAGTTGGCGGGCGAGAGGCATCGCTAATTCCTTACCGATCAAGCCCCTAGAAGGCGCGGTCTACAGCCCGCGCGCCTTCGGAAATATCCTCTCCGATACCTTCGACCGTGTTGCAGGCCGCCAGCGCGCTCATAAGTGCAATGGCAAGGATCATCTTTTTCATTGTTCTGCTCACTCCTCATACCACCAGACATCGGGCTGAAACCCTATCCAGTCGCCATAGGCTGGAAGGGCACCGGCGGCATACTGAAGTTCCTTGGCATGGGCAATCCGGCTAATCGGCGAGTGCCAGGT
>JABSSC010000229.1 GCA_013214635.1 Paracoccaceae bacterium | reverse complement strand
CTTGGAATTAATAAAAACCTCAAACGGGCGTTTCCGGCCATCCTGTTCTATATCATTCACCGTGATGTAGATCGCGTGCTCGCTATCCGGCCATTTCAGCTTGTAAGTCGCGCCATCCAACTCTTGCGGGCGGTCGAGCGGTTCGGACATATAAACAACCTCTGCCCCATCGCCATCGACGGTGACTTGCGCAGGCGCTTCATCCGCTGGCTTTTCTTCGCTGACGGACAGGACAGAGCCGGTGACGTCATTCGGACGGTAGGTTGTGCAACCTTTGCAGCCGGTGTCCCACGCCTCCATGTAGACCTCTTTGAAGGCTTCAAAGCTGATGTCCTCGGGGCAGTTGATCGTCTTGGAAATGGAACTGTCGATCCATTTCTGCGCTGCTGCCTGCATCCGCACATGATCCAAAGGCGCGAGTGTTTGGGCGTTGACGAAATAATCCGGCAGAGGCGCGTCACCTTTCAGGTCGCGCCACATTTGGACGGCGTAATCCACAACCTCTTCTTCCGTCCGGCTGCCGTCTTTTTGCAAGACCTTGCGGGTGTAGGCATAAGCGAAGACCGGCTCGATGCCGGAACTGACGTTTCCTGCATAGAGGCTGATCGTACCGGTCGGCGCAATAGATGTCAGCAAAGCGTTGCGGATGCCATGTTCGCGGATCGCCTCTTTGACGTCTTCGTCCATATCCTGCATCGCGCCGCTGGCCAGAAACTTGTCCGCATCGAATAAGGGGAAGGCCCCTTTCTCGGCTGCAAGGTTCACCGACGCCAGATACGCGGCGCGGGCAATCGCGTGCATCCAGCGGTCGGTCTGACGCACCGCCTCCTCTGATCCATAGCGCAGGCCCATCATCAAAAGCGCATCGGCAAGCCCCGTAACACCCAACCCGATCCGGCGTTTTGCAGCAGCTTCCTGCGCCTGTGCCTCCAGCGGGAATTTCGACGCGTCGACCACGTTGTCCATCATGCGAACCGCAGTCGCGACAAGATCATTCAGCGCCTCTTCGTCCAGTGCCGCCTCGGCTTCAAACGGGTCGCTGACCAACCGCGCGAGATTAATGGATCCCAGCAGGCACGCGCCATACGGCGGCAGCGGCTGTTCTCCGCAGGGATTCGTCGCAGCGATGATCTCGCAGTAGTTCAGATTGTTCATCTGATTGATGCGGTCGATGAAGATCACGCCCGGTTCGGCATAATCATAGGTCGACTGCATGATCTGATCCCACAGCACCCGCGCTTGCACAGTGCCATAGGTTTTGCCGTCAAAGACCAGATCCCACGCCCCACCAGATTTCACCGCTTCCATGAACGGATCGGTGACGAGTACGGACATGTTGAACATTCTTAACCTTGCTGGGTCAGACTTGGCCGTGATGAAATCAAGGATATCTGGGTGATCACAGCGCATCGTCGCCATCATCGCGCCGCGACGAGAGCCAGCGGACATGATCGTCCGGCACATGGCGTCCCAAACGTCCATGAAGGACAGAGGACCAGACGCATCAGCCGCCACGCCCTTCACGGCGGCACCTTTGGGTCGAATCGTAGAGAAATCGTAGCCGATACCGCCGCCTTGCTGCATGGTCAGCGCAGCCTCTTTGAGCATATCAAAGATGCCGCCCATATCGTCGGGGACCGTGCCCATGACGAAACAGTTAAAGAGTGTTACGGACCGCGCCGTGCCAGCCCCTGCGGTGATCCGACCAGCGGGCAGGTATTTGAAGTCTTCCAAGGCGGAATAGAATTTATCTTCCCAAGCCTTTGGGTCCTTTTCCACGCTGGCCAAAGAGGTCGCAATTCGCCGCCATGTATCCTCGACCGTGTCGTCAATGGGCGTGCCGTCCGCATCTTTGAAACGGTACTTCATGTCCCAGATTTGCTCAGCAATAGGGGCAGAAAAACGGGTCATGGCGTCTCTTTCCGTAGAGGATTTGGCAGGCGAGGACTGCATCTTAGTTGGTCAATTGGGATTCGTGAACAGAGCACTCATGAAAAAAGATCGGACTGATCACGAAGGTAGGTGAATATCAATATATAGTAATAGCCACAAAATCAATCCCAATATATGGGAAATCCGGTCGGTTTTCTGCTTGAAGCCACTCGGCTCATTTGCGACAAGAAAACATGTCCAAAACAGTCCACCTCATCAAGCTTTCCGTCGGCACAGAAGATGTCGCAGGGCTTGAGGCGTGGCAATCGCAAAAACGCGCACAGACCGAGGACGGATTGCCGCGGCACATCACACGGATGTGGCCAAAGCGCGGGGATGAAATCCTGAACGGCGGGTCGATCTTTTGGGTGATTAAGGGCGTTGTCTTGTGCAGACAGCCTGTTCTGCGTTTGGACGAATATGACAGCGCTGACGGCATTCGCCGCTGCGCGATCGTCTGTAAGCCCGGTCTGATCCGTGTGGAAGCAACGCCCCGCCGCGCGTTTCAGGGCTGGAGATACCTACCCGTGGATGACGCGCCGAGTGATCTGTCTCAAGCGCGCCAGCATGAGGATGTCTTGCCGATTGAATTGACGCAGGCTTTGGCGGAGATTGGTGTGCGCTAGGACGCGACCCCTGACTCAGATCCCCAAAACCGACTGCAACTCTTTCAGCGTCACGCGCTGCCCATCGGTCCAATCACGCCTGCGCCCGCGAAACAGCGTTGCTTGACTGGCGTGGATCAAACCATCTGACAGGATGCGCAACCCATTGGCGCGCAGAGTTTCACCGGTCGAGGTAATGTCTGCAATCGCTTCTGCGGTTTCATTCTTAACAGTGCCCTCAGTCGCGCCTTGGCTGTCGACCAACTGATAATCAGCCACGCCTTCCGCCTTTAGAAACTCACGCACCAAACGGTGATATTTCGTCGCAATCCGCAGGCGGAATCCATGCGTAGCCCGAAACGCCGCCGCCGCAGCGTCGAGGTCTTCGAGCGTGTCCACATCCACCCAGCAATCCGGCACCGCGATGATCAAATCAGCACCGCCAAAGCCCATGGGCGCAAGTTCAACCACCTGACTGTCCCAATTGGCCAGCTTTTCGCGCACCAGATCGGAGCCCGTCACGCCAAGATGAATACGGCCCGCCGCCAGTTCACGTGGAATTTCGCTAGCCGAAAGCAAAACCAATTCGACCCCGTCAATCCCATCAACGGCACCAGCGTATTCGCGGTCAGTCCCGGACTTGCGCAGGGTCACGCCGCGTTTGCCGAACCAATCGAAGGTTTTCTCCATCAACCGGCCCTTGGACGGTACGCCAAGCTTCAGGGTCATAGCCCTTCCTCCACCGCGATCAGCAGGTCAGGTCGGATCACCGCACCAACCGCA
>JABSSC010000023.1 GCA_013214635.1 Paracoccaceae bacterium | reverse complement strand
CCGGCAACAGGTACGCGAACGTCTTGCCGGTTCCGGTTCCGGCCTCGACTACGAGTTGCCCGTTACGTTCGATGGCGTCGGCAACCTCATAGGCTTCTTCAATGGTGTAGGGCGCGATCGAGGTGAAATCCTGCTCGATATCCCACGGACAGCCCGTCTGAGGGTCGCGCAAGCGGCGCATGATCTCTAACAGACGCGGCAGACCACCTTTGGGATCATGCACGAGCGCGTCGGATGCGTCTGTCATTGCGCCTTCCTCCTAAGAATGCGACAAAACGGTCGTTTCACACCACATCGCAGGAGTCCACATGCCCGTCATCAACCGTATCGCCGAGTTTGGACCCCAGATGGCAGAATGGCGTCAATGGATGCACCGCAACCCCGAACTGGGGTTCGAACTGCACAAAACCTCTGCTTTCGTGGCCGAGCGCCTGCGCGAGATCGGGGTGGACGAAATTCACGAAGGCATTGCCAAGACCGGGATCGTCGCGATCATAAACGGGCAGGGCGAGGGGGAGACGATTGGCCTGCGCGCAGATATGGACGCGCTCCCGATCGAGGAGATCTCGGGCGCCGCGTGGACGTCAGAGACCCCCGGCGTCATGCATGCCTGCGGCCATGACGGCCACACGACGATGTTGCTGGGGGCCGCGAAATATCTCACTGAGACGCGCAATTTCTCCGGCCGCGTGGCGCTACTGTTCCAACCAGCGGAAGAAGGCGGTGGCGGCGGCCGTGTGATGGTGGAAGAGGGCGTGATGGACCGCTTCGAGATCACGCAGGTCTACGGCGTCCACAACGCTCCCCGATTTGAGGTTGGCACCATTTCAACCCGTCCCGGCGCAATCATGGCATCGGTGGACGAATTCGAAGTGGTGTTTGAAGGCAAAGGTGGCCACGGTGCCTTTCCACATGAGACCGTTGATCCAATCGTCGCGGCCACCTCGTTTGCGCAAGGCTGCCAGACCATTGTGTCGCGCAACCGTCCCTCGACCCGCGCCCTGGTCGTGTCGGTCACCGCGATCAAAGCCGGGGGCGCGGCCTATAACGTCATCCCCCAAACCGCCCTGGTCGGTGGCACTGTGCGCACCTTTGACAATGAAATGCGCGACATGGTCGAAGAACGTGTGCGCGCACTCGTTGCGGGCACCGAGTCCGCTTACAACGTCACGGCGACCCTGCGCTACAACCGGGATTATCCGGTGACGTCAAACACGCCAGAGAACGCAGAATTTGCCGCCTCCGTCGCCGAAGAAATCGTGGGCGAGGCCGGAGTTGACCGCAATGTCCCGCCTGAGATGGGGGCGGAGGATTTTTCCTATATGCTGGAAGCACGTCCGGGGGCTTATCTGTTCGTGGGTCAGGGCGACACGCCGTACTGTCACCACCCGGCCTATGACTTCAACGACGAGATCGCCCCCATCGGGGCAAGCTTTTTCGCGCGTCTCGTGGAGCGGGCGTTGCCGGTGGAGCCATAAAAACCTCCGTCCACGCCCAACGATCGCCCTATTTTTCTGGTGATCTATGCCCTAGTAGATAGGCGTATTGGTTTTTTCCCGGTGCTTTGAAATATGACGCGGCTCTTCGACAGCAACCAGCGCGATGGTGGTCTCGACTATCTGCGCTTTGTGATGGCGGCCTGCATCATCTATTTCCATGCCGGTCTGAATGGCGCGACTTACGCGTTATCGGCTTTACCTGCCTTTGTTTTGCTGTCGATTTACTTCGGTGCGGGCCGACCGCTTGCGGACAGGTTTCGTCGCTTGATCGTGCCCTGGCTGTTTTGGTCGGCGGTCTTTTTCGCGCTGAAGATTTGCGACGCCACCGTGAGCAAAGCCCCGGTTTCCTCAGAATTTGAACCTTACATGGCGCTGACAGGGCCAGCGCTTCATCTTTGGTATCTGCCGTTCATTTTCGCGGCGACGATACTTGTCACGGCAGCGTCGAGGCTATCGCGTCGGCAAATCGAGGTTTTTGGAGGAACATTGGCGTTTCTCTTCTACGGATTTTCCGTCGCCACAGCGCTCCCCACGCCGTTTGAACAATGGTTCTCCGTCATGCCAGCGGTCTGCATGGCCGCCATGCTGATCGCCTCGGACGCTCCCAAACGCCTCCTATTTGGCGGTGCGATCGCGTTCGGTGCCATCTTTCTGACAACGGGTGAGGATCTTGCCGTACAGCAAACCATCGCACTTGCATCGATCTTTGTGGTGTCTGCTGTCCACCTGCCCGCCGGACGTTTGTCCGGTGAACTGGGCGCGGTCAGCTTGGGGGTTTATCTTGTGCACCCCATTCCACTTGGTCTCTTCGAACGGATGGGCTTCGAGATCAACCTCTGGGTCTTTGCGGCCACGGTCGTGGTTTCAACCCTCGTAACTGCGGTCCTCCGGCGGGTTGCACCTGCTGTCGTTTGATCCGATTTCGTCTCGACTGGCGCTTTTTTGGCAACCGCGAGGTTGTGGTTGCTGATGTTCATGCTAACTGCCGCCCATGAATACGGTTCTCCTACTACTGATAGCGGCTGTTATTGGTCTTCTGGTCTACATCCGCCTTGCGCCAACCGATCCCGATCGCTGGCACGTCGACCCGCTTTTGGCCGCTGATCCAGGGCAGGCCGGGGTCTTGATCGTGCCTCCGTCCGCGCCGGTCTATGCTTGTGAACCTGCGACGCTTCTGACGGCCCTTGATCGGGTCGTGTCCAAAGTCCCGCGCACCCGCGAGATTGCCCGTGATAGTGATGCGCCTTGGGTCACGTATGAAGCGCGCACCAAATGGGTCGGCTTCCCGGACTACTTGTCCGTGCGCGCCGTTGAGGTCGAAGGAGGCGCGTCCTTGGCCATCCTGTCCCGTCTCCGCTTTGGCCGGTCTGATCTGGGCGTCAACGCAAAGCGCGCGCAGGCCATCATCGCCGCACTCGACGCCGAGCTAGAAACGTCAGACTGCGCGCAATAGCGGCCAACAGCGTTACCGTCACTCTTGACCTCACCATCCGTTCGCGGGACACCGGGCGCATGCTTCCCCTCGACCGCCTCGAACAAATCACCCAACGTTTTCAGTTCCTCGAAGCCAAAATGGCCGGAGGCGCCGAGGCTGGTGAAATTGCCGATCTCGCGCGGGAATATGCCGAACTGAAACCTGTGGTCGCCACGGTCGAGGATTACCGCACGCTTCTGTCCGACATCGAAGAGGCCGAGGCGATGATGTCCGACCCTGAGATGAAGGAGTTGGCAGAGGAGGAGTTGCCTGCCCTCAAAGAACGGGTGCCTGAAGTCGAACACGCGCTCAGGCTTGCGCTCTTGCCAAAGGACGCTGCCGATGCGCGGCCTGCAATCCTTGAGATCCGTCCAGGAACCGGTGGGGACGAAGCGGCCTTGTTCGCGGGGGACTTGCTGCGGATGTACCAACGCTACGCCGAGGCGAAGGGGTGGAAGATCGAGATCATCGATCTGGCCGAAAGCGAACTTGGCGGGATCAAGGAAGTGACCGCCAACATCCGGGGCGAGGGCGTCTTTGCCCGGATGAAATTCGAAAGCGGCGTGCACCGGGTGCAGCGCGTTCCCACGACCGAAAGCGGCGGGCGTATTCACACCTCCGCTGCCACCGTTGCCGTTCTGCCCGAGGCCGAGGATGTCGATATCGACATCCCTGCCACCGATATCCGGATCGACACAATGCGCGCGAGCGGGGCAGGCGGTCAGCACGTCAACACCACCGATTCAGCCGTTCGCATCACGCATATTCCCACCGGGATCGTTGTCACCTCTTCTGAGAAGTCCCAGCACCAGAACCGCGCCATCGCCATGCAGGTCCTGCGCACCCGGCTTTACGATATGGAACGTCAGCGGGCCGAGGCCGAACGCGCCGCTGACCGAAAGGCGCAAGTGGGTTCGGGCGACCGGTCCGAACGCATCCGCACCTACAACTTTCCCCAAGGGCGGATGACCGACCATCGGATCAACCTCACGCTCTACAAGCTCGACCAGGTCATGCAGGGCGATCTCGATGAGGTCATCGATGCCCTGATTGCTGATGATCAGGCGGCCAAACTGGCCGAGAGCGGGCTATGATTACCGGTGCCGATGCCCTGCGCGCCGCGTCCGCGCGCCTGAGGGCTGCGGGCGTCGACAGCCCTGAGCGGGACGCACGGCGCCTGTTGAGCTGGGCGATCAACGAGCCCGCCGACCGTCTGGCGCTCGCACTGCCCGAAACGCTGTCGGGCGAGGCCGAGGCGCTCTTTCTCAAAGGCATCGCGCGGCGCGAGGCACGCGAACCGCTGAGCCATATAACAGGGCGGCGATTGTTCTGGGGGCGGGAGTTTCACCTTGATGCCACCGTGCTCGACCCGCGACCCGAGACTGAGGCATTGATCGCCCTGGCGCTCGAGGCACCGTTCGAAGCGGTTCTCGATCTCGGCACGGGCACTGGCTGTATCCTGGTCACGCTCTTGGCCGAACGCCCGTCGGCTATCGGTACGGGAACCGACACGTCCGCCGATGCCCGTCGCATGGCCGAAGGCAACGCCGCCGCCCTTGGTGTTTCTGACCGGGCAGGGGTGATCAAAGCCGACTGGTTTGACGGGGTGAAGGGACTCTACGATCTGATCGTCTCTAATCCGCCCTATATCGCAGCGCATGAAATGGCCGACCTCGCGCCCGAAGTGCGCAACTGGGAGCCTCACGCAGCGCTGACCGACCATGATGACGGCCTGACCGCCTACCGCGCCATTGCGCAGCGGGCCGCTGATCACCTGATCCCCGGCGGTCGTCTTTTGGTTGAGATTGGCCCGACGCAGGGCGAGGCGGTCAGGTCTCTCTTTGATCAGGCCGGTCTCGTCGATATTGCGGTCCATCCTGATCTCGATGGACGGGACCGTGTTGTGGCAGCCAAACGCGCAAAAACGGGACATTAGGCGCATTTTCGCGTCAAATTATCCCCGAAGACTTGTCATGAGCCGTTTTCCGTGCATATGTCAGAGTGCGGGCGGCGGGACGCAACCTTGTATCCCCCTCGCCATTAGCCAAAACATCGCTGCGCTGATCGCCATTGGGGGCGAACATACGGGATAACCCAGCGCGCGNCTGCCAAAACAAGGCTGGACCTACAAACACATGAGATCTTCTAAGTCACGTTCGCGTAACAAGTCGAACCGCAACCGGTCAGTCGGTAACGTCGTCAACCGGGTGTTCGACAGCTCAGGCCCCGAGGGGAAAGTGCGCGGGACTCCGCAACAGATTATCGACAAGTACAATCAACTTGCCCGTGATGCGCAGCTTGGTAACGACCTGGTGGCCGCCGAAAACTTTCAGCAGCATGCCGAACATTACACCCGCATGCTGGGTGAGGCGATGAAAGAACAGGAAGCACGCCGCGAACAACAAGAGCGTGAACGCCAGCAACAACAGCAAAACCGCCGCGACCAGCAGCAGAACCAGCAAAATCAGCCCGGATCTGGCGATCAGCCTGATATCGCGGCTCCTCCGGCCGAGGCCGCCAGCGACAGCGGCTTGGTCGAAACACCGGAAAGCACGGACGAGCAGGGCGGCTTGGTGGAAACACCGGAAAACAAACCTCGCAACCGTCGCCAACGCCGTCCACGCAATCAGGACGCGGGCGCCGAGGGGGCTGGGTCCGACGCGCCTGCGCAGCCGGACGCACCGGAAGCGGCGGAGTAATTAGCGCTCAAACGTGCGCGCCAATGCGCAAAATTCCTCGAGCGACACGGTTTCAGCACGATCGGTCGGGGCGATCCCGACAGACACCAACCGCTCTTCAATATCCGATGCGAGACCCTTGAGGCTTGCGCGCAGCATTTTGCGCCGCTGATTGAACGCCGCGGCGACGACCCTCTGCAGAATGGCGGCATCCGCTGGAAAACGCGGTGTCTCCAACGCGGTCACATGCACAACGGCAGAGCGCACTTTGGGCGGTGGTGTGAACGCCTCCGGGGGCAGGCTCATCACGATCCGCGCGTCCGATCGCCATTGCGACAGAATGGCGAGCCGCCCATAGGCCTTTGATCCTGGTTGCGCGACGATCCGTTCCGCGACCTCGCGCTGGAACATCAACGTCAGGCTTTCCCAAAAGGGTGGCCAGTGTCCGGGATCGAGCCACCGCGTCAAAAGCTCCGTCCCAACGTTATAGGGCAGGTTGGCCACGATCTTGATCGGCGCGTTGAGCCGCGCCGTGACATCCAGCTCGAGCGCATCCTCATTCACCACATCCAGCCGTCCGGGATAGGCCGCGGCGATCTCTTCCAGGGCAGGTAAACACCGCGCGTCCTTTTCAACGGCCAGCACCCGCCGCGCACCTTCGGCCAAAAGCCCGCGGGTCAGCCCGCCGGGGCCGGGCCCAATTTCAAGCACATCTGACCCCGTCAGATCACCCGCCGCACGTGCGATCTTGGAAGTCAGGTTCAAATCCAGCAGAAAGTTCTGCCCCAGCGCCTTGCGCGCGCTTAACCCGTGGGTCGCGATGACCTCTCGCAGCGGGGGCAGATCGTCAATCGCGCTCACTTCATTGGTCTCCAAATACCTGCGCCGCAGGCATAAATCTCAAATCCCCGCTGCCAGCCGCAGGGCTGCGGTCATTGACGCCGCACTCGCGATACCTTTGCCTGCGATGTCATGGGCGGTCCCATGATCCGGCGAGGTGCGCAGGAATGGCAGGCCCAGCGTGACGTTGACGCCCGTGTCAAAGGCCAGCGTCTTGACCGGGATCAACGCCTGATCGTGATACATCGCAATCGCCGCATCATATCGCGCCCTTGCGGCGGCGTGAAACAGCGTGTCTGCCGGGTGCGGTCCCGTCACGTCAAAGCCATCCGCGCGCAGCGCCTGAACGACCGGGGCAATCACTCGATCGTCCTCGTCCCCCATCAGCCCGCCTTCACCCGCATGCGGGTTCAGCCCCGCCAAGGCCAGCCGAGGCGCTTCAACGCCAAACTGGTCCTTTAGTCCGCGCGCCGTAATCTCGACGGTGCGGCGCAGCAGGTCCGACGTCAGCGCCTGAGGCACGGCGCTCAGGGGGATGTGAATGGTGGCTGGAACCACGCGGAGGTCTGCGCCCGCCAACATCATCACGACGTGATCGACCCCGGCGAGATGAGCAAGAAACTCGGTATGACCGGGAAAAGCAAACCCCGCACCCTCCTTAAGGGCGTGCTTGGTGATCGGCGCTGTGCACAGTGCTCGCGCGCCCCCCGAGGTCACGAGCGACACCGCGTGCCGGATGCTGTCGATGGTGCCTTGCGCATGGGATGGATCAACCACGCCCGGCGCCACAGGGGCAGGGTCAAAGGCGACCGGGATCACATTCAAACGCCCAGCCTCTGCGGCATCCGCAGCGTCGATCACATGCGGCGCGGCCCCATCCGGCAGATGCGCGGGGTCGCCGAACCATATCGCGGTTATATGATCGCCAAGGTCCCGCACTGCCGCGACTGTGATTTCCGGCCCGATTCCCGCCGGGTCGCCGCAACTGATTGCGACGCGCGGTGCGGTCACTGAATGACCTCGATATCGGTGTTAAAGCGCAGCTCGTTCAGAAACCCTTGCGAAAATGTCTCAAGTCGCTGAGCAAAAATCAGGCCGCGCACTTGGTCCCGATCAACCGCGCTCGACTGGTTCAATGTCCGGCGGCACAGCATCAGCACGGTTGCCTGACCGCCACGGGTCAGGTTGAGAGAGGTCTCGTTATCGTCCATGCTTTCAATTTCGCGCGCCACATCTGCAGGAAGCTGGCTGATTTGTTGAGTGACCCGGGACAAACGCTCGGGCGGCCCATCAAAGGCCTCACCATAAAGATCATCACAGGTCCGCACGCGTGCCGCGATACGTGCCGCCTCATCTCGACCGCCGGGCACTTGAAAAATCGCATACTCTGCCGAAACCACTTGCCGCGAGCCCGGCTGCACGGTCTCTGAATCGCGCAGCTGGTACAAAACGATTGCTCCGTTGACCAGAACAGGACGCGTCACCTGACCTGGTTGCAGTCCAGACATCTGTGCCCCAGCCTCGGCCGGCAGCGCTTCGACGGCGCGCCAGTCTATCTCGCCGCCCTGAAACCGCGAGTTTGAAACGGAAAACAGCCGTGCTGCGGCTTGAAACTCGTCAAAGGTGGTGATTTGCGCCAAGCGGTCGGCGCGTGCGCGGCTCGCCGCCTCCGTCTGTGGGCTTCCGGCGGGAAGGACGATTTCATTGACCAGTACGCGCAACCCGCCCTGACTGGGTACCGAGGCCAGAACGCGGTCGATTTCGGCCTCGCTCACATTGATCCTGTTCGCGAATTGACCGCCCACAACCTCTCGCCACAACAGTCCCGCTTCGATAAAGTTTCGGAACGTACTTGCGCCCACGCCCGATGTCTCAAGTGCGGCGATAAATTCTTCCCGCGTGAACTGGCCTTGGGCGGCAAATTCCGCCTCGGCCGCGATGATGGCCTCTTCGGGTAGCGTCACGCCAAAGGTGGCTGCCGTGTCCAGTTGCAGACGCTCATTGATCAGTTGCTCAAACGCGAGCGTCCGCGTGTCTTCTCCGGCCTCGAGCAGGGTCAGAAACAGGGCGCGTTGGTCCAACTCATAAAGCGTCACCACGCCGCCGCCAACTTTGGCAATCGGTGAGAACGCGTTTTGCGCCTTTGCCTTGTCGGAAACCGCCAAAGCCAACACCATCAACAGTGTTGCAACCAGCCAGTGTCGAAACGCCATCAGCGTCATACAGTCTTATCTCCCACAGGCCTGTCTCGCCCGGTTTTGTGCCGCGTCATCTCCGAACCCGGCAAGGCTGAACCCCACCCGAAACGTGGTCGTTGGATCGACAACGGTGGACGAGGTGTAGCGTCGTGATACGGAAACGTCGACCGCGAAGCATTCGTTTTCATAAATCAAACCGGCAAGTGCCCGGCTCGCGCGTTCGTTTTCGAAATCGTACCGCAATTCAGCGCGCCCGCGCCAATTTCGCTCGATGCCGAAAACCGACACAAAAGCAAGCTCGTTGAGCGGGTCAATGCGGCCTTCTTCGGGTTCCGCGACGGAGCGGACATAGGTCGAGCTGATCGCATTTCTGCCCCGGGCATAGGCCAGCCGGGTCTCGTTGATTGTCAGGGAAAGGTCATTGCCCAAAAGCGCCCGATTGGTCAGATGAAGGTCAGACCCGATCTTTAACCGCGCTGCGGTCAACCAATCCGACGATCGCCCCGCCAGCCCCGTTCCGTCCCAGAACTGACCCAAATCGTCGGCTCGAAACACTTTGCCCAAGGTAAGCCCGATCTCGTTTCCGCTCTGCCGGATTTGCGTCCAGCTTACCCCAAGATTTGCGCGCAGCCCTTCTTCATAGACGTCAAACCCCGGAAACCGGGAGAGCGCCAAAAGGTTGCCCTCATCAAATTCAACGACGCGGCTGTCCTCGTTGGGAACATCGCCGCCCGTGACATCAGTCCATGCGATCTGCGCCACGGGTTCCAGCAGGCTGCGCGCACCGCTTGTTTCTGTCTTTTGCAACGGCCAGCGCAATGTGGTGGCAAAGGACGGAATGGCGCGGGTAACAACCTCCTCAAACCGGCTGTCATTTTGAATAGAGTATGCATCAAGCGCCAGTTGCGCCTCTGTCTCGGCCTCAAATCCGCCCCCCAGTGCAAAAGCACGCCACCACGTGGCCGATGCCCCGATGCGCCCCACATCCCGACCGAATACGTCGTCATCTGAGGGACGGCGCAGAATACGCCCGTCGACCGCGCCCCAAGCCTGCCCACCAAGCGATCCGGTGGGTAGCTTTAGGCGATAGCCGGCTTCGAGCACGCGGTCCGGAAATTGGTTTTCAAGCCCCGCGTCTCTGGCGCGCAAGGTGCGGAACCCTGTGGCGCTAAATGCCAGGGCATCGTCCCGACGAACGCGGCTCAGCGTCACAAAATTGGTGAGCCGGTCCTTGTTCGAGAAATCATAATCCAGCAGATACGCCCGATCCGATACAGCCTCGAGCCCAAAGGCCAGACGGAAGTCGCGCGGCAAGGCAAAAAAGCCAGTCCCGAAGAGATAGCCTCTTGGATCATCGGTCAGGCTGTCACTCGACACGGCGCCTTCGAAGCGCAGACGACCCGCCCCACTGTTCTGGCGATAGCGAAATTGCAGCGTGCGGGTTTCGGGCGACAGATACGGGGTCAGCAGCAAATCTGTGGTGTCATTGATCACGCGGAAATAGGGAAACTCAAACCCTGTTCCCAGCGACGAGGACGACCGCAACGCGGGCAAAAGCAGGCCCGATGCGCGCTGCACCGAAGGGTCCGGAAAGCGCAGTTGCGGCGAATAGAAAATCGGGACACCAAGAAAGCGGAACTGCGCGTCACTGAAGTAGAGCTGCCGCTCTTCCTGATCATGGATGACGCGGCTGGCCCGGATTTCCCATGTGGGCGTGGGGTTGCTGGCGCATACCGAACAGGTCGAAGCGATGACGCGCTGAAGATCTGTAAAGCGGTCATTGACCCGGCGGACCTGACCAGCCGCGATCTGCATCTGATCGTCGAGGATGACCCGCGCGCTTTCCATCACCGCGCTCTGGAGTTCGGGATCAAGTGTGGCGCTTTCGGCCAAAAGAACGCTGCCACCCGCCTCGGTCAAAACGACAGGGCCGATCAATTGCAGGCTTTGGTCAGCGTCGTCATAAACGACGCCCGCGGCCGACAGGCGTGCGCCTTCGAAGAACACCTCGACATTGCCGTTGGCACTCAACCGCCCTTCAGCGTCGATGCTGATCTCATCGGCCACAAGCGACGCGACTTGAGCGATGGCCGTCGCCGGCCAAAAAAGCAGCGCCCAGAGCAGTACAAAAAGCCGCCCCGCCGTCATCCGTCTTCCAAGTGCAAAAGCAGACCGGCAGGCAACAACAGGGCAGCCACCGGTGGACCCCAGGCCGCCAACATCACAGGGATTTGCCCGTTTTCGCCCAGAACCTGCGCAAAGTTGCGCACGAAATAGAGCGCAAACCCCAGACCAAGGGCCATCAACACCATCAACCCCGTCCGCCCGAACCGTGTGTGGCGCATGGTAAAGCTCGCTCCCGCCAGCACCATCGCCGCTAGAAACACAGGCATGGCAAGCTCCATCTGCAGCCAAACGCGGTGAATACGCGCCGAAAATCCGGCGTCTTCCAATCGCCCGATAAAGGCTGGCAACTCCCAAATTGGGATGGTCGACGGCTCCCCGAAGCTGTCCAGAATCTGATCCCGCGTCAGCGTGGTGTCGAGATGCGTCTGGGCCAATTCCTGCGCTGTGGCCTCTGGATTGACGCCCGGCGCAAAGGTCCAGATTTTTGCGTTCTCGATGTTCCAGCGCCCGTCGACCAGCCGCGCCGTGTCCGCCTCAATCCGCTGGGTAGATGTGCCGTTCTGATCAAAGCTGACAAACGTCACGCCATAAAGCTCCGTTCCATCGAGGTTTGAGCGGACAGCCCGGACGACCGTCTGACCCATCGCGTCGCCTTGTCTCAGCCACAGGCCCTCACGCGATACAGACAAAACGCGCGCCTCGCCGGTGATGTATTCGTTGGCCAACCGCTCGTATTGCCGCTGGGTGGCTGCAACGATCGGATTGATCGCGGCGACCCCGACCACCCCGATCAAAAGCGCCATTGCGACCGGCGCCCCGAGGCTTCGGATCGCAGATCGCCCTGCAGCGCGCGCCACGACAAGTTCCGACGTCCGTGCCAGCCCCAGATACATCGCCAGCGTCGCCAAAATGACGACAAGCGGAAGGATCTGGTAAAAACTCTCGGGCACACGCAACAGCGTCAATCCAAGAATGGCGTTGAATCCCGCATCCGTGGACCCAAACCGCCGCGCCTGATCGACAAGGTCGATCATGATCAGGATCGCCATAAAGGCGGCCGTCACCAGCAAGAATGACCGTAGGAACCGGCGCGCAAAATAGAAATGCAGGATCATAGGCCCGCACCCCCCCAGCGCCGTTTGGGTTTGGCAGCAAGGTAAAGGCACGTTGCCGCCAACAGGGCCCCTGCCGCTGGTGCGATATAGGGCAGGGCCCAAAGATCGGGGTCAGCGCGGGCGGGTTGCACCGTGGCATTGTCGATCGACTTGATCAGGATAAGCGAGACCACTGCGCCACCGATTTGCCGCCACATGCCAAATCGGCTGAACGATCCCATCATGAGCACGGCCATGCCGATAATCGGAGCAACCATCGCCAAAAGCGCCTGCGTGATCCGGTTGTGCCCCTCATAGAGAAGCTGCGCTCGCGTCCGCCCGGTGGCCTGCTCAAGCGCCTCATCTGCAAAAATCAAATCAAGCGTATTGACCGTATCCGGATCCCTAAGCCCCGCCGGGGTCGCCGAGATCAAACCGGTGATGTCATAGGCAAACTCGGTGAATGACGTGACGGCCAACTTGCGCGTGCGCCTGTCCAGCGTCTGCGCCTCGCCGTCAAACATCAAAAGCGATGGCCCGCTGCTGCTGCGCACGAGCAAGGCACGCCGGGCCATGTACTCGGTCCTCGATGTGTCCGATCGCGCGTCCGAGACATAGATGTCCTGCAACTCACCCGATGGGGAAATTTCGCGGACATAAAGCGTCAATCCCTGAACGGGATGGATAAATCTGCCCTCGGTCAAAAGCCGCGCTGTCACGTTCTGGCTGATTTGTTCGGTCTTGGCATTCAGCCGATCTGTTGAGACCGGAACAAGGTAATGGGTGAAGATCAGCACGATCAGCGCCACCAGAGCGCCAAAGATTACCGCAGGTCTGACCAGGCGCCACGGGGAGTATCCCGTGGCCTGTACCACGACCAACTCGCTTTCCGAACTCAGCCGGTTCACCGCATAGACAACCGCCGTAAAGGCCGAGATCGGCAACACCAATCGCACCACGTTCGGCAGCGTCAAAAGGATGAATTCCAAAAAGACCAGCGCACTCTCGCCATTGGCGATCAACTGCTCAAACAGGATCACCGCACGGTTGACCCAGTAGACTGCCACCAACACAAGCGAAAAGAACCCGAAAAGGAGCGTGAACTGATACAGCAGATATCGGTCAAATCTACCCAAGTCG
>JABSSC010000228.1 GCA_013214635.1 Paracoccaceae bacterium | reverse complement strand
CCGGCAAGGGCACCCGCCGCCGCAACGACGGGGATATAGAACTTGGGCTCGGTCGCGTGAAAGTCGCTATAGGTTGCCATCGCCTCAGCCCCCCAGCTTCACGTTGTCGATGCCGACGATGCGGTCGTAGAGCCAGTAGAGCACCAGAACCACCGTGAGCAGGATCGTCCCCAATGCTGCGGCAAGGCCCCAGTTGAGCGAGGATGAGATGTGATAGGCGATCCGGTTCGAGATGAATGTGCCTGTCGTACCGCCTACGAGTTCCGGCGTGATGTAGTAACCGATGGCAAGGATGAAGACGAGGATCGACCCGGCCCCGATGCCCGGAACGGATTGCGGGAAGTAGACGCGCCAGAATGCGGTCCAGTTGGTGGCCCCCAAAGACTTGGCCGCGCGAAGGTAACTCGGCGGTATGGTCTGCATCACCGAATAGAGCGGCAAGATCATGAACGGCAGCAGGATATGCGTCATCGCGATGATCGTGCCGGTCTGGTTGTTGATCATCTGAAGTCGCGCGTCATCGGCCACAAAGCCAAGCCACACGAGCGTGTCGTTCACCACTCCTTGTTGTTGCAGCATGACCTTCCACGCCGAGGTTCGCACAAGGAGAGATGTCCAGAACGGCAGTAGCACGAGGATCATCAGGAGGTTGGACACCCGCATGGGCAAGTTCGCCATGAGCCAAGCAACGGGATAGCCCAGCAAAATGCAGCTGATCGTGATCACCAGCGACATGAACATCGTGCGCTGGAAGAGCGTGATATAGATACGTTCATTCTCGGGCCGCATTTCCGGGCCGTCTGCGCCCTTTTGCAGATCGACCGAGTTCAGGAAGTACCCCGATGTATAGGGCGGCGAGTAGGTTTTAATCGTGCGCCAGACATCGGGGTCGAGCCAGTCTTCGTCGATGTCTTCGAACTGTGCCGTCAGACTGATTGGTTCAAATGCTGCAGCGGCGGCTCGGGCTGCTGCGATCCGGGCATCTCCACCGGTATTCCCGTCGTTCACGAGGTCCAAATAGAGTGCGGTAAACAGGAAGTCCTCAACGTCCTCTTCGGCGGGATCATCCTCTTCCGCAATAAGGAACGCAGCCCAACGGTCCCATGTGCGGGCTGTCAGAGGCAGGGCCGTGCGGTTGCCGGTGTCTGCGAACATCGCGACCCAGCTTGCGGGGTCCTCCCAGCTTTCGTCGAGATCGACGAACTGATCGGTGTATTCATCGGTATCAAAGCGACCGACGCCGCGACCACTTTTCCGGAACAGGGACGAAATCCCCGTGTTTTCATAATTCAGGCGCGTGCCGAGGCGGGTGTGCAGTTTGGCCTCTTGCGCGAGAAACAGATCGAGATAGAGCGCCTCAAACACCTGCTCGGATGGAGGCGCGCCGCTGTCGGGTTCCCAGTCGGCCAAGGCAACGACCGTTTCGGGGATCGTTTCTTGAACGATCTGGTTTTCGACTGAGCGGAACAGCATGTCCGCGATCGGGGCGATGAAAGTGACAAGGACAAAGATCAACAGTGGCGCGATCAGCGCCAGCGCCCGCAATTTTTGCGCCCTGAGCGCACGCGCGAGGCTTTTCTTCAGCGGTCTGCCGTCTGCGGCCAGCATCGGCCCTGTCGAGCCTTTGGCAGGTGCGTCTGCGATGTCGGCCATCCGGCAGGTCCTTGATCAGATTGGCGAAATTAGAGTGCGGCGGGCCATTTGGCCCGCCGCGTTGTTCAGATTACTGAGCCAGCCACGCCTGGAACTTGGCGTCCAGATCATCGCGGTAGTCAGCCCACCATTCGTAGTTGTTGAAGAAGGTGTTTTCGGCGTTCGATGGCTCGGTTGGCATATGCGGCTTCATGTCGATGCCAAGCTCGGCATGGGTGCCAACAAGCGGGGCCGATGACATACGTGCCGGGCCGTAGCTGATGAACTTGGCCTGATCTGCCAGACGCTGCGTGTCAGTGGCGAACTTCACATAGTCCATCACGCGGGCAAGACGGTCTTCGGGCAGGCCTTCGGGGATGATCCAGCCATCCAGATCAAGCATCTGCCAATCCCAGGCCATTCCAACGGGCTGACCCTGCTCGGCGATGACCGAGAACAGGCGGCCGTTGAAGGTCGAGCCCATGAAGATCTCACCGTCGGCGAGAAGCTGGGGTGTTTCAGCACCGGCGGACCACCAGATCGTGTCGTCTTTGATTGTGTCGAGCTTGGCGAACGCCTGTGCCTGACCCTCTTCGGTTTCAAGCACGTCATAGACGTCTTCATAGGCCACGCCGTCGCAGAGAAGCGCCCATTCCATGTTCGCAATCGGGCGCTTGTTCAGCGCGCGCTTGCCCGGATAGGTCTCAAGATCGAACACGTCACATGCGCCGGTCGGTGGCTCAACACCCGCAGGCACCATGTCGGTGCGGTAACCAAACGTGGTCGAGAACACGATTTGCGGGATGAAACAGTCGGTCGCGATGGTGTCGCCAAAGTCGTCCGAGGCGGAGCTGCCATCGTCGCCTGCGGCCAGCATGTCGTCATGGTCGATTTCCATGGCGAGACCTTCGTCGCACAGACGGATCGCGTCAGCGGCTTCAACGTCGACCAGATCCCATGTGATGTTGCCCGCTTCGTTCATCGCGCGCAGCTTTGCCACGGCCTCGGGCGAGCTTTCGTCGTTGATGATCGAGATGCCCGTCATTTCCATGTAGGGGTTGTGGTAGGCGTTTTGCTGGCTGGCCGAATAGGCGCCACCCCAAGACACGATGGTCATTTCACCGGCCATATGGCCATCGGCGAACGTCGATCCCGCTGTGACAGCAAGCGCGGTCGAAGCGAGCAGTGTTGTCGTTAGTTTCATTTAAGTCTCCCAAGTTGTAGACCCGTGGTCTTGTTGCGGTGCGCCACCCACGGGGATTATCGGCACACCCTGTCCTCACCGCCTGAGGCGGTTCGGTATTCTCATCAAGCGTCCAAGGCGCGGCAATCCTCCGGCAACCAGCCAACCTCGATCTGTTCGCCGGGCTTGAGCCGCACCTGATCCGGGGCGTTCCGCGTCTTGACCACAAATTCGTCGTTACCCGCCACGCGCAGCCGCGTGCGGAAGATGTCGCCCATGTAAATGAACTCAAGCACTTCGGCCTTGAGCGTGTGTGCACCGTCCTGAAGGCGGTCTTTGTTGAATTCGACGCGCTCAGGGCGGATCGACACTTGCGTCCGTTCCCCGGGTTGCGAGACGTTGACCGGTTTGGCGTCGATCAGATCGCCACCGTCAAGTTTGACAACCGCAAGGTCGCCTTTGATCTCTTGGATCACGCCTTCCAACGTGTTGTTTTCACCAATGAATTGCGCAACGAAGCTGTT
>JABSSC010000227.1 GCA_013214635.1 Paracoccaceae bacterium | reverse complement strand
CGGGTGACAAAGTGCGGCTGACAACGCGGCGCGGCTCGATTGAAATCATGGCGCGTGCGGACCGTGCTGTTGCAGAGGATATGGTGTTCCTGCCCTTTGCTTATGTGGAGGCTGCGGCGAATATCCTGACCAATCCGGTGCTCGACCCCTACGGTAAAATCCCCGAGTTCAAGTACTCTGCTGTGCGGCTAGAGCCCGCTGTCGCGCCAGTGGCCGCGGAATAGATGCCGGTAAATCCACAGCGTTTTCTTGCCGATCTTCATGCGCTGCGGTCGATTGGAGCCGATGGTCCCGGCGTGGTACGACCTGCCTTTACCGAGGCGGATATTGAAGCGCGCAAATGGCTGATCGCGCAGATCGAAGAGATTGGCCTGACCCCGCATATCGATCCACTGGGCGACGTCTTTGGTCTGGCCGATGGGCGCGGGCTTTTGCTGGGGTCACACACGGATAGCCAGCCTGAGGGTGGATGGCTCGACGGGGCGTTTGGTACGATTGCTGCGCTAGAGGTTGCGCGAGCTGTGATGGAGGATGGCGGTCCGCCCGTGTCGATCGTGTCCTTTCAAGATGAAGAAGGGCGCTTTGGCGGGTTGACGGGAAGTACCGTGTGGAGTGGTGCGGTGTCGCTGGAGGATGCAGACACGCGCGTCGACTCGACTGGTGTCACCTTGGCCGATGCGAGGCGCGCATTCAGCGGTGACACTTGGGTCGATCCGGATCGGTTTACCGGGTTCATCGAACCGCACATCGAACAGGGTCCCGTGCTGGATACAGCGGGAGAGGCCGTGGCCATCGTCGATGCCATTGTCGGCGCGCGTGAGATTACGATTGCCTTCTCCGGTCAGCAGAACCACGCGGGCACCACACCCATGCCGCTCAGACGGGACGCGGTGCAGGGCTTTGTGGCCTTTGCGACCGCCCTGAATGAACGGATGGAAACGCTGCGCGGGGACCGGACGGTTTGGACGATTGGGGAGGTCAGCGTGACCCCTAACGCGTCGTCTATCGTGCCCGGCAGCGCGACGTTCAGTGTTCAGTGGCGGGACCCGGATGATGACCGGCTTGCTGCGATTGAAGAGGCGGTCCAGGAGCTTGCGAAGGAAACCGCAACCGCGCGCGACCTTGATCTTGAGACGTCTCGGTACTGGGCGCTGCCGCCCACGCAAATGGATCCTGAACTCGTGGCTCGGTTGGATGCGGCGGCTGAAGATGTTGCCCCGGGTCAGTGGCGACGTCTCCCTTCCGGGGCGCTCCATGATGCGATGAACGTGGCACGTTTGATGCCCGCCGCGATGCTGTTCGTCCCGTCGATCAACGGCATCAGCCACGATTTTGCCGAGGATACCGCTGAAGAACATTTGGTGGCTGGGCTCAACGTCCTCGCCAAGGCAGTTCTCGGATAACATTATTGCGCAAGGGAGTTCCCAAACGCGAAATAAGCCCCTAGGCTGATCGCACCGCAAAAGCGGACTGGCTGTAACGACGGCCATTGGGAGGAATATCTTGTCTAACGCTGAGCAGGCACCCGATATGTGCGTGTCCATTCCAGCTTTGTTGGCGCAAAACGCGAAGCGGTTTGCGGACCGTCCAGCCTATCGCGAGAAGGAATACGGGATCTGGCAAAGCTGGACCTGGGGCGAGACGGCGCAGGAGATCCGCGCGCTTGCCGTTGGCCTTCTCGATCTTGGTGTATCACCGGGCGATCACATCGCGATCATCGGACGCAATCGCCCCGTTCTTTACTGGTCGATGGTCGCCGCCCAGATGGTCGGCGCGGTGCCAGTGCCGCTTTATCAAGACGCCGTGGCGGAAGAGATGGCCTATGTCCTTGAGCATTGCGGCGCGAAGTATGTCATCGCGGGCGATCAGGAGCAGGTCGACAAAGTTATTGAAATTCAGGAGCGCATCGCGGGGGTTGAGCAAATCATCTATGCCGATGCACGCGGGCTGCGGAAGTACGATCACACCCGGATGCACGCACTGGCAGATGTGATGGCCACGGGGCGTGAGAAAGAAGGAGCGCGCGGCGCCGAGCTGAACGAGCGAATTGCCGCGATCACCTATGATGACACCTGCATCATGCTGTACACCTCTGGCACGACGGGCCGGCCGAAAGGAGTGGTCCTGTCTAACCGTAACGTGATCGAGTCATCCAAAAACTCCAGTGAATTCGATGACTTGCGGGCAGGGGACGAAATCCTTGCCTATTTGCCGATGGCTTGGGTCGGGGATTTCGTCTTTTCCATCGGACAAGCCTATTGGAACGGTTTTTGCATCAATTGCCCCGAAAGCCCTGAGACGATGGCGATTGATCTGCGTGAGATTGCGCCGACCTATTTCTTCGCGCCTCCCCGCTTTTTCGAGATGCTGTTGACCACCATCATGATCCGCATGGAGGATGCGGGTCGGACCAAAAAGCGGATGTTCGATTACTTCATGGCCCATGCCAAGGCTGTAGGTCCGTCGCTTATGGATGGACGGCCAGTGGGATTGTGGGATCGGATCAAGTACCGCTTGGGCGACATTCTGGTCTATGGCCCCATCCGCAACAGGTCGGGGTTCCTTAACGTCCGTGTCGGCTATACGGCGGGCGAGGCGATTGGGCCGGAGATTTTTGAGTTCTACCGGTCCATCGGGATCAACCTTAAACAGCTCTATGGTCAGACCGAGGCGACGGTCTTCATTACGAACCAGCCCGATGGCGAAGTGCGCCCCGATACCGTGGGTGTTCCGGTGCCGGGCGTTGAGATCAAGGTCGCGGACAGCGGTGAGGTTTTCTATCGCTCTCCAGGTGTTTTCGTTGAGTACTTCAAGAACGCCGACAGCACGGCGGATACAAAGGATGCCGACGGGTGGGTCGCGACGGGGGATGCCGGGTTTATCGAAGAAAGCAGCGGACACCTGCGGATCATCGACCGTGCCAAGGATGTAGGCAAGATGGCGGACGGCAGCCTGTTTGCCCCTAAGTACGTTGAAAATAAACTGAAATTCTATCCCAACATCCTTGAGTCTGTCGTCTTCGGGGCGGATCGCGACAAGTGTTGTGCCTTCATCAATATCGACCTGACCGCCGTCGGGAACTGGGCGGAGCGGAACAACATCGCCTATGGCTCCTATCAGGAACTTGCGGGTCATCCGCATGTGATGAAGACGATCCAAGCCCATGTGGAAGAGGTTAATGCGAGCCTCGCCTCTGATGAAATGTTGTCAGGATGTCAGGTTCACAGGTTCCTTGTGCTACATAAAGAATTGGACGCCGATGACGGCGAGTTGACGCGGACGCGAAAGGTTCGGCGCAGGATCATTGAGGAAAAGTATGAAGACCTGATTACCGCCCTATACGATGGGTCGGATCAGATCGCGACGGTTACGGAAGTCACCTATGAGGACGGCCGAAAAGGGTCGATCAGTGCAACGCTGGAAATCCGC
>JABSSC010000226.1 GCA_013214635.1 Paracoccaceae bacterium | reverse complement strand
GGTTGGGCGGCAGCGGCGATTGGGTTCAGCCTTGGCAATGATCTGTTGATCGTGGTTGGCGCGCTTGTCGGTTCGTCTGGTGCGATCCTGTCTTACATCATGTGTAAGGCGATGAACCGGTCGTTCATCTCGGTGATCCTCGGCGGCTTTGGCGGCACCTCTGGTCCTCAGATGGAAGTCGAGGGTGAGCAGGTGGCGATTGACGCCGATGGCGTCGCGGTTGCGCTGAACGAGGCGCAGTCGGTCATCATCGTGCCGGGCTATGGCATGGCCGTGGCGCAGGCCCAGCAAGCGGTGAGCGAGCTGACCCGCAAGCTGCGGGCCAAGGGCAAGGACGTGCGCTTTGCGATCCACCCGGTTGCCGGGCGTCTGCCGGGGCATATGAACGTGCTTCTGGCCGAGGCGAAGGTGCCTTATGACATCGTTCTGGAAATGGACGAGATCAACGAGGACTTCCCCGAGACGGATGTGGTTATCGTGATCGGGTCAAATGACATCGTGAACCCTGCCGCACAGGACGATCCCAACAGCCCCATCGCGGGCATGCCGGTTCTGGAAGTCTGGAAGGCCAAGCAGGTGTTTGTGTCCAAGCGTGGGCAGGGCACAGGCTATTCCGGGATCGAGAACCCGCTGTTCTTTAAAGAGAACACGCGCATGTTCTATGGCGACGCGAAAGCCTCGCTCGATACGCTGTTGCCGAAGATCGACTAAGCGGGCGCGCCCTGATCGGGCGCGACACGATTATTTTGAAGGCCGCCTTTTTGGGCGGCCTTCGTGCCTCCGGCGGGAGGTATTTCTGGACCAATGAAATCAAGTGCGGCGGATCTCGGCCCCGCGGCCTTCGGGCTCAACGTCGATGAGTTCGTCGGGGAAACCGGGGGCGGTGATGTCGAGGCCGGTGGGTTCCTCCAGCCGCTCGATCATGCGGTCTGACTGCGCGCGGTCGCCGTAGCGGACCATGCCGTCGCTGATCATCGCGATGAGCATTGGGGAGAGTTCCAGCGGCACGTTGTTTCGCTCGGCGATCGTCTGGAAGAGGCCAATATCCTTGGCTACGAGATCAAGCGTGAAATTCACGTCGCGGATGCCGTTGAGGATCAGTTGGCTTTCGGTCTCATGCACGAAGCTGTTGCCTGAGGAGATGCGGATCGCCTCATAGGTGGTGCCAAGGTCGAGGCCCGCCGCCTTCATCGTGGCGAGGGCTTCGCAGAGCGTCAGAAGGTTTGCGGTGGCGAGGTAGTTGGTCATGACTTTGAGCGTTGAGGCTGATCCGAGTGCGCCGGTGTGCAGGACATCGCGCCCGAGGATCGTGAGAAGCGGCAGGGCGGCTTCGAACGTGGCGCGGTCCCCGCCCGCGAAGATGGCGATATTGCCGGTGGCGGCGCGGTGGCAGCCGCCGGACACAGGACAATCGAGCGCACCAGCGCCGGTCGCGATGACGCGCGCGCCGAGGCGTTCAACCTCAGCCGTGTCGGTCGTGGACATCTCAAGCCAGAGTTTGCCGGGACACAGCGTCTCAAGCAGCCCGTCCGGGCCTTCGACAACCTCGGCGCAGATGGCCGGGCTGGGCAGGCAGGTGATGACCGCGTCGCACATGGCCGCCATCTCGGCTGGCGTTGCCGCACGGCGTGCCCCTTGCGCGACGAGCTTGTCTTCGGCGGCGGGATCGGCGTCGCGCACGACGAGGTCAATGCCGTTGCGCAGAAGCGAGCCTGCGAGTTTCGCGCCGACATTGCCGAGGCCGATGAAACCGGTTGTCATTGGAAGGTGTCCTTTTGCCTGTCTGTCCAGTCACGTTGGCGCAAGGATCGTGGAAAATGCAAAGAAAATCAGGGCTTGGCGGGTGTTCGTACACCGTCGTGTACAGCTAAACATCTAAATTCATTGAGTTTTTAATTTACATCAGGGAAATTGCGGCTAGGTTGCGCCGCATCTGAGGCAGCGACCGAATGACGCAAATAGAAGATCATCCCCTGCGCTACGAACTGGCGCACGAGCTGCATGCGCGGCCGTTTCCGCCATTGGCGGCTCCGTGCCGCGCGGCTTATCTGGCCATCAAACGGCCCGAGGATGCGGCGGCCCGCGACCGGGAGGCGGATCGGGCGCATCTTCTGGCGTTGCTGGATCGATTTGGCGCTGATCATCCCAAGCCTGGTGCGACACACTGGTTCGGGGCGCTCGGTCGGTATCGCCTGAAATGGGAAAGTCACACGGAATTTGTGACCTACACCGTGTTTGGCGATGGGGTCGCCAAGCGCCCCTTCGATGCGGCAACATTTGACGTGTTTCCCAGCGATTGGTTGGAGGCGGCGCCCGGTGTGCGCATCACCTCGGCACTGATCCGGGTAGAGGTTCTGGAGGACGAGGCCGCGATACCGGCGAAGATTGACGACTGGTTCGTGGCCGAAAGCGTGGCCGTCAGCCGGGTGATCGACGACGAGGCGGTGATCGCGGGCGATTTCCGCATCGATGAAGCGGGGCACATGCGGTTTGCGGTCTTTGCCCGGCCCGAAACGGGAGAGCGCCGGGTTGGCCGGATCGTGCAGCGGCTCTGTGAGATCGAAACGTACAAATCCATGTCGATGCTGGGGTTGGCGCGGGTGCGATCATTAGGGCCGGATATGAGCCGGTTGGATGGCGAGATGTCAGCCCTCACCCAAGAGATGGCGGGCGGCACCGAACGGGCGGATGTCACTTTGACCTCGCTCCTGACGATTTCGTCAGAGCTGGAAAACATGTTGGCCAAGAACTCGTTCCGGTTTGGTGCGACTGGCGCTTATGACGCACTGGTGTCGCAACGCGTTGCAGTGTTGCGCGAAGAGCGGTTTGACGGGCGGCAGACCTTTGCGGAATTCATGATGCGCCGGTTTGATCCCGCAATGCGGACGGTGAAGGCGAGCGAGCGCAATTTGCGGCAGATGGCCGATCGTGCCACCCGGGCAGCGAACCTGCTGCGGACACGGGTCGATGTGGAGCGCTCGGCGCAGAACCAACAGCTTTTGGAGAGCATGGATCAACGCGCGGACTTGCAGTTGCGGTTGCAACGGACCGTGGAGGGGCTGAGCGTGGTGGCGATCAGCTATTACGCGGTGAACCTGGTGCTGAACATGCTGGGGCCGGTTGGGGCCGAAGTTGGTGTGTCCAAACTGGTTCTGACCGCGGTTGTGACGCCGCTGGTGATCCTGGGTGTCTGGGCGATGGTCCGACGGATCCGCAAAACCTGGGACTGAGCGCGTCGGATCGCATGCGCGATCCGATCCGCGCGGCGCGGACGCGCCGCTGCAGGTATTTTAGGACCAATGAAGGTCTGCCAGCGCGCGATTGACGCTAGGTCATCTCGCGTGGCAGTCTCACTTTGTTTCAGACGATTGCGATTAAGCCTGAGAGGGAATTTCATGAAGCGCGTTTTAGGGTCTATGGGTTTGGTGGCGG
>JABSSC010000225.1 GCA_013214635.1 Paracoccaceae bacterium | reverse complement strand
ACCCGCGGCGCGAGCTTGTCGGCGGCATAGGCCGCAGCAGCATCTGCCACCATCCGCTCATCCGGGGAGAGCTGACCTGAAAGGCCAAGCGGATCAGACCATTCAAATGATCCCAAAGACGGACCGTGACCGGTTGTCATTCCATCAGGCATTTTCGTTCCTCCCGCCGCGTTGATCGACGGGAGTGGTGTGCCTGAGCCTTGCACAGGTTGCAATATGGTGTGGCGTCGCGGCGTTAAAGCCGCCGGACCGCAAGCCACGAAAGCGCACCCATGCTGCCTGCCGTTGCGAGGCAGAGGGTGAGGCCGCCGATCTGGAAACTCAGACCAGACAGAAGCGTGCCCGTCAGACGGCCAGCGGCGTTCGACATGTAATAAAATCCTACATCCATCGTGACGCGATCGTCGCGGGTGAAGGCAAGGATGAGGTAGGAATGGATGGCGGAGTTGATTGCGAACACACCTCCAAAGACGAGCAAACCAATGACAAGCGAGACCGTCAGCCATGTCTGCGGTTCCCCGGCAATCCATGCCAGGGCCGCGAGTGAGAAGGTGATAACGGTCAGGATGAGAACCCAGAACGCCGCCATCCGCGAGATATCCTCGTCGGATTTGCCCTTGGCGCCGATCAGGCGCGGTGCGTTGGCCTGAACCACGCCGTAACCCACGATCCAGAAGGCCATGAAGGTGCCGATAGTGAAAAAGGCCGCGCGGTTTCCAGCCTCTGTTCCGTCAGAAAGGACGGAGTAGAAGTAGATCGGGATGCCGACGACGAACCACACATCGCGCGCGGCGAACAGGAAGACCCGTGCGAGCGACAGGATATTGACCTTACGATCCTTGGAAAAAACCTCGGTGAACTTGGTGCCCTTCGTCCCCGTTGGAAGGCCCGGCGGCATGAACAGAGCGATGCCAATGAAGATGATGAACAGCACAGCCGCCATCACGTAGAGCGCGCCGTTGAAGCCGATGGTCGCGAGGAAAGCTGCGCCGAGGAGGAAGCCAAAGCCTTTTACCGCGTTTTTGGAACCCGTTAGCAGGGCCACCCAGCGGAAGAGCGTTCCGTCTTCGCTTGGAGCGAGGAGTTTCACCGCGCTTTTGGAACTCATCTTGGTGAGGTCCTTTGCCACGCCAGAGGCGGCCTGGACGAGCATCACAAAGAGAACGGAGGTTGCGATCTGCCAACCGGTATCAAGTTGTGTGAGCGCGATAAGGGCCACAATTTGGATGAGAAGGCCCGCGTAGAGCGTTGATACCAAACCAAAACGCTTCGCAATCCATCCCGCCGACAGATTTGTGACCATGCCCATGAACTCGTAGCCGAGAAACAGGTAGGCCAGTTGGATGGGCGAAAAACCCAACGTGTGGAAGTGCAGCAGGATCAACATCCTGAGCGCGCCGTCCGTGAGCATGAACGCCCAATAGGCCGCCGTGACAGCGATATAGGCTGCCATGCCGCGGGGTTGTTCGGTCGTGTCAGTCATTAGAGCGCGTCCAGCACAAGCCTCGTGATATCGGCCAGTCGGAAGGCATAGCCATACTCGTTGTCATACCACGCATAAATCTTCACTTGGGTGCCATTGACGACCATCGTCGATGGAGCATCCACAATGCTTGAGCGTGGATCATTGGTGTAGTCGGCGGAGACAAGCGGGCGCTCTTCATAGCCAAGGATGCCCTTTAGGGGGCCATCGGCGGCCGCTTTGAAGAGGGCGTTGACCTCTTCGACGGTCGTTTCATGCTCGACCTCAAACACGCAATCGGTCAGTGACGCGTTCAGCAGCGGGACCCGCACGGCATGGCCATTCAGGCGACCCTTGAGTTCGGGGTAAATCAAGGTGATTGCCGTGGCCGACCCCGTGGTTGTGGGGATCAGCGAATTCAGCGCAGATCGTGCGCGGCGCATGTCTTTGGCGGGGCGATCCACGATTGTCTGCGTGTTTGTGACGTCATGGATGGTGGTCATGGAACCGTGTTTGATTCCAAGACCTTCGTGGATGACCTTCACAACCGGTGCGAGGCAATTTGTCGTGCAGCTTGCCGCCGTGATCAGGTTATGTGTTGCCGGATCGTAGAGATCATCGTTCACGCCGTAGACAAGGTTCACCGCGCCGCCATCCTTGACCGGGGCTGAGACGATGACCTTTTTCACACCGGCGTCGAAATAGGGCTGCACCTTTGCGCCCGTTTTGAACACACCGGTGCAATCGACAACGACGTCGACGCCCAGCTCTTTCAGCGGCAAGGCGTCAAGTGACTTTTCTTGTGTGAAGCGCGCAGTTTGTCCGTTGATCGTCAGCGCCTCGTCCGTGTGGGAGATGTCCGCCGCCCAGCGACCATGCACCGTGTCGAATTCCAGAAGAAGGGCGTGCTGTTCAGGCGTCCCTGCGGGGTCGTTCATCAGAACGATCTCACCATCAAGACCCTCGTCAAAAAAGGATCGCAGGACGAGTTTGCCAATTCGCCCCAAACCGTTGATTGCGATCTTGGTCATTTCGTTGCCTTCCGCGCATGTGTCTTGAGTGCGCGATAGCGCAAGCGCGCGGTGGGGTGAAATGACAGTTTTATGACACTGGCGATGCGGGTGCGGCCCGATCAGTCAAATTGCACGATGACGGCGAGGAAGTCCTCGTCGCTTGTAACGACCGTGTGGTGATCTTTGCCGTGCTTGTCTTCCATATGCCAAACGTCGCCCGGTCCGATGTCGCGTGTTTCTCCGTCGCTCGCGGTCACGCGGACAGTGCCAGCAAGGCAAATCAGACGTTCCGCAACAGGCGTTGGATGGATTGGCTCATCCCAGCCCGATTTCAAACGGAGAAAGAGCGTGTTCGTGACCGGCTCTGACGGTGAGATTTCGATGGCCTTTGCTGGCGGGGCAAAACTCCGCTCTTCCAGCGTGACCTCTACGTCCTCCCAATGGCTTTCGCCTTGTTCATCGGCATACAGACGGTGGTAGATCATGACCCCCCTGAAACCCGGTTCTATTCCCCCGGGCGCTTGAGTGAAAACAGCTCCGTTATGCGAGAATAATCACGATAGCCGAGGCGCGTCAGGGGTTGATACCGGGTCACATCAATCAATCCGTTGTCGAGTACGTCGTCGCGGATGTGGATACCCGTGACTTCGCCCAGAACCAGCAGATTTGCTTCGCCCAGAAGCGGCACGATATGGGTCATCCGGCATTCAAGGGCAGCAGGCGCGTTTGCCACGCGGGAACATGCGATGGTTTCACAGGATGCGCGCTCGATCCCTGCTTTTTCAAACTCATCGACATCGGCGTCCCATGGCCCGGATGTCACGTTCATCACGTCGCGCATCGCGTATTCGACAATATTGACGCAGAAGACGCCGGTTTCCCGGATGAGTGCGACGCTGTCCTTCGTGTCACCGCGATCGGGCTTGGTCGAGGTCGACGCGAACATGACCTGCGGGGGCACGTACGAGACCGCATTGAAGAAAGAGTAGGGGGCCAGGTTTTCG
>JABSSC010000224.1 GCA_013214635.1 Paracoccaceae bacterium | reverse complement strand
ATAAGACGCGATAAATCCCGTTTGCAGGTGCAGAAAACGCGGCTGTTACGGAAGTTTTGCGAAAAATTCACTTATCCTTCTGCAAGCCGTTTGATCGCGCTTGGATTTTCCGACTTATCCACACGAAATCCACATTATATTTCAGAGGGTTACCCCCAAGAAATTTTCATGCTGCAGTGCTTTTTTGTTTACCGGCGGCGGGGGATTTGTGAACGTGTCCTTACCGCAGCGGGGCGCAAGCAACGGGGCGGGGCGCAAGGCCCGAGGAGGCTGGAGCATCAGAGAACGGATCTCACGACCCGGAGGAAGATGCGCTGAAGGTTTCCAGGGGGGTGTCCGGATCAGATCGGTCTTTCGGGGCTGAGATGATGGGGGCAAGCCTCAAAAGGAATTGCGGGCTCCAGACGGGTCGCAAGACGCGGGTGGGGCAGCGGCGGCTGGCAACGGCCGTGGCACATCTGGGCCGGAACGCTCTTCGGAGGGATCCGGGTTCAGGAAGGCGTCAGGAAGTGTCGGCAACGGCACGTGCGAAGACCGCGTCTGAGCACCTGGCGCCTTTACTGTGCGCAACTCTCATTACAGGCATCACAAAATAAGAACGGGGCCCGGGCTGAATTTTCAGCCGGACCCCGCCGTCAGATTGTGCGACCGCGTCATCAGCACCTGTAGGCCCGTCCTACACGGGCTGCAGCGACATATCAACAATATCCTGCGTCACGTGGTCGCTTAACCGCTACATAAATGCATCACCACAAGATGCGGTCGGTGCGGAAAATGAGACTTTTTCCTTCGGTAACCCTTGCAGTCTAAAAATTGTGCATAAGATGTAAGTATAAATGGACAGACTAATGTAAGTCAGTCCTTACGGTGGCGAATGCCAAACGGCGTGCTCAGACATTGGATGGACCGGTTTGATGCCGGAATTACGCTCCACAGGCGGATGTCGGAGATCGTGCAACTTGATCATATCGAGCCACTGACAGCAAAGCTTCAGGAACAGGTTCGTACTGCGATGATCACCTGCACGGTTTGCGATCTGAAGGCGCGGTGTGATGCTTGGCTGCTTCAGGCAGAGGCGGGCAACGATCCCCCCGATTTCTGCAACAACCGGGCATTATTCCTAAAAACGCGGGACGCCTCAGAAACCTAGCCGCACATCAGGTCCGTGCGCAGCGCGTCAAGCGTATCAAGGTCACGGCGAAGGCCCGCGAACTCAGGGTTGGTCTCGGGCGTCACGACAAAGACCGCTGGGGGCAACACCACCAGACCGCCCTCGGACCCCACAGGATCAGCATCAACCAGCGCGGCCATGTCTTCGGCCACGCGATTGCGTTCCGCTGTGAGCGTGCTGCAATCCTCGGAAAACAGAACTTCTTCGGGGATCGTGCTTGGGGGCAGGGGAACGGGGACGATGCATCCCACAAGTGCAAAACAGGTCAGAGACGCGTGCAGCGGGCCAAAATGACGTTTCAAGATGGTTCTCCCGCGATATCGGCATCAAAGAAGGCGCGAGCCGTGGCTTCGAACTCGCGCGGCTTGTCGGCATGGAGCCAGTGGCCCGCCCCGTTCAATTCGGCAAACCGTGCAAGCGGGAAAAGCGTTGTAATGGCCGCACGGTCTTCGCGCGAAACATAGTCGCTCTCTGCTCCCGAAAGGAACAGCGCCGCGCGATCAAAGCGCCCGGTCGTGCCAGGCCAACCAGTGATGTCGTCCATGTCGCGATCCAACGCGCCGAGGTTCAGCCGCCACCGTTGCCCCGGCACATCAAGCGATTGCAGTAGAAAGGCTCGCACGCCGGCCTCGTCGATCGTGGCCTTTAGTTGTGCATCCGCATCGCTGCGCCGTTCAACGCTGCTCAGATCGACCGTGCGCATCGCGTCAATCAAATGGCTTTGCGAATGGTCATAGGCGACTGGCGCGATATCCGCGACCAGCAGTCGCCGCACACGATCGGGATGCGTAAGGGCCAGCACCATTGCGGCCTTGCCCCCCATGGAATGCCCGATCAGATCAAATTGCGGCAGCTCCAGCGCTGCGAGATCCGCTGCCATATCGACGTATTGGTGGGTGTCCGACCATGGGCTTTCCCCGTGGTTGCGCATGTCCACTGTTATGACCTGACGTGTATCGGACAGACGTTTTGCCACAACGCCCCAGTTGCGCCCGGAGCCAAAAAGCCCGTGCGCGATCACAAGCGGTGGGAACGACGTTGCATCGCCGAAGGATTGAGTGGCTAACATGGGTTTTCATTAGCACCGATTGCCGTTATCGCCACCCCGAAAGGAGCCGCCCCGTGGTCACCAAGCCCATCACACCGCAGGATCATGCCGATATGCTGTCCGATCTGATCGGCAAGCGGCTGGGATTTGGCGGTGACACGCTCTCTGAGCGTGCGGCAAAGGCTGGTCGCAAGATACCTAAGCGGATTCAGCGTGACCTGGCGCTCGTCGCGCAAGCCGCCGACACATCGGTGCATCCCAAACTGTCACGTCAAATCGACAAGAAGCAGGTCACAAAAGCGGCCGAACGCGCGACGACTTGGTTGATGACCTATGACCGGGTCGGGCGCCGTCGTGGGGCGGCGCTCGACCTCTTGGCCTTGATTGTGTTCAATCTGGTGCTGGTCACAGCCGCGCTGATCGCGTTTCTGCTGTGGCGCAACCTGATCTAGAGTGCAGGATAGATCGGAAACCGCCCGCAAAGCTCAAGAACTTCGGCGCGCACCTTGGCCTCAACTTCGGCATTGCCGTCTTCACCATTTGCGGCCAAGCCGTCGACGACCTCTACGATCCAGTCCGCGATTTGACGAAACTCAGGTTCGCCAAAGCCGCGCGTGGTGCCAGCCGGGGAACCCAGACGAATGCCCGACGTGATCATCGGCTTTTCGGTGTCGAACGGAATGCCGTTCTTGTTGCAGGTGATATGCGCGCGCCCAAGGGCCTTCTCCGTCGCGTTGCCCTTGACGCCTTTGGGGCGAAGATCAACGAGGAGGAGGTGGCTGTCCGTTCCACCGGTCACAATGTCCAAGCCGCCAGCGACCAGTTGTGCGCCCATGGCTTGCGCATTGGCAATGACCTGCTGCTGGTAGGTTTTGAACTCGGGCCGCAGCGCTTCTCCGAACGCAACCGCTTTTGCCGCGATCACGTGCATCAGCGGTCCACCCTGGATGCCCGGGAAAATGGCCGAGTTGAATTTCTTCGCCAGCGCCTCGTCATCGGTGAGGATCATGCCCCCGCGCGGCCCGCGCAGCGTCTTGTGCGTGGTGGTCGTAGCCGCATGCACATGGGGGAAAGGCGATGGGTAAAGTCCTGCCGCAACCAGCCCTGCATAATGCGCGATGTCGGCCAGAAGATACGCCCCAACACTATCTGCAATCTCGCGGAAGCGGGCAAAGTCCAGCTTCCGGGGAATGGCCGAGCCTCCGGCGATGATCATCTTTGGCTGATGTTCGTTGGCGAGCGCCTGGATCTGGTCGTAATCCACATCCAGCGT
>JABSSC010000223.1 GCA_013214635.1 Paracoccaceae bacterium | reverse complement strand
CGCGGCATTGAAGCGGATGCGGCCAAACGCGACGCAGCACGGGCCAAGCTGAGTGTCTTGTTGACGGTGCTGGACGATGTTCTCGAGGGCACGGACCACCTTGTCGGTGGTCGCCTGACCGTCGCGGATTTTGCCGTTGCCGGTGACTTCACCCACGCGAAGAACGCGAACTTCCCGCTTTCCGAATTTCCGAATGTCGCGCGCTGGCTGGCGGGTATCGAAGCCTTGCCAGCTTGGGCCGACACCACTCCCCCAACACTTGGTTAAAACCCGAGAGGAACACCCATGACAAAACGTATCTTGATGCTGGCCTCCAATCCGGCAGTCTCACCGGTGACACAATGGCCCATTGGCTTCTGGTGGGCCGAATTGAGCCACGCCTATGAAGTCTTCAAAGACGCGGGCCACGACGTGACGATTGCGTCGCCCAATGGCGGCGAAATTCTTGCAGACGCCTATTCCGACCCCGAAGACGATAGCGGCTACTCGGTCGAGGACACGATCTCGCTCGCGTTCAAGCAGGACCCGAGCAAAATGGCGCTCTTGAAGAACACGCCTGCCTTGGCCGACCTCAACACGGCGGACTTCGACGCGGTCTTCGTGGTGGGCGGACAAGGCCCAATGGTCACGATGATCGACGATCCCAACACCCACAAGGCCGTCGCGGATTTCTACGAGGCGGGCAAGGTCACAGCAGCCGTCTGCCACGGCACCTGCGTTCTGCTAAAGACCATGCTGTCCAATGGCGATCTCTTGGTGAAGGGCAAACGCTGGACTGGCTTCGCAAATTCCGAAGAGGAATATGCCGAAAACGCCGTTGGCATGAAAATTCAGCCGTTCTGGATCGAAACAGAGGCACGGAAGATCGCCGACACATCCTTTGAGGTTGGCGGCCCGCTGGAAGCGTTCGCGATCCGCGACGGGAACCTGATCACGGGCCAGCAGCAAGTCTCTGCAGCTGCAGCCGCTCGAGAAGTCAGCGCGGTGTTGGCGTCTCAACTTACCAATGCAGGAGAAACCGCATGAAACTTCTCAGATCGCTCGCAGTTGCGTCCGCCTTTTTGGCCGGCCCGGCTGCGGCTGAAAACATCGTCATTGTCCACGGGGCCTTTCAATCCGCAACCGATTGGGCGGATGTCGAAGCCGCGCTTGAAGCGCAGGGACATGATGTGACCTTGGTGAATTTGCCGGGACGTGATGCCGAGGGCGAAGCTGCGAAAGCGGTCGGGCTCGCGGACCACGTGGCGACAACGCTGGACGCCATAGCAGCGGCCGAGGGACCCGTGGTGCTGGTCGGACACAGCTTTGGCGGTATGACGATCTCCGCAGCAGCCGAAGCCGCGCCGCTGAATGTCACCCAACTTGTCTACGTCGCAGCCTATGTCCCGGAAAGCGGGGAAAGCATGGAAACGCTGGCGTTGAGTGATGGCGACAACAGCTTCACCGAGGAAAGCTTCGTGATCGCGCCGGATTATTCCTATGCCGAGATTCTGGAACGGGACCGTGCGGCGATCTTTGGCAACGAAGGCACCGAAGATCAACGCGCGGCAATTGTGGCCGGACTGATCCGCGAACCGCTCGCGCCCATCGCCACGCCGGTGACGTTGACCGAGGACGCGTTTGGATCGGTGCCGCAGGCCTACATTCGTACGCTTCAGGATCAGGCCGTTTCGACACCACTGCAAACGTGGATGATCGAACGTGCCGGGATCGGCCGGGTGATCGACATCAATTCAGGCCATGCACCTCAGACCACACAAGTCGATGCATTGGTCGCGGCGATCTTGGAATTGGCGGGTGGCGCATAGCGCCCCTGCCTCCAAGGAAAGGGAAAAGAATGGCACAATGGCCGCTCATGCTGGCAGCGCTCGTGACCGGGGCACTGGTTCCGCTTCAATTGGCCTTTAACGGTCAGTTGGGCGGAGTGACGCGCAATGCCTTCACCGCAAGCCTGATCGTCTTTTTGGTGGGCGCGCTGGTTCTGACCATCATCGTTGCCGCAACGCGGCCTAACTTGCCAACTGTGAGCGAGTTGGTGGCGGCCCCGAAAACCGTCTGGCTCGGTGGGGCTATCGCAACAGGCTACATTATTGCGATCGTCGTTCTCACGCCAAGACTTGGCGTGGGGCTGAAAACCGGCCTCATCCTTGTTGGCCAAATCATAACTGCGCTGGTGCTCGACCATCTCGGAGCGTTTGGCAATGCACAACACACGCTCAATGCCGGTCGCTTGGCGGGGCTTGCTTTGATGATTGCGGGCATTGCGACGATCAAAATGTACTGAGGAGAAAACAATGTCGCAGAAAACGGTATTGATAACAGGCGCGAACCGAGGGCTGGGTGCGGCGTTTGCAAAAGAGGCGCATGATTTAGGCTAAAGGGTTGTCGGAACCGCGCGAGATGCGTCGACGCTCAAGGCTGACCATGTTGATCGACCTTACGCGTTGGACCTCAGCAAGAAGAAAAGCATTGCCCAAGTTTGCTCTGAGATACTCGCCGACGGGCTGGAGATCGACCTTCTGATCAACAACGCAGGCTTCAACCCCAAAGACCGGAAAGACGATCCCAACTACTTTCAGTCGACATTCAAAATCGAACATTTTGACGCTTCAAATGTCGCCGAAAGCCTTTGGATCAATGCATTGGCTCCTATGACGCTGATCTCTCGGATATTGCCAAACCTGACCGATGATGCCGTCGCGCTCAACATCTCTTCCTGGCTTGGCTCAATCGGCGGAAAGACAAGCGGTGGGCACTATGGTTATGCCGGGTCAAAAGCCTTGCTGAATATGTTCACGCGGGCAGTTGCGCTTGAGTTCTCTGATACCAACAAGTCTGCCGTAGCCCTCAACCCCGGCTGGATGCGTACCGACATGGGTGGATCCAATGCGGAACGCACGCCGACGGAGGTCGCGCAGGCCGTGTTTGCATTGTGGAGAGGTGGCAAACTGTCTGCGGCCAACGGCAAATTCCTAAACACTGATGGATCAATCCATCCTTGGTAGCCACCAGAAATACGAAGTCGATAGTGCATGTATTGTTTGCGGTCATTCGTTCAGCCGCAGCGAACGAGCACTTTGTCCCCCATCTCGGTCCTTACTGCAAGCTGCAGCGAATGACTGGTCTGGGATCCGTCGACCACTGTCGCGGGAGCAGAGTCGC
>JABSSC010000222.1 GCA_013214635.1 Paracoccaceae bacterium | reverse complement strand
AAGAGCCACTTCGCAGCAGCCGGGCGTTGCGGTGATTGTGGGGCGTGGGGTGCTTTGCGGAACCTTTGGCTTTGTGTCACACATCGACGTGTCCCGCTTCGAACACAAAACAAACGGATCGCGCTTTGGGCCTTAAGGAATGTCGTCGATGGATTTCAGCACAGTTTCTTTAAGCCCAGCGTTGGCCACGCTCATCTTTTGCATCACGTGCCTTGCGGGGCACAGATATCGCCGCGTGTGGAAGGCTGAAGGCCCGCGGTCTCAATACTGGTTGTACGGGCTCGTTGCCGCCAGTGGACTGCTCGCGCTCGGATTTATTCCGATTGAATTGCCTTAACCGACGATCAGTTGCTTAAGCTGAAGAGCCTCATGCTCAAGCTGGTTGAGCCGGTGGTTGATGACGTCGCCAATCGTCACCATGCCCACCAAGGCCGATCCATCCACAACGGGCATGTGGCGGAACCGGCCCGCAGTCATTTGCTTGAGCGCGGTGACAACGCTGTCGGACGGTGCGCAGGTTTCCACTTTGTCGGTCATAACACTGCGGACGGTTTGCGGCAGGGTCTGACCCGGTGTCTCGGCGAGCTTACGCACGATATCGCGTTCTGACAGGATGCCCACCAGAGCACCAGTGGTGTCCGTCACGACCAACGCGCCGATCCGCTTGTCGCGCAACAGGACCACCGCCTCACTGAGGGTCTGGTCGGGACCTATTGAGAAAACGTCTCCGCTTTTCCCCGACAGCACGTCCGCCACGGTCGGTTGCGCGTTGGCCAGATTTACAGATTGGCTTTTGGTGCGCTCATCTTTGCGATCACCGCGCATTGGCGCCTGATAAGAGCTTGGCATGAGGTCGGCCTCCTGACTTTGGATCAGGTTAAGCGATCCGCCTCCAACCGTTCAAGCATCTTGCGCGCGCGTGGGCAGTCAAGGCGTTCACGCAAAGGGGAGTCGGGGTCAATTTCCTTGTGGCAGACAAGGCATTCGTTACCGTTACCAATCGCGTTCAGCCCGCCACAGCTTCCTTTGATGCGCTTGTTCATCAGGATCACGCCCAAAGACATGCCAAGCACGACCAGTAGGAAGAATGCGAACGCGAACGCAAATGTCGCCATGAGTGTTGCCTCGTCCCGATGCCGTTACGCGGTGAGTTCGTTGAACGTGTCGCTGGTATGGGTTGTGAAGGCAAGCGTCTGCGCATCACGATCGCGTTCGATGAACTGAACAGCCACGCCATGTGCCGCTGCAATCTCAAGCCCGTGCTCGCGCCCAAGGATCAACATGGCCGTCGACCAAGCGTCGGCCATCATCGCGTCGTCCGCAATCACTGTGGCCGACGCAGTGTTGTGTGCAACAGGACGCCCCAGAGCGGGATCGATCAGGTGTGAATACCGTTGCCCGTCAATCTCAAAGTAGTTGCGATAGTCGCCCGATGTGGCCAGCCCACGCCCTTTCAACCCAACCACATCAAAGACACTGCGATCGGCGGGGTTTGGTGTCTCAATTCCGATCTGCCATGGCAGGCCATCCAGGTTTCTACCGGCGGTGACCAGATCACCCCCAATCTCAACGAGGTAGTCGTTGGCCCCAAGATTCATCAGCGCCTGACCCACATGATCCGCGCCATACCCTTTGCCCACACCGGCCAGATAGATCTGCGCATCCCCGCGCCGCTTGGTCATCTTCCCGCCATTCAGCAAAAGCGTGTTGCCGTGACCCGACCGCTCAAGCGCAGTATCCAGTGTCGTGGCATTCGGCATGGCGGGTGCGCCGGTGGACCCAAATCCCCAGGCCTCAATCAACGGACCAATGGTGGTATCAAAACGGCCTTGGCTGGCTTGATGCACAAGGTCTGACGCAGCCATAACGCTTGCAAGAACTGCCGACAGTTGGACCGGCGCTTGTGTGCGCGTCGCATTGAACCGCGAAATCTCAGATGTCGCGTCCCAGTTGGAGAGGCTTGCGTTCACGTGGACGAGCGCACCATCGATCGCGGATTTGACTTCCCCTTCGTCAAGTCGACCGTCGTGATCCACAACGACGACGTTGTACGTTGTACCCATCGTGGGGCCGGAAAAGCGCAAAATCTCTTTACGATATTTACAGGCTGCCAGTGCAAGAGGCAGTGCAAGCATGGCGCGACGCGAGACGTTCATGGCGGTACTCACTGTGGGTTCTCTTTCCTATTTTGCACCGTTGCTAGCGCGGACGCAAAATTCTTCAAGCACTGTCTAGTCAAATCAGAAACAAACCTCTAGCAAAGTTTTGGCACCGCGTGCTGAGGTCGATTCAGCGCGGCACCGCCACAAAGACAGTTCAAGGATTGAAGGCCCCAATCGTGAAGCGAATTGAGCTACGCAAAGGCTTGAATGTGCCGATATCCGGTGCGCCGCGATCGGATATCGAAGATGTAACGTCGATCGCTTCGGTCGGCCTGCTCGGCGATGACTATATTGATTTTAAACCGAAAATCACGGTCGAAGAGGGTGATATGGTGGTGCCGGGCACCCCGATCATGTTTGACAAGCGCCTGCCTGATGTAAAGGTCGTGTCGCCTATTGCGGGACGAGTGAGATCCATCAATCGCGGGGCGCGTCGCAAGCTCGTGAGTGTGGCCATAGATGCCGATGCTTCCGCCGGTTCACCGGTGGATTTTTCGCAAACTGGTGACGTGAACACCCGTGACGGGCTGGTAAAGCGACTATGTGCCGCAGGCCTTTGGACGTCCTTCCGGACGCGGCCCTATTCCAAGGTGCCAGACCCGGAAACACTGGCTGAAGCGATCTATATCACGGCCATAGACACCGAGCCGTTGGCCACTGATCCAACAATCGCCATCGGTGAGGAGCCCGACGCCTTTGCGGCGGGCGTTACGGCGATTTCAAAGCTGACCGATGGCCCAACGTACCTGTGCCAAGGGGCAGGGGATCCATTGCCCGGGCATGACGCAGCCGGTGTCGAGGCGGTGTCCTTTTCTGGCCCTCATCCCGCTGGTCTCGCCGGCACGCATATGCATTTCCTGACGCCGCCATCGGCGGACAAGGCGGTTTGGACTGTCGGATATCAGGATGTCATCGCGATCGGTCGGCTATTGCAGACCGGACATTACGATGGGCGCAAGATCATCGCGCTGACGGGCCCCGCCTGCAATGACCCACGGCTCGTGCGGACAATCACCGGCGCGTCGATGACTGAACTCTGTGAGCGTGATCTGCCAAGCTATCCGGTGCGCCTGATCTCCGGATCGGTGCTGAGCGGTCGGTCAGGGCTGAATGAGACTGCGTATCTCGGAAGGTATGCGCGGCAAGTCACGCTTATCGAAGAGGACAAAAAGCAGATTCCCCTCGGGTGGATCCGCCCGATGTTTTCCAAATACGCGCTCCAACCCGTGCTAGGGTCAGCGTTCTCACGACACGAATTCCCGCTTACGTCTAACCTCAATGGGGGGCGGCGCGCGATGGTGCCGCTCGGGACGTTTGAACGGCTCATGCCGCAGGACTTTTTGCCAACCCAGTTAATGCGTGCGTTGCTGGTGATGGATACGGATCAGGCTCAGGTGTTGGGGGCACTGGAGCTTGATGCAGAGG
>JABSSC010000221.1 GCA_013214635.1 Paracoccaceae bacterium | reverse complement strand
TGACAGTCTAGCGCAGGGAAGGGCTTGCAACCAAGTGGAGGGGATCAGGTGGACGGCACGCGCGCCTTGCGGCCACCCCGACGCTTGTTCAACCGTCCGGCACGATTGGGAAGCTCGGCCATGATCTCGGACCGCGTCTCGGGGTCTAGCCGCGACCATCCGCCTATCTCTTCAATCGTGCGATAACAGCCCGCGCAGATGCGTTCGGTCGGGTGGATGACACAGACATTGATGCAGGGGCTCTCTATCTCGTCCCGCCGCCAGATATCGTCGTTCACGTGGCTGTTCCAATCATCCGTAGCCGGTCCAATGCGCCTTGCAAGATGACGCCGGCAGCGACGTGGTCAATGACCTCGGCGCGTCTTTTGCGTGAGGTGTCGGCTTCGAGCAACGCGCGTTCGGCGGCAACCGTGGACAGCCGTTCGTCCCAAAAGGTGATCGGCAGGTCTGTCAGGGGTTCAAGGTTGCGCGCAAAGGCGCGGGTTGACTGACAGCGAGGGCCTTCGGTTCCGTCCATGTTGAGCGGCAGGCCAAGGATGATCCCGCCAATCTGACGCTCGGTCAGAATCTCCAAAAGCGCCTTGGCATCCGCGCCGAATTTCTTGCGCCGGATCGTGGTCAGCGGGCTGGCCACCTGTCGCATCGCGTCCGAGACGGCGACGCCAATCGTCACCGTCCCCAGATCAAGGCCGGCGAGCGCCGCGCCGAAGGGGAGGGTGGGCGCCATCTCGTCCAAAGTGGGATAAATCACTCGCCCAACCCCGCTTGTTCACGGGCGCGCGCGATGATGTCCCGCGCGGTCGGGTCGTCGGCAAAGACAATTGCGGCTTCATTGGCAATCGCGCGTGCCTGATCGGTGCGACCCAAGACGCCGAGCGCGGTGATAAGTTGCGCCCAGTCCTGAGGCGGCCCGCCTTCGCTGGCCAAACGGTCCGACAGCCCCCCGACCATGCCTTCTATCATCGCCATGCGATCTTCGGGCGACATCTCCTGCGCAGCCTCGATATCGGCGGCGGAGGGGCCACGGGTCGGTGCGGCGCCTTCGGCGGGCAGGGCATAGCGGATGCCCGCCATATCCGCGATTTGCTGGAGCTGGGCGCGGATCGGCCCGACCCAGGGCGCGTCGGGTTGGCTTTCTTCGAGAAGTGGTCGCCACAGGTTAAAGGCCTGATCCGGGCGGCCTGTTTGCGCGGCCAAAAGCCCTGCATAATACCGCGCCGCGCCGTTGGACGGATCGCGGTTGAGCGCCTGCAACAGCGCCTCTTCCGCTTCGGGCGAGACGTATCCACCTGCGGCAAGGATCAAAAGGTCGGCATAATCGGCGTAATCATTGGCGGTTCCGCGCAGCTCGACCACGCGGGCCTGCGCCGCATGCGCGGCTGCGAAGTTGCCCAAGGCTGCTTCATTCCGTGCCAGCAGAATGTAGCCNTCAAGATCATCGAGGCGCTCTGCCAATGCGGCGCGCAACTGTTCGACGAGCTCGGGCAGTCGCGGATCGGTGCCCGGAACCATTACAGGGGGCACGTCCGCCTCCGCTGCCGCCTGAGAGGGGCGGTTCGCGCGGATTTCGGCCGCTGTCGCCAACCGCTCGGCAATGGGCAAATCGGGATATCCCGGTGCGCCGATGGTCAGATAAACGCCCGCCGTCACGGCCAAGGCGGCCACAAGGCTGATGGCGACAAGCATCGTACCGCCGGTCTTTGCCTCGGTTGAGGTCTCGGCCCCCGCCGCGTCAGCCGCCAGCAGGCGGCGCGAGATTTCAATCCGGACTTGCTCAGCCTCGTCTTCCGTCACGATCCCGCGTGCCAGATCGCGATCAACCTCGGCCAATTGGTCCTTGTACACAGCGATATCCGAGGCGGTCGCACTGCGCGCATCTGACGTGGCCCGTCCGGCCGCGCGCCACAGCACCAGCCCCACGGCAAGGCAAAGCCCGCCCGCCACAATCCAGAAGAGAACCATCCCACTCATCGCGTCACATCTATCCCCGCCGACGGGCATTTGAAAGCGATGTCGTGAAAGTGTCGCAACCTGCCGTTCCGGGCTTGGTGATTGGGCCGTCTTGGCACAACAATCGCGGCGAGATTCGGATTTGTGAGACCCATGAAACGCTATTCCGCCTTTGCCGTCGCGCGCGAGGGCCTGCGTCACCACGCAGGCTGGGAACGCGCGTGGAAAAGCCCCGCGCCAAAACCCAGCTATGACGTGATCATCGTTGGTGCAGGCGGGCACGGGCTTGCCACCGCCTATTACCTCGGCAAGAACTTCGGCATCACCAATGTCGCGGTGATCGAAAAGGGCTGGCTCGGGGGCGGGAACACAGGCCGGAACACGACGATCATTCGCTCGAATTACCTGCAAGACCCCTCGGCGGCGATCTATGAAAAGGCGCGTAGCCTTTATGAGGATCTGAGCCAGGACCTGAATTACAACGTCATGTTCTCCCCCCGCGGTGTGATGATGCTGGCGCAGACGCATCACGAGATCCGGGGATATCAGCGGACCGCCCATGCCAACGCGCTGCAAGGGGTCGAGACGGAGTTCATCGGTCCCGAACGCGTCAAAGAGCTTTGCCCGATTATTGAAACACGCGGACCGCGCTATCCCGTCCTTGGCGCGCTCTGGCAACCGCGCGGCGGCACGGCCCGGCACGACGCGGTCGCCTGGGGCTATGCGCGGGCGTGCTCGGATATGGGGATGGACATCATCCAGAAATGCGAAGTCACCGGCGTGACCCAGGAGGGTGGTCAGGTGACAGGCGTTGAGACGACCAAGGGCCATATCGGCTGCACCAAGCTTGGGATCGTGGTTGCGGGACACTCTGGCGTGCTGGCGGACATGGCCGGCTTCCGGCTGCCCATTGAAAGCGTCGCGCTTCAGGCGCTGGTGTCAGAGCCGATCAAGCCTTGCATGGATGTGGTCGTGATGGCCAACACCGTTCACGGCTATATGAGCCAGTCGGACAAAGGCGAAATGGTCATTGGCGGCGGCGCGGACGGGTACAACAACTATACCCAGCGCGGATCATTCCATCATATCGAAGAAACCGTGCGCGCGCTGATCGAGACCTTCCCGATCATCTCACGGCTCAAGATGCTCAGAATGTGGGGCGGGATCGTCGACATGACCGGCGACCGGTCGCCGATCATCTCGCCCACACCACTGGGCAACACCTTCATCAATTGCGGTTGGGGCACCGGCGGGTTCAAGGCCATCCCCGGCTCAGGCTGGGCAACAGCGGAAATGATCGCGCGCGGCACGCCCGGCCCGCTGGCAGCGGAGTTCGGCCTCAACCGCTTCCGCGAGGGCCGCTTTATCGACGAAAGCGTGGCAGCGGGGGTGGCGCACTAATGCCCTCTACTGTCGTCGCCCCGGTCCCCCAAAACCCCCTTTTGGATCGCCTCCGCGCGATCGTAGCCCGCGCTTGGGCTATGAGGCTTGTGCGTCAAGGCGGGTTTGTCGCGGCTCTTCATGATCCGTCGCACAATGAGCCAGATAAAACCTGCTGCAACGCCCAAGGCCGCAACACCCGTTATGAGTGGACCAATCTCCATTCAAGTGAGGCTAGCGTAAGCCCTGTGACATCGCCATGCGAAAAGCCAAAAGACGACACCATGACTT
>JABSSC010000220.1 GCA_013214635.1 Paracoccaceae bacterium | reverse complement strand
GGCACGCCGCTCCGCGATCGAGGTCGCCGCTTGGCTCGACATCATCGCCCGCCGGGGAGACGCACCCCAGCCGATGATCGACCACGCCCTCGCCAGGCTCGAACCTGTGGTCGCGATGCTCGTCCGGCTCATCAAGACGTCGACCCAACGAGCGTGAACGCACTCGGGCACGGGCGCGGGCATGGGATCGGGCAGGGCAGACCGCGGAAGACGCCTCCGGCGTTCTTCCGCAGTCTGCTAGAGCGACGATCGGTTTGAGGCGAGGCCGGGATAGTTAAGCGATCTCGATCGCTTACGAAATCGGGCTCGCGTGGCGCAGTCCGACGTGATCCCTTCCCTGCGGAGGTGGTCCATGACGTCGCTTCGCTGGGAGCCCCGGGATGAGCCGACACCGCGGGAGCAGATGCTCCTCAAGACGGTCCGTCGGACGAAGAAGCTGTTCGGATTTCTACGTCTTCATCGGCGGCGGCTCTTCGACGATGCCTTCCAGGATGAGCTCGCCGCGGTCTATCGCCAGACGGGAGCGGGCAAGGTTCCGCATCCGCCGGCCATGATGGCGATGGCCATCCTGCTGCAGGCGTACACGAAGGCGTCGGACGCGGAGGCGGTCCAGCAGTGCGTCGTCGACCTGCGATGGCAGATGGTGTTGGACTGCCTCGGCGCGACGAAGCCGCCGTTCTCTCAGGGAGCGCTGCACGACTTCCGCCATCGGCTCATCGAGAACGACCTCGACCGGCGCCTGTTGGAGCGCACGGCGGAACTCGCGAAGGAGACGAGGGCCTTCGACGCGAAGAAGCTGCCGAAGTCGATCCGAGTCGCGGCCGACTCCAAGCCATTACAGGGGGCCGGGCGAGTCGAGGACACGCTCAATCTGCTCGGACACGCAGCGCGTGATGTGGTGCGCTGCGTCGCCGCATTGACGGGTGCGGACCCCGACGTGGTAGCCACCGAGGCCGGGATCCCGCTGCTTCTCGAGAGCAGCACGAAGGTTGCTTTGGACACCGACTGGACGGACCCAAAGCGCAAAGCACGAGCACTCCAGAAGCTCATGAAGCAGCTCCGCAGCCTGCTCTCCTACGTTCAAGCACAGCTACCGCAGGAGGCTGCTCAGCTGCCGCTTCGCGAGCCGCTCGACGCCCTTCAGCAGATCATCGACCAGGACCTGGAGCCGGACCCCGACGACCCAAAGGGCAAGCGAGTCCGCATCCGCCACGGTACCGCCAAGGACCGCCGCGTCTCCATCAAGGACCCGGACATGCGCCATGGTCGCAAGTCCCGCTCGAAGGCCTTCAATGGCTTCAAGCAGCACGTCGTCGTCGACCTCGACCGCGCCCTCGTACTGGCCTGTGCAGTCGTCGGGGCCAACCGCCGCGAGCACGAGGCGATGCCCGCTCTACGCGCAGACCTCGGGCGCTATGACGCGCCCGTCACCGAGGTCTTCGTGGACCGCGGCTACACAACTGTCGACTTCGCCGAGGTCGCGTCGCGGAACCAGTGGACGGTGCTGTCGAAGCCACGACAGATGCCGCCCAACCAAGGGCGCTTCACGAAGCGCGACTTCAGCTTCAACCTGCGGGACCGCACCGTGACCTGTCCCGCCGGCCAGTCGCAGCCCTTCATCCCCGGTAAGCAGGTCCACTTCGACACCGACGAGTGCGCGGCTTGCTCGCTGCGCTCCCGGTGCACTGCCTCCAAGGGAGGCCGGGCTCTCAACCTGTCGGATGACGAAATCGAGCAGCAGCGCTTCCTACGCCTCGTCAAAAGCAAGGCCGGTCGGAAGAGGCTCCGGGCCCGCATCCCCGTCGAGCACCGGCTGGCGCACCTCAAGCAAAAGCAAGGCGACCAGGCCCGCTACCTCGGCGAGCGCGCCAATCTCTTCGACCTTCGCCGCACCACCGCCGTCCTCAATCTCGAGGTCATCCAGCACGTGCTCGCCACGGCCGCGTGATCACGATGGATTCAAACTGATTGCCGCTCTAGAGCGCCGAACCGCTAAGCGCATCGCCTTCGTGCCACCTCGAAGAGATTTGCGACTGCGGCTGTACGATTGAGGTCGAGCTCGTTCTTGCGTGCGCCGTGGTATCGGGCCTTCGTTCCCTGGATGGCTCCGATGCGTGCGAGCCGGTGCTCCACGACGACGCGCTTTCGCAGCTCTCGGCGGCCTTCGGCCGTCTTTTGATCCCCCCGGAGCTTGATGAGGAGGTTCTCAGCGGTGTGTAGCGTGAGGGAGCGCCTGGATGCGGTCGTGCAGCGAGACTTCTTGTTGCAGCTGACGCAGTCCTTCTTTCGGAAGAAGACCTGTTTGCCGCCGGTAATGGGAGCCGTCTTGCGACCCGGGCATCGGACACGTCCTTTCGCGAGATCGATGCGGAAGTCCGCCTTCGTGAAGAGGCCACGATTGCTGCTCTGCCAGGCGCGCGAGTTGACCGTCGCACCCGCCCGATGAAGTTCTTCCACGGCGGGGCTGGCGAGGTACCCGCGGTCGATATCGAGCGTCGAAATCGGACCGTGCTGGCGGACCTTCTCGAGCAAACGCTCGGTCGGTTCGTGCTCACGGACGTTCGCGGGCTCGACTGCCGTGGCAACAATCAGTCCCTCCACCACCGCGACGTGGCGTTTGTAGCCGTTGAAGAGCTTCGTGCGGCTCTTCCGTCCGTGCCGCATTTCGGGGTCGCTGATGGAGACGACACGGTCTCGGGGCACACCGTCCTTGATCCGCTTGCGGTCCTTCTTCGGAGGGTCCGGCTCGGTGTCCTGCTCCACGACCTTGCGTAGCAGTTGCAGGGCCTCGTTCAGGGGGGCTGGTGCCGGTGACTTCTTGGTCTTCTTGGCCACCCACTTCTCCAGTGCCGACACCTCCTCCAGCAGGCGATTGAGCGCCTTGCTCTGTGCGTCCTCGTCACTCCAGTCGATGTCGAGGGCTGCCTTCACGCTGTCCGCGCCGAGAACCGTGAGCCCCGCCTCTTGCACAACAAGGCTCTCGTCGACCCCAAGCGCGAGGGCAACAGCGTGCACCACCTTCGACATGGCCCGGCCAATCAGATTCCACGTGTCCTCGACGCGACCGGCGCCGTGAAGGGGTGAGGAATCCAGCGCGACCCGCACATTTTTCCAGCCGAACCCGCCGGTCTTCTTCGCGAGCTCCACCGTCCGGTCCACGAGCTTCTTGTCGAGGTCGTGGGCGATCATACGCATCCGGAATCGAACGAGCGTCCCCTGACCGAAAGGCGCTTCGTCCCGCCCCAACGTGCCGAGGACAAGCTGCCATCGTCGGTCGTTCTCCGCTGTCTCAACCACGTCAGCATCGCTCAGACCGTCGTACCGCTGAAGAAGGCACGCCATAGCGAGGAGCGCAGGAGGACACGGGTCTTGTCCTCGGGGCCGATACGACTCGAGCAACTCATCTTCGAAGCCGTCTTCGAAGAGCTCGTGCCGAATTGCCCAGAGGAACTTGTAGAAGCGGCTCGCGCGCCGAAGGCGCGACGCCACTCGCTGCTCACGCTCTGAGTCTCGAGGAGGGCTCCATCTCATCCCCCAAGTGGATCATCTCAGGCGATCGGCGTCGATCCCCCTCGCGCTTAGCGGATCATCTCTCTAGCAGGGCGCTGAAAAGCGCCCTGCTGACCTTGCCCTCGCCCGTGCCCTCGCCCCTGCCCGGCCACAGATGACTCCTGCGGTCGGCGCCTCGGCACGTCGCGGAGTGCCGTCGGGGGCCCCGCGGCCATCTATGCGCATCATGCCGCGCAGCTCCGCAGCCGGGAGACCCGTAGGAGGTTGTAGGCCGCCCCGGCGAGGTAGGCCGCAAACGGTGTCTTGCGTCTGCCTCGAAACCGGGTGCGGCGGAGACCGCCCACGGTCTTGAGCCAGCCACCACCGCGCCCTCGACGCGATGGAGGCCTGCGACGAAGTCCTTGAACAGCTGCCGCGCGGGCGCGCTCATCGGCGAAGTCAGGTCAGCCGGGCCGCCGACTCGATCGTGGCGAACATCGCGGAGGGTGCGGGCGAGTTCAGCCCCAAGGAGAAGGCGCGCTTCTACCGGATGGCACGCCGCTCCGCGATCGAGGTCGCCGCTTGGCTCGACATCATCGCCCGCCGGGGAGACGCACCCCTGCCGATGA
>JABSSC010000219.1 GCA_013214635.1 Paracoccaceae bacterium | reverse complement strand
CCGTCCGTCGTCGAGCTGTCCCAGAACCTCAACACGGTCCGGCTCGCGCTCGCTCATAACCACCCATCCCATGTCCGCTGATACTCAGTGTTTTTTTTTAACGGATATTTCCCAAGTAACGTTGTGTTGTGGCGAGCTTGGCCCTTTTTGGGGGCGTTTGCAACTCTGACGGCGGCGTTGGCGACGGCATCCTTGATTTTGAGGGTTCCGCAAGCGCAGTTTTCGAGCTTTTCGTAGATTTTGGCGGCTCTGTTGCACAAATCTCGTGAGGGATTCATCTTGTGAATCCAGCGTGGTAGCCGGGATGCATGAGCAGACCCATTCCCCCGACCTATAAGACCAGGAACTGGCCAGCCTACAATGAAGCGCTCAAGCGCCGGGGCTCGCTGACGATCTGGTTTGACCCCGAGATGAGCTGGGATGCCGCGCCGACAGGCAAGCGTGGCCGACAGCAGACCTATAGCGATGCCGCTATCCAGACGTGCCTTTCGATGAAGGTTTTGTTCGGCATGGCGCTTCGGCAGACGACAGGCTTCGTCGAAAGCCTGTTGCGGCTGGTTGGTCTCGACTGGGCGGTGCCCGACTTCAGCACCCTGTCCCGCCGCCAGAAGACCCTGGCCGTCAACATCCCCTATCGTGGGTCGAAGGGCCCGCTGCACCTGTTAATCGATAGCACCGGGATCAAGGTGGAGGGCGAAGGTGAGTGGCACGCCCGCAAGCATGGTGGTCCCAAGCGGCGCGTCTGGCGCAAGATCCACTTGGGGATTGATGAGGAAACGCTGGAGGTTCGGGCCGTGGAGATCACAGGGAGCCACATCGGTGATGCGCCGGTCTTACCCGACCTGCTCAACCAGATCCCGGCGTACGAGCAGATTGGCAGCGTCACTGCCGACGGTGCCTACGACACCCGCAAATGCCACGATGCAATCGCTGACCGCGGCGCCCACGCTGTCATCCCGCCTCGCAAGAATGCCAAACCGTGGAAGACCGTCACCGCCGGCGCGGTCGCACGAAACGAAGCACTGCGGGCATCGAAATACCTTGGTCGTGCCCTCTGGCGACGATGGAGCGGATACCACCGCCGAAGCCGCGTCGAAACGAAGATGCACTGTGTGAAACTGCTGGGGCAGCGCCTCATGGCACGGGACTTCGACCGACAGGTCGCGGAGCTTCAGGTCCGTATCGCCGTTCTGAACGGCTACACCTCGCTCGGCATCCCTGTCACAGAGCCCGTAGGATAAGTCTGTCCGGGGAAAGGGGAACCCCGGCCATCAGCCGATTTTTGCAACAGAGCCTGTGAAAACCGTAAGCGTCCCGGACCCAGAGGAACAGAAATCGCGAGTTCGGTCATGTGCGCTTAAGCCGAACAAACACCAAAAACACCCTAAGCCCCCGGCAGCCCGCCCCATCGTGCGATCAAAGCGCGTTGCATGCGGCGGGACCGCCTTGCCCAGGGCCGGACGCCCTCCGCGCGGTCGCGTTGGTCGCGGGGGATGGCGTCGCGGCGTTCGGTGTCGGCGGTGAAGATCGCATAGGCAATCTCCCGATCCCCGGCATAGGCATAGCCCGCCAGCGCGCTGACAAAGTTCAGCGTCCCCGTCTTAGCCACGGACAACAGCCGATCCTCTGGGATCGCGTTTCCGTTAGAATCCTGTAGCCGCACATCGCGCAGAATCTCGGCCAGCCCCCCGCTCCGCGCGGCGGATGTCAGAAGGCGTGTCATGTCGCGCGCGGAAATCGCCGAGCCATAGCCAAGCCCCGAATGGTCCTCAAACGCCATCGTCGTCAGGCCATAGCGCGCACTGGCCCATTTGCTCATCCGGGCCGCCGAATCTGCCGGGGTTTGCGGACGTGCCCCCAGCGCCTGAGACGCCGCCATCCCGGCGACTTCGGCGGTCAGGTTGGTGGAATACCGCAACATCGACCGCATCAGGTCGACCATCGGTGCGCTTTCGTGGCGGGCGATGACGAACCCATCCGGCCTCGCCTCTGGCGCCGCACCACGCTTCAGAACAATCCCGTGCGACCGGGCCAGAACTTCAAAAACCTCAGCGCTGTAAGCTGCTGGTTTCCGCACCGGCAACCACCGCGCGCCCTCCGTGCCCAGCGCGGGCCGGGCCACGCTCCAACGGTCGATCCCATCCACGTGCCGGTATTCGTAAACCGGCGCGGCGCGATCCACGACGTCCATCGTCGCGACCGTTACGCCGGGACGATAGCTGCGCGTGCGCGCCTCCATCGTCACGGCGTAGGAGCTTCCCTGCCGCTTCCACTCAAAATGCACACGGTTGAAATTCAGGTTCAGACCAGAAATCGCGGGGTTGTAGCCGACGTGATCCAGTTGATCGGCATCGACGGACCAGACGGTCGGCAGCGCCCCATCCCAGACGGCGAATGTGCCTTTCACCTCGAACACACCCGCCGCCTTAAGCTGTTTGGCCATCGCGCCCAGCGCTTCGGTATCCAGCGTCGGGTCGCCACCGCCCACCAGATACAAGTCGCCCTCCAACCGCCCGTCGACGATTGGGCCTGTCGCGATGAGTTCCGTGACAAAACGGTACTCTGACCCGAGCGTCTCCAGCGCGTACAGCGCTGTCACCACCTTGGCCACACTGGCAGGCGGCAACGCCAGATCCGGGTTCATCGCTTCGATCACTTGCCCATCGGCCAGATCAACGGCAACGACGCCCGCTGCGCCACCCAGACCCGCCCGGTCAACCACAGTTTTCAGCGCATCCGGAACGCGCGGCCCCGGACGCGGGGGTGGGATCAGCGAAACAAGCGGCGCATTGGCCAGTGCAGGTGTTCCCGCCACTGCCATCAGCCCGCCCAGAAAGTTTCGGCGTGTCTGTCTCTGCCTCATGCCAAGAATCCTAGTGATCCCGACTCAGCGCGCAACCACCCAAAAGTTCACAGTTGCGAAATCTCGCCTGCCCTGTCGCGCCCGCGCAACCCTGGGCCGTCAGGATGTCCACGCCCCATCATCGCGCAACCGCGTAGACGAGATGTCGATCATGGGAACGTTAACAAAACACCAAGCAGGCGCCTCTGCCACGCAAAGCCGCGCGGCCTCCCGCCCCCGCAGCCGGTACCGCCTGTAGCGGGATGCGGCGGGTGACATCCGTGCCGAAATACGCTGCCCCGGTCGGGCAAGGACGCCGACCGGCACATTTTCCATGATCCAGTCCCAGCGATCCCAATGATGAAAGCCCGCAAGGTTGTCCGCCCCCATCAGCCAGACAAAACGGACCCCGGGATAGTGATGAAACAGCGCCTCAAGCGTCTTGGCCGTGAACCGTGTCCCAAGGCGCGCCTCGATATCGGTCACGCGGACGCGCGGATGCTGCATCACGCTGCGCGCGGCGGCCATACGCTTGGCCAAGGGCGCGGGCCCGTGCGCTTTCAACGGGTTGCCAGGGCTGACGAGCCACCAGACCTCGTCCAGCCCGAACCGTTTGAGCGCCTCGATCGTGATATGCACATGCCCCTGATGCGGTGGATCAAAAGACCCACCAAGCAGGCCAATGCACATCCCCGCCCGCACGGGCGGCAAACCGGGGATCGGCGTCACGCGTGTTACTCCAACTCGGCCGATTTGGCCCAGAGGTTCACGTCCTCCCCGCCCGAAAGCGCATCGATCTGAGCCAACTCGGCGTCGGTGAACGCAAGGTTCTCAACTGCGGCAGCACATTCGACCACCTGCTCGGGCTTCGACGCTCCGATCAGGGCGGTCGTCACACGCCCGCCACGCAGAACCCAAGCCAGCGCCATCTGCGCCAGCGACTGTCCGCGCGCTTCGGCAATCTCGTTCAGCCCGCGGACCTTGTCGATCATACCGTCGGTGATCAGCCCTTGATCCAGCGATTTGCCTTGCGACGCGCGACTGCCGTCTGGCACGCCGCCCAAATACTTCTTGGTCAAAAGCCCTTGCGCCAGCGGTGTGAACGCAATCGACCCGACGCCTTCCTCCTCCAGCGTGTCCAACAACCCATCCTCTTCGACCCAGCGGTTGAAGATGTTGTAGGACGGCTGATGTATCACACAGGGCGTCCCAAGGTCATTGAGGATCGCAACAGCTTCACGCGTGCGCTGCGAGTTGTACGAGGAAATCCCGGCATAAAGCGCCCGCCCCGACCGCACGATGT
>JABSSC010000022.1 GCA_013214635.1 Paracoccaceae bacterium | reverse complement strand
TTGCGTCATAGTTTTCTTGTCCGGGCATATGGTAGATGCGCCCAGATCCTGAGATGTTGCCCTTAATCCGGCATCCGTCCGAACTGCTGACTTGGGCCGCTGGGGGTGCGTTGCGCTGCGCGCTGCGCCAATCCTCAGGTCGCGTAAATTCAGACGACCAGATGCCACGCCCTGCGACGATCGCACCTTTTTCGTCATCAAGGTACCGCCGCGAATACCGCGTGTAGGCTGCTGCGTATCCTTCCTGAACCAGTGTGCGGTTGATCTCTTCTTCGTTCAGAAAACACCTGCCAACAATGCGCCCATAGCTGTCGCGATCAATTTCCTGACAGCGAACACGACGGCCTTCGTAACGTGCGCGCACTTGTTCCGCCGACCATGCCCCGCAACGCCAGACCGCACCATCGGATTTGCGCGTGCAGGTTTGTTTGCCTTCTGGCGCGTCGATACCGTGCAGGCGAATGGTCGCGCTGCCCATCTTGAAGGTGTCCCCATCCACAACACGCACGGTTCCGCGCACATCCGCGACGGCGGAACTCGCCAAAAGCAAGAAAGGTAAACAAATCCTTAACATCCCCCAAATAACGCATGGCGTGTCGCAGGGCGCAAGTCGCGCAAGCGCGGATCGGTTAATGCCCCGCCTTTGTTGCCTCGGGTTGCGGGGTGACGCTACGCCGAAGCTGCGCCTCGCGAATTGCGATGTAACTGATCGCGGCAATGATCAGAGCGCCCCCGACGAAAACCCAGATATCGGGCAGTTCGTTGAACAAGAGCCAACCGACCAAAGATGCCCAAACCAGTTGAAGGAATGTCACGGGCTGCGTCACGTTCACTGGCGCCGCCTGAAATGCGAGCGTCATGGTGTAATGCGCCGCCGTTGCAAAACCGGCCACCAAAAACATCCAACCCACCTGTTCCCAAGTTGGCGGCACCCAGACCGCAATGGCGAAAGGCAGCAAACCCAAAGTCACTGTAATCGACAGCATCCAAACGATAATTGCGGGATCAAACGCACCTGAGACGCGCTTTCCAATGAGATAGCTACATCCCATGAAGAAGGCTGTCCCAAGCATCGCGATGTGTCCCGCCTCAATCTCACGAAAGCCAGGCCGCAAGATGATCAAAACACCCAGGATCGCAACGCCAACGGCAAGAATACGCCGCATCGCCAACCGCTCACCCAGAAACAGCGCCGCACCAACGGTCACATAGACGGGTGCGAGATAATTCATGGCCGTGACCTCTGCCATGGGAATGCGCGCCATGGAAAAGAACCACAAAATGACCGCGACTGTGTGAACCGCCCCGCGAATACCGAAAAGACGAAGGGAACCACGATCAATGCGCGTCCTGAACAGGACACCAATCGTCGGGAGGAGAAAGACCAATCCAAACACAAACCGCAAAAAGGCCGATTGCGTCGCGGGAAGCTCTGATCCGACATGTTTGACGATCGCGTTGACACCAACGAAGAGGATGCCTGTCGCCAACATCCACAAAATGCCGGCCAGTGGCCGATCCTGCGGCGGTGCCGTCAATAGAACACCAGCGACGCCGCGATAGCCCACATCGTCAGTCCGACCACCACATCCAGAATGCGCCATGCGCTTGGGCGCGCAAACATCGGCGCCAAAAGCCGCGCGCCGTAGCCCAGCGAGAAGAAGAAGACAAAACTCGCGGTCATCGCGCCCGCGGCAAACCAGACCTGTTTGCCGACATATTCGGTCGAGATCGACCCTAGAAGGACGACTGTGTCGAGATAGACATGCGGGTTAAGCCAGGTAAACGCCAACGCCGTCAGAACCGCACGCCGCGCCGAACCTGCGTCACCTCCATCAGCAGTCAGGCCCTCACCGCCTCGGATCGCGCTAAGGAGGGCGATCGCACCGTAAACGACCAGAAACGCCGCACCTGCCCAGCGGAATACAGGCTGTATCCAAGGCGCGGCTTCTACGACGATCCCAAACCCAGCAACCCCCAGAGCAATCAAAATCGCATCCGACAGCGCACAGGTCAGGCACACTGCAAAGACATGCGCCCGCCGCAACCCTTGCCGCAAGACAAAAGCATTTTGCGCGCCAATCGCGAGGATGAGACTGAACCCCAGTCCAAAACCGGGTATGAAGGCCGAAAGCATTATTGGGTGTTCTTCGTTCGTGTCCGACGTGAGTGCCGTGAACAGCGGCCGGTTGCAACCCCAACGTCTTGACCTCGCCCCACCCAACCGCAACTGTGCGTCCGAAAACCCCGGAATACAGGTCACCACCGTGATTTCACCAGACGACATCTCAGCCGCGTACGCCCACGTCAAAGATCGGGTGCGTGCCACACCGGTCCTGACCGTCGAGGCACATGCGCTCGCACCGATCCCCGTTGCCCTGAAGCTTGAGCAAACCCAGCATACCGGGTCGTTTAAGACGCGGGGCGCAATGAACGCCTGTCTCGCCGCACCTCTGCCAGAGGCCGGAGTTGTGACGGCTTCAGGTGGCAATGCAGGCGCCGCTATCGCCTATGCCGCCGGACAGTTCGGCGCCGCCTGCACTGTATTCTCGCCCGACATCACGACAGACACCAAGGTCGCCCGCATGGAAGGATACGGCGCGACGGTGATCCGCGCTGGCCGCTACATGTCGGAAATCGCCGAAAAGCTGATCGCATTTTCAAACGAGACGGGCGCGCGCATCATTCACCCTTACGACGATGCCCACATGATTGCGGGCAACGGGACAGCCGCGCTTGAATTCGATGCGCAATCACCCGATCTGGACACACTCTTCATCGCTGTCGGCGGTGGAGGACTGATCAGCGGCATCGCTGCCTGGTACCAGACACGCGCCAAGGTGATCGCTGTGGAAACAGAGCACACCGCCGCCTACGCGGCAACGCTTGCTCAGGGACCGGGCGCCGAGGTGACCCCGTCCGGTGTCGCGGCAAGCTCACTCGGCGCCTCTCAGATCGGCAAACTGAACTGGGAGATCATGTCGTCACTAAACGTCGGATCACTTCTGGTCACCGATGACGATGTGGTCGACGCACAACGGCGTCTATGGGAGACGGCACGCCTCATTGGGGAACCCGGCGCAGCCACCGCGCTTGCGCCGCTGACCAGTGGAAAATACGTACCCGCCCCGGACGAAAAAGTCGGTGTGCTAATCTGCGGTGGCAACGCGGAACCGAACTGGTTCCTGGACTAGGCCAGAACCGCCTCCGACTTCTTTGTTTTCCAAATACTCCGGAGCGCGAGGCAGAGCCTCGCAAGCCGAGGTCAAAGCTGGGCCAGAACCTCATCAGAGACTTCGAAGTTTGCGGTTACGCGCTGAACGTCATCGTCATCTTCGAGAACTTCGATCAGCTTCATCAGCTTTTGCATCCCGTCGAGGTCAAGTTCGGTGGTGGTCGTCGGCTGCCAGATCAACTTGGTCGACTCACTTTCGCCCAACTCCGCCTCAAGCGCATTCGACACCTCGTTAAGGTCCGTATCAGCCGTATAGATGATGTGCCCGTCTTCCGAGCTTTCGACATCCTCGGCACCGGCTTCGATCGCAGCCATCATCACCGTGTCTTCATCGCCGACAGCGGCTGGATATGAAATCGAGCCTTTACGCTCGAACATGAACCCGACCGATCCCGTCTCGCCCAGGTTGCCACCATGCTTGCCAAAGGTCGAACGGACGACAGACGCCGTCCGGTTGCGGTTGTCGGTCATCGCTTCAACGATCACAGCCACACCGCCGGGGCCGTAACCCTCGTACCGAATTTCCTCGTAATTGTCGCCTTCACCGGCTTGGCTCTTTTTGATCGCGCGCTCGATCACGTCCTTGGGCACCGATTGCGATCGGGCTTCCTTCACCGCAAGACGCAGGCGGGGGTTTTTATCGGGGTCCGGATCGCCCATCTTGGCGGCCACGGTGATTTCCTTGGCCAACTTGGAGAAAAGTTTGGACCGCGCGGCGTCCTGACGCCCTTTGCGGTGCTGAATGTTTGCCCATTTTGAATGGCCTGCCATGGCGCGCGTCCCGTTCGTAGATCCTCTGTCTGGGGGGGTATATTTCAGACCGACCACCGCCCGCAAGAGCAGCACCGCTTGCATTGCGTCCCGCAATACAGTTCGCTTGGGGCAAGCGACCCATGACGACTGATCAGATCCTTCTCTTTGCCATCTTTGGCGGTGTCTTCGCTCTCTTTCTGTGGGGGCGGTTTCGTTATGATCTTGTGGCCTTCTCTGCTTTGCTTGTGGCCGTGCTGGCCGGTCTGATCCCGGCATCGGAGGCGTTTTTGGGGTTTGGCAACCCAGCAACAGTGATCGTGGCACTTGTTCTGATCGTCTCGGCCGGCTTGGTTCGATCCGGCGCAGTTGGTCTCATCACCCGGCAACTCATCAGTTCTGAGCGCGGCATCCCCGCCCATATCGCTTCGATCGGCGGCGTTGGCGGCGTGCTGTCGGCCTTTATGAACAACGTCGCCGCGCTCGCGCTCCTGATGCCAGTTGATGTGCAAACCGCCCGCAAGGCTGGTCGGCCACCTTCGCGCACGCTGATGGCGCTGTCGTTTGCAACGATCCTCGGGGGCATGATNACACTGATCGGCACGCCACCCAACATCCTGATCGCATCTATCCGCGCAGACCGTCTGGGCGAAAGCTTTGCGATGTTCGATTTCGCGCCGGTCGGAGGCATTACGGCGATTGTCGGCCTGGCCTTCATCGCGCTTGTCGGGTGGCGGCTCGTTCCTCAGCGCGAGGATCCGGCTGCAGGGCATGCGGCGGTCGACGCATATGTGGCCGAATTAACGGTGCCCGAAGGATCCAAGCATGTCGGCGAACGGCTGGCCTCGCTGGTTGCGACAGCAGACGACGCAGATGTTGCGATTCTTGGACTGATACGGGATGGCGAGCGACGCTATGGCACTCAGCGGAATGCCATCCTGCAGGCAGGTGACGCGCTTGTGCTCGAGGCAACGCCAGAGGCGCTGGACGAATTCCGCACCGCCGCACGGCTCGACTATGCCGAAAAGGAGCGCGAAGAGCGCGTGACGGCAGAAGGCGCGGGCACCACATTGATCGAGGCGGTCGTGACAGATCGCTCCCGACTGATTGGCAAAACGGCCCAATCCGTCGGCCTTGCGTGGCGGCAGCGCACAATTCTGATGGGCCTCTCACGTCATGGCAAAACGATCAGAAAACGCCTTCGCCACACGCCGATCCGGAGCGGGGATATCCTGCTTTTGCTCACACCGTCCGACCGGGCCGAGGATGTCACCGCATGGCTCGGCGTCTTGCCAATTGCGGATCGTGGCGTGCCGAACACCGATGCATCCAAGGCCGGGATCGCGATTGCGCTTTTTGCCGGTGCCGTTGCCCTTGCCGCGCTTGGTCTCGTCGATTTGCCAATTGCGCTAGGGGCCGTTGTGGTGGGCTATGTTCTGGCGGGCGTTTTGCCGATCTCCGACATCTACGATCATGTTCAATGGCCGGTGGTCGTCCTACTGGGGTCGATGATCCCGCTCGGCGCAGCACTCGACAGCGCGGGCGGTACGGTGCTGATCGCGGATGTACTTTTAAGCGCGACGCAAACCGCCCCGGCATGGGTCGCGCTATTGCTCTTGATGATCGTTACAATGACCTTGTCCGATGTGCTCAACAACGCTGCCACAGCAATTGTTGCGGCCCCTGTCGGGATTTCCATGGCCGAACGCCTTGGGGTATCGCCCGACCCGTTCCTCATGGCGGTCGCGGTGGCGGCATCCTGCGCGTTTCTCACGCCGATCGGACATCAGAACAATACGCTCGTCATGGGTCCCGGCGGTTACAGGTTTTCAGACTACTGGCGCATGGGCCTTCCGCTCGAGGCTTTAGTCGTCGGGGTTTCTATCCCGGCTATTCTGGTGTTCTGGCCGCTTTGAAAACAAAGCCAAACTCAAAGCGGCCAGATCAGCGGGATCAAAAGCGAGGCAATTACCCCAACGCTCAGGTTGAGAGGAATTCCCACCTTAAGAAAGTCGCTGAAGCGGTAACCGCCCGGACCATAGACCATCATATTCGTCTGGTATCCGATAGGTGTTGCGAACGAAGCCGAGGCGGCAACCATCACCGCAATCACCAGAGGGCGCGGATCGACGCCCAGCGCGCCGCCCAACGCAATTGCGACGGGGGTGACAACAACGGCGACGGCATTGTTCGACACGGTCTCGGTCAGAACCGACGTCAGCAGGTAAATCGCCCAGACCAGCAGAACCGGCGGCAACCCCGCAAGCCACGGCGCGATCGCATTGACGATCATTGCGACCGCGCCAGAAGCCTCAAGACTTGCCCCGATCCCCAGCATCGCGAATATCAACGCAAGAAGCCGCCCATCAATCATGGCAAAAGCCTCGTCCGCGTCGACGCATCGTGTGACCAGAACAAATGCAACAGCCAGAATGGCCAGCATCAGGATGGGCGCCACGCCCAGCGCCGCCAACACGACGATGCCTGCCAGAGCGGCGAGTGCGAGCGGAGCCTGCGACCGGCGGTAGGCCCGCGCCGTGGGTTGAGCGACGTCAACCAGTTCCATGTCCGCCGCAAGGCGCTGGATATCTTCCGGTGCGCCTTCCAACAAAAGCGTGTCCCCCACCCGCACGACAAGATCGTCCAACTGCCGGCCGATGTTCTGACTGCGGCGATGCACCGCCAACGGATACACACCGTAACGACGCCGCAGGCGCAATGTGCCCAGGGTGCGCCCGATCATCCTGCATCCCGGCGTGATCAATGCCTCAACTGTGGTGGTCTGGACCGAGGACAGCTTGTCGACCGTGCGCAAATCCTTGTTGGCTTGCAGGCCCAGCAGTTCATCCATCTGCGTACGCAAGACCACGCGGTCGCCGGCCGAAAGCTGGACACCGCCCAGATCACGCCGCAACGACGCATCGCCGCGCAAGACGTCGATCAAACGAACGCCGTCGCGCCGGAACAGATCGACCGATTTCACGTCTTCGCCAATCAGCGCGCTGTCTTCAGGAATGGCGACTTCGGTAAAGAACTTCATCTTTGACCGGTCAGACATGAGGCTTGCCATGCTGTCCCGCTCGGGCAGCAAACGCCACGCAACAAACCGCAAATAGACCACGCCCCAAATCACAAGGCAGACGGCAAGCGGGGTGACCTCGAAAATCGTAAAGGCCTCCATGCCGTTGGCACGCGCCACACCATCGACAAGCAAGTTCGTCGAGGTGCCGATTAGGGTCAGGGTTCCGCCGAGGATGGCCGCATAGCTGAGCGGGATCAGCAGACGCGACGCCGCTACGCCCAACTTGCGCGCGAGCTGCACCACCACCGGGATCATCACGACAACAACAGGCGTATTGGACACAACGGCCGATGACAGCACCACACCGCCCAACAGACCGCCGACCGCGCGTCTGGGCGCAACACCAACCTGCCGCTCGGCAAACTGCGTGAACGCCGCCAGCGCGCCAGTGCGCACCAATGCGCCCATCACGATGAACATGGCGGCAATCGTCCATGGCGCAGGATTGCTCAGCACGGACAACGCCGCATGGTAAGGCAGGATCCCGAACAAAAGCATCAGCGCCACACCGCCGATTGCAGTGACTTCCGCAGGAAAGACTTCGCGCACGAACAGGACGAACATCGTGACGACAACGCCAAGGCTGACAAAGGCCGGACCGTTCGGTCCAAGATAAGCGGCCAGATCAATCATGAGGTCAGTTTCTGCGCTTGCAGCCCTTGACGCAAGCGCCTCACGGCGAGGATGACAAGCGGCCCCCGTCGCGTACCGGCGTCACCGTCCGCGCAAGGCCGGTTTTTGGATCGGTGTCGACCAGAACGCCGGACAGCGTCGCCTCACCACTTGCGGGTGTGAAACGCCCCTTGCCCATCCCGGTGACAAACCGGCGCATGGGTTCGGCCGCTTCCATCCCGATGACCGAGTTGTAGTCCCCGCACATACCCGCATCCGTCAAATACGCCGTGCCTTTGGGCATCACCATCGCATCTGCGGTCGGGACATGCGTATGGGTCCCCACCACCAGCGACGCCCGCCCATCACACCAATGGCCCATGCCCATCTTTTCCGAGGTCGCCTCGCAATGCATGTCGACCACGGTTGCAGCCACCGCCCCGCCCAAGGGATATGTCTTGAGCACCGCCTCAACGGCAGAAAACGGGTCGTCAAAGGGGCGCTTCATAAAAACCTGTCCCAGCACCTGCAGGACCAAAACCTTCTGCCCTCCCGGCCCGGCAAAAATCCGTGCCCCGCGCCCCGGTGCTGCCTTGGAAAAGTTCAGGGGCCGGACGATACGCGGTTCCTGTTCTATGAAGGTCAGCATATCGCGCTGATCGAACGCGTGATCGCCCAGCGTGATCACATCCGCACCCGCCTCAAAGATTTCCTTGGCATGGGCTGGCGACAGACCGACACCCGACGTGGCATTCTCTGAGTTCACAATCACGAACTCTGCGCCAAGACGCTCGCGCAGGCCAGGCAGCCGATCTTTCAGCGCGCTGCGCCCCGACCGCCCCATAACATCACCAAGAAATAGTATCTTCATGGGCTTTGGCTTAGGCGGGCTGCGCGCCCGTGGCAAGGACGCCGTCCTCGGTCACGATCATATCAAGCGGTTGATCTGTTGCTTCGATGGGCAGGTCATCGGCCAATTGCGCGGCAAACGCCAACCCGATCGCCGTCACCGGTCCGCGCTGTCTAAGCGCTTCCAAAGTGCGATCGTAGAACCCACCACCATAACCAAGCCGGTAGCCTCGCTCATCAAAAGCAAGCATCGGCACAATCAGAACTCGGGGCACTAGCGGCACGTCATCTTCAGGAACCATCACCCCAAATGCGCCTTCGAGTAGCCTTGTGGCAGGCGTCCATACCCGGAACTCCAGCGGCTTGGCCTTACCCAAAACTATGGGAACACCACACGCGCCGACATGCGCGGCCATCACTGGTCGGGGATCAGCTTCGCTTCGGATTGGGAGATATCCCGCCAGAGCTGCGCCGCGATAGGGTCGCAGGCTGTCCGCCAAATGCGCCAAAGCAGCAGTATTTCGCCCATCCGACTGGGCCGCATCACGCCGCGCCCGCGCCGCGGCCCGCGCCGCTTTTTTTGCGTCGCCCACGCTCATAGCAACACGATGGTCGCAAGCCCGAGAAAGGCGAAAAAGCCCACGACGTCGGTTACCGTGGTGACAAAAGTGCCTGATGCCAGTGCGGGGTCTTTGCCGGCGCGCTCCAACAGCAGCGGAACAAGCACGCCCGACAGTGCCGCGACAATCAGGTTGATCACCATCGCGGCGGCGATCACCCCTCCTAGTGCCGGGTTGCCATACCAAAGTGCCGCCAGTCCGCCCATGATCACCGCAAAGGCCAGTCCGTTGATCAAGCCCGCAATAGCCTCACGTCGAACAACCCGCAGCGCGTTTGATGCCGTCAGGTCCTTGGTGGCCAATGCACGAACAGCGACGGCCAGCGACTGCGTTCCCGCATTTCCACCCATCGAGGCGACAATCGGCATCAACACCGCCAAAGCCACCACGGCCTGCAACGCGCCTTCAAAGAGCGAAATAACGATCGAGGCCAGGATCGCCGTCAAAAGGTTCACACCCAGCCATGGGAAGCGCTGTCGTGCGATCTGCAACGGATCATCGGTCAGGCTTTCATCCCCGACGCCCGACAGGCGCAAAATGTCTTCCTCGTGCTCTTCGTCGAGCACCGCCATCGCGTCGTCGATGGTGATCACACCCACAAGGCGGTCATCCGCATCGACCACCGGGGCTGAAATCAGATGGTACTGATTAAACGCATAGGCCACCTCGCCCTCATCCTGATCGGCGGGAATGGTTTGAAAAACCTCTTCCTGAATATCGGCCAACGGCACATCGCGTTTGGAAGACATCAACTTGCCCAACGTGACATGGCCGATCGGGCGGTGTCGCGGGTCGACAAGGATCACGTGGTAAAAATGCTCGGGCAAATGGTCTGAGTTGCGCAGATGATCGATTGCCTGACCTACAGTCCAATGCGCAGGCGCGGTCACAACCTCGCGCTGCATCAGGCGTCCAGCGGAATCCTCGGGGTAACTTAGGGCGATCTCGACCGCGGCGCGATCCACCTCTTCCAGCGCATCCAACAGCGCCTCTTGCTGCGGCTCTTCAAGGTCTTCAAGGATGTCGACAACGTCATCGCTGTCGAGTTCACGCACAGCGTCGGACAAGGCTTTTTGCGGAAGGAACTCGATCACATCCTCGCGCAGCGACTCGTCGAGTTCCGACAGAACCTCACCGTCAAACAGCTCTGGCGTCAGAACAAGCAGTTCACGCCGTTCGGGTGGGGTAATCTGCTCAACCACGTCGGCGACATCGGCAGGGTGGAGCGGTTCAAACAGGGCGCGCACGCGATCTGCGTTCGACGTGGCCAGTGCCAGCCTGAGATCGGGGACCAACCGCTCGCTCAACGCATAGGCGTCATCGTCACGTGGCTCTTCTGCGATCTGAGGCTCGGTCATGGGCGCATCTCCTGAACGTGCGGCGACCATAAGGCGTGGAAAGCCGAGAAAACAGTCGTTTCAACAATTTACCCGGCCCGCGAGAGCGCCTAGTCTCACCGCGCTATGTCCGCGCACCCCAACACCACCCCCGACCTTCTCTTGGGCCAAACTCTGACCTTTGAAGGGAACCCGTTTCTGGACGGGCCGAGTGCGGTTCGCCATGAGCGACGCGGTGCGGTTCTGGTTCAAGACGGCGTGATTGAGGCCGTCGGTGCTGCAGATGAGCTTCGGCGAGACACCCCGAACGCGCGCGTCACTGAATATGGCGACCACCTTTTGATACCGGGATTTGTCGACGCACACGCGCACTACCCGCAAACGGCGATCATCGCCAGTTGGGGCAAACGCCTGATCGACTGGCTAAACACCTATACATTTCCTGAAGAGTCGCGCTTTGGGGATGCGGATTACGCTGCTGAAATCGCCAATCGCTATCTCGACCTGATCGTGGCCAACGGCACGACCACGGTCGCCAGTTATGCCACGATCCACCCGCAAAGTGTGACCGCCCTTTTCGAAGCGGCTGAGGCGCGCGGCATGCGTCTTCTGGCCGGGAAGACGTGCATGGACCGCAACGCGCCGGACACGCTACGCGACACGGCGCAAACAGCCTATGACGACAGCAAGGCTCTTCTGGAACACTGGCATGACCGGGGGCGGTTGAAATACGTCATCACGCCACGGTTTTCCCCCACCTCAACGCCCGATCAGCTCTCTGCGCTTGGGGCGTTATGGGCAGAGCATCCCGATTGCTTGATGCAAACCCACCTGTCGGAACAAACAGACGAGATCGCATGGGTCCAATCGCTCTTTCCTGACGCGCGCGATTATCTTGATACGTATGAGATGCATGGGCTGCTGGGCGCGGGTGGCGTTTACGGCCATGCGATCCATCTCACCGACCGCGAGCGCGCCCGCCTTCTTGAGGTGGATGCCAGCGTTGTGCACTGCCCGACGTCCAACACCTTTATCGGATCGGGTCTTTTCGACATGGATGGACTTACTACCGCTGGCATGCGCGTGGGTCTTGCGACCGATACCGGCGGCGGATCGTCATTCTCAATGCTGCGCACGATGGCGGCAGCTTATGAGGTCGCGCAGCTCCGCGGGCGTCCCCTGCACCCAACCGAGCTGATATGGCTGGCCACGGAAGGCTCAGCGCGTGCGCTCAGACTAGAGGGGACGGTGGGTCGTCTCGCCCCGGGCGCGGAGGCCGATATCACCGTGCTCGACCTTGCGTCAACACCGGCAATCGCCCAGCGCGCAGAGCGTGCAAAAGATGTTTGGGAAGCGCTTTTTGCGACCATCATGATGGGCGACGATCGCGCGATTGCGTCCGTCTGGATCGACGGCATACGCGCGATCTAGGCCATCAACGCCCTAGCCAAATCATTTGCGCGCGCAATTTGCGCCGAAAAATCAATCGTCGTGACCTGACCGTCCCGCACGATCTGTCGCCCTTCGACAAAAAGGTCCCGCACCAGCGCCGGTCCCGCCAGAAGCAACGCGGCCGCGTCCCAGCTTCCCACGGCCTCAATTCCGGACATATCCCATATCGCGATATCGGCGCGTTTGCCGACCGCGATCTGTCCGATATCGTCCCGCCCTAGAACCTCGGCACCACCGCGCGTGGCGATCCGGAGCGCCTCGCGCGCGCTCATGGCATCCGCCCCTAGCGAAACGCGCTGTAACAGCATCGCTTGCCGCGCCTCCCCCACAAGACTGGCCCGGTCATTGGAGGCCGATCCATCAACCCCCAAACCAACCGGCACCCCGGCATCGCGCATCTGGCGCACCGGCGCGATCCCGGACCCCAGCCGACAGTTGGAACACGGACAATGCGCCACGCCCGTACGGCTGCGCGCAAACAAATCGATCTCGCCCGCGTCGAGCTTTACGCAATGGGCGTGCCAGACGTCGGGGCCCGTCCATCCAAGCTCTTCGGCATATTCGCCGGGGCGACAGCCAAACATTTCCTCAGAATACCGGATGTCTTCGTCGTTTTCCGCGAGATGGGTGTGCAACCGCACCTCTTTGTCCCGCGCCAGCCGGGCCGCATCGCGCATCAACCCGCGACTGACCGAAAATGGCGAACACGGCGCAATGCCGACGCGCACCATCGACCCTTCGCGCGCATCATGAAACGTGTCGACAACACGAATGCAGTCCTCAAGGATCGCTGCCTCTTGCTCGACAAGGCTGTCGGGGGGCAGTCCGCCATCGCTTTCGCCAATGGACATCGACCCACGGGTCGGATGAAACCGCATGCCCAACTCCGTCGCGCCTGCGATCGTGTCATCCAACCGCGCGCCATTGGGGTAGAGGTAAAGGTGATCAGAACTCGTCGTGCATCCGGACAGCGCAAGCTCAGCCAACCCCACCTGAGTTGAAATAAACATCTCCTCAGGCCCGAAACGCGCCCAAATCGGATAAAGCGTCTGCAACCACCCAAACAGCAACGCGTCCTGCCCCCCGGGGACAGCCCGCGTCAGCGTTTGATACAGATGGTGGTGGGTATTCACCAATCCCGGCGTAACCAGACAGCCCGCGGCATGAACAATTTCGGCCCCATCAGGCGCAAGTCCCGGTCCGATCTCGGCAATCACGCCATCGCGCAGCCGCACGTCGATGTCAGCATGCTCGCTACCCTGATCGTCCATCGTGAGGAGTGTCGAAATCTGANGGAGAAGAACGTCGGTCATCCCGCAAACCGCGACAGGATTTCCAGCGCCTTGGCGTGGATCACGGGATTGGAGGCAGCAACGGCGCGTCCCCCCATCGCGGCAGAGCCGCCCTGCCAATCTGTGACGACGCCCCCGGCCGCTTCAACGACGGCAATGGGCGCCTGAATATCATAAGGCTGAAGACCGGCCTCGATCACAAGATCAACCTGCCCCGATGCAACCAGAGCATAGGCGTAACAATCCATCCCGAAGCGGACCAGACGCGCTTGGGACGCGACAGCCTCAAAACCCGCGCGTTCTTGCGCGCTTCCGACTTCGGGAAAGGTCGTAAAGACCACTGCGTCAGAAAGCTCAGTGGTGGCCCGCGTGGCAAGCGGACCGCCCCCCTGTGGCCCCATGTAATCCGCGCGCTCCCCCCCTCCGCAGAAGCGTTCGTTGATATACGGCTGGTCGATAATCCCAAGCTTTGGCCCGCTGTCATCTGACAACGCGATCAGCGTTCCCCAAGTCGGGGTTCCGGCGACATAGCCGCGCGTGCCATCAATAGGATCAAGGACCCAGGTCAGGCCGCTTGTCCCAGCCTGGTTACCGTATTCCTCGGCCAAGATCGCATCCTGAGGCCGTTGCTTTGCCAGCACGTCGCGCATCGCGCGTTCCGCAGCACGGTCAGCCTCGGTCACTGGGTCATAGTCGCTGGATTTGCTTTCGGCGGTCAGGCCTGGCGCGCGGAAAAGCGCCAGCGTCTCGCTCCGCGCCGCGTCAGCCAAATCATGGGCGACGCGCCACATCTCATCGTAATCAACTGTCGCCATGACCTCGGACCCCGGTTCTAATACCACCGAGGTCAGTCATGTGCGGGCGCAAGGCATTGCGCAAGGGGTATTAGACGACGTCGCTCAACACGCGTGCCAGTTCGAACAGGCGACGGCGCTGCGTCTCAGGGATTGCGTAATATGACCGGACCAACTCAAGTGCTTCTTTGTCGGCCAGGATGTCGCCTGGGACACCTGAACGCGGCTGATCGGCGGCATCTTCGGCGGACAAGCCCTCGAAGAAAAAGCTGATCGGTGCGTCAAGCGCTGCTGCGATATCCCACAACCGCGATGCGCTGATGCGGTTCATTCCGGTCTCATACTTCTGAATTTGTTGGAATTTAATTCCAACCTGATCCGCGAGTTGCTGCTGCGTCATGCCCACCATCCAACGCCGATGGCGCACGCGCTTGCCTACATGAACGTCCACTGGGTGCTTCATCCGGGCTGCTCCTCTTTTCCTCATTGCCACATATGCGGGTAGAACCCGTTACCATTACAACCTGTCTTTTTGGGCAGGTACCCTAACGTCAACTAGGGTCAAAACATTGAAAAAACTTAAAAATATTGCTTTTGAAGAAAGTATCGCAGATTATCGGTTTTCAATAGGAAAGACCAATAACACGCCGAACGTGTGTTGCACAACTCCGCAACGAGCCCCAAGAGAGCCAAGATACATCAACTTTTAATGAGCCGATTCGCGCGAAATGCTCGAAAATTTCCAGCAAAAGGTCGTGTTCACGGAACGTGGGGCAAAAGCAAACCTCGCCACCGCCGAGGTCCCTGCGGTTGGGCAAGGCGACGTGCTGGTCCGAGTGGCGGCCTGCGCGTTGAATTTTGCCGATTTGCTGGCACTGCAGGATCGATATCAGGAAAAGACCGTTTGGCCGCACACGCCGGGCATGGAGATTTCCGGCATCGTTGAAGCTGTCGGGCAAGGCGTCGATCAAAATTGGATGGGACAGCCGATGGCCGCCTTCGTTGGGCGTGGTGGGCTGGCCGAATACCTGATCGTCCCGGCGCATCGCGCGATCAGATTGCCTGCAACCGTCGATCTTGAAACCGCGGCCGCACTCCCAATTGCATATGGAACGTCGCATCTTGCCCTCACTCGAAACGCCAACTTGCAGAACGGACAAACCCTCGTCGTGCTTGGAGCATCCGGTGGTGTCGGCCTGACCGCGGTTGAGATCGGCAAAAGGATGGGCGCAACCGTCATTGCCTGTGCGCGCGGTCAGGATAAGTGCGATATCGCCCGTTCTGCCGGCGCTGACGTGACGCTCGATACGGGCACTGTCGATCTGAAATCCGAATT
>JABSSC010000218.1 GCA_013214635.1 Paracoccaceae bacterium | reverse complement strand
AAAGACAATATCCGCCAAAAGAAAGACGCCAGCGACCGAAAGAACGGGCACTGCATCAGGACGTCTGAGCACCCAGACACAGGTGACCAGAACCAGAAGGTCCGGTGCAGGAAAGCCAGCAGCGCCGTTTGAGAAGGGGAGAAGCTTGATCAGCATCAGCACCAACGCCACCAGCAGGTAGCCGATCCGCGCAGACCACAGGCGAAGAAGTGGGGTTTCAGCCATTGCCTGCAACCTCCTCGCCATCCGTGGGCGCGAGCTCAGGGTCGGGCAAAAGCGGCAGCGGTGGCGCCACAAGCGTACCGGGGTCGTCAATTTGCTCAGCCGCCTGACTTCGCAGCACGCGCAGGAATTCAAGGCGTTCATAGTCGGCCGAAAGCTGAAGACGCAGGCGTCCATCGGTTCCCTGAACGACTTGCCCAACAAGAAGACCTGAGGGGAATACTCCGCCGTCGCCAGACGAAACCACACGGTCGCCGGCACGCACGGCGTCGGGTACTTCCACAAAATCGAGAAGAGGAAAGGCAGAACTATCGCCCGCCAAAAGTGCGTCCTGACCTGAGGGCTGGACCGTGACGGGGACACGGCTTCCCGGATCGGTGAGCAGCAAAACGCGCGATGAGTTGTTTCCGACGCCCGAGATGCGGCCCACAAGCCCAAGTCCATCCGTGGTGGCCCAGCCGTCCTGAATACCGTCACGTGCACCGACATTCAGCAAGACGGATTGTCGGAAGGGGGAACCGCTGTCGGCGAGAACCACGCCCGTGACAAAGGTCAGCGATGGGTCGAGCCGCACTTTGTTGAGGTCCAGTAATTTGGCGTTTTCCTGTTCCAACTGGAGCGCTGCCTCGCGCCACGCGCGCATCTGTTGAAGCTCGCGGCGCAATTCGCGGTTTTGATCGACAAGGCGCGCGTAAGACTGAAACCGGCTGAGCGTGTCGGCGCCACGGGCCACCGGTACCATGACCCAGTCAAACGCGGGAACGACCTGATCCACCACTTGCGCGCGCAAGCGTTCAGCGCGCGGGCTGTCGATCCGCCAGAACAAAAAGATCAGAACAAGCAAAGTGATCAGCACAATCACGAAAAGCCGCCTTAAGGGGCGGCCATAAGCTTCGTTCGCGCTTTGGTCCTTTGCCAATCGCTGCTCCCGGATCGCTGATATGCGACCTCTTCACGCCAATCGTAGAGTGATCAGCTTTCGTAGTCTATCACATGGCGGAGTTGTTTTTCATACTCCAGCGCGCGTCCCGTGCCCAAGGCCACGCAGTTGAGGCTTTCGTCTGCCACGGAAATGGCCAGCCCTGTCTGTTCGCGCAACGCCAGGTCAAGCTCGCCCAGTAGGGCGCCCCCACCGGTCAGCATCACGCCGCGGTCAACGATGTCCGCCGCCAAATCGGGTGGGGTCGCTTCCAGAGCGGTCATGACCGCTTCGCAAATTTGTTGCACCGGTTCGGCCAAAGCCTCGGCCACTTGTGCCTGATTGATCTCGGTTTCTTTCGGCACCCCGTTTAGCAGATCACGACCACGGATCTGCATCGAAGACCCGCGCCCGTCATCGGGCATCCGGGCCGTGCCGATTGAGGTTTTGATACGCTCGGCCGTGCTTTCCCCGATCAAGAGGTTTTGCTGGCGGCGCAGATAGCTGATGATCGCTTCGTCCATGCGGTCGCCGCCGACGCGGACAGAGCGGGCGTAAACGATGTCGCCGAGCGAGAGGACCGCAACCTCGGTCGTGCCGCCACCGATATCGACAACCATGTTGCCGGTGGGATCGGTGATGGGCATGCCCGCGCCAATCGCCGCCGCGATGGGTTCTGCGATCAGACCAGCCCGCCGCGCGCCGGCGCTGAGCACCGATTGGCGGATCGCGCGTTTCTCGACTGGCGTTGCCCCGTGCGGGACGCAAACGATGATCTTTGGCTTCGAGAAGGTGGTGCGTTTGTGGACCTTGCGGATGAAGTGCTTGATCATCTCTTCCGCGACATCAAAGTCTGCAATCACACCTTCGCGCATCGGGCGGATCGCTTCGATTGAGCCGGGCGTACGGCCCAGCATCAATTTGGCGTCCTCGCCCACAGCCAGAACCTGTTTCTTGCCGTCTTTGACATGATAGGCCACCACCGAGGGTTCGTTGAGGATCACGCCTTTGCTTTTGACATAGACAAGCGTGTTCGCTGTCCCGAGGTCGATCGCCATATCGGATGAAAAAATGCCACCAAAGGCCATATGTGCCTGTCCCGTTCCGTGCCTCTTTAGTCTCTGCGATTCTTGGTGTGCAGAGCGTTAAGGAGGTTATAAGCAGCGATTTGCGGCGATAAAAGGGCGCTTGGCGACAATCCCTGCGCCGAACCATGGATTGTTTCGCACGTAAGCAGATCTGCGCCGACGGCTGACCCTCTGTTTCAGCTCATTCTGGTCGAGGGTGGAGCGCGCACCAAACGGTGCGCGCGGTTTGTCAGCCCACGTCTTTGTAACTGACCTGCTTCACGTCTGCATCAGGGTCCGATTTGGTCCGCCGGACGAGCAAGTTGTTGAGCGCCGAGACATAGGCCTTGGCTGACGCGACAACGGTATCGGTGTCGGCGGATTGGCCCGTCACGATACGCCCGTCTTCTTCAAGGCGTACGGATACGGTCGCCTGTGCGTCTGTGCCTTCGGTCACGGCGTGCACCTGATAAAGCTGCAACGTGGCCGAATGCGGGAAAAGCGCGTTGATCGCTGCAAAGGTCGCATCAACCGGCCCGTCGCCTTGGGCGGTCATCTGGTGATCTTCGCCATCGATGGTCAGCGTGATATCGGCTGACTGAGGCGCCTCGGTGCCGCAGATCACGCGCAAGAACTTCACCTTCACCCGGTCGTCTGCTTCGCCTTCCTGCACCCGCATCAATGCGACGAGGTCGTCGTCAAAGACTTCCTTTTTGCGGTCGGCCAACGCCTTGAACCGCACGAAGACGTCGTTGAGCTGATTGTCGGCCAGATCAAAACCCAGATCCTTGAGCTTTGAGCGCAGCGCTGCGCGGCCTGAATGTTTGCCCATGACGATGTTGGTCTCGGTCAGGCCAACATCCTCGGGGCGCATGATCTCGAACGTCTCGGCGTTCTTGAGCATGCCGTCCTGGTGGATGCCGGATTCGTGCGCGAATGCGTTCTTGCCGACGATGGCCTTGTTGAACTGGACCGCAAAGCCCGACACCGTCGCGACGCGGCGGGAGATGGCCATAAGCTTTGTGGAATCGATTCCGGTGGTAAATGGCATGATGTCGTTGCGGACCTTCATGGCCATCACGACTTCTTCCAGGGCGGTGTTGCCCGCACGTTCGCCCAGACCGTTGATCGTGCATTCGATCTGGCGTGCGCCGGCCTCGACTGCGGCCAGCGAGTTCGCCGTCGCCATACCAAGGTCGTTGTGACAATGCGTGGCAAATGTCACGTCCGGCGCACCCGGAACGTCCGCGATCAACCGCGCGATCAGATCGGCGCTTTCGCGGGGTGCTGTATAGCCCACCGTGTCGGGGATATTGATCGTCGTCGCGCCCGCCTTAATCGCGATCTCGATCACCCGGCAGAGGTAATCGTACTCAGTTCGGGTCGCGTCCATCGGCGACCACTGCACGTTGTCGCACAAGTTTCGGGCATGTGTGACGGTCTCGTGAATCCGGTCGGCCATCTCATCCATTGTCAGGTTTGGAATGGCGCGGTGAAGCGGCGAGGTGCCGATAAAGGTATGGATGCGCGGGCGTTTGGCGTGGCGCACAGCCTCCCAACAGCGATCGATGTCTTTGAGATTGGCGCGCGCCAACCCGCAAATGACCGAGGTCTGGGCCTGCTTGGCGATATCCGACACGGCCTCAAAATCACCTTCAGAGGCAATTGGAAAACCCGCCTCGATGATGTCGACACCCATCGTGTCAAGCATCTCGGCAATCTCCAGCTTTTCGGTGTGTGTCATTGTTGCGCCCGGGGACTGTTCGCCGTCGCGCAATGTGGTGTCAAAGATCAGGACACGGTCCTGCTTAACTTTCGATGTCATTGATTTGATCTCTTCTTAGGTTTTTGTCTGGCCGGCGCTGATCCTCCCCTGAGCGGTCGCGCCGAAAGGCACGCTCAGAGGCGACTAAGAAGAAGCGTGATGTTCGCTGCATTGACC
>JABSSC010000217.1 GCA_013214635.1 Paracoccaceae bacterium | reverse complement strand
CGCTCAACCCTAAAACATTCCATATCGACCAAAGACAATTTGGCCCGGTAGAGAAGCATGGCCGACAGGGGTTAACCGGAGGATTTCCCAATGAAGATGACGACCGAAGAAGCTTTCGTGAAAGTGCTGCAACGGCACGGAATTTCTGATGCCTTCGGGATCATCGGATCCGCCTTCATGCCCATTTCGGACCTGTTCCCACAGGCGGGCATCAATTTCTGGGATTGCGCGCACGAAGGCTCGGGCGGAATGATGGCCGATGGCTATACCCGCGCCAGCGGCAAAATGAGCATGATGATCGCTCAGAACGGCCCCGGCATTACCAACTTCGTGACCGCTGTAAAAACCGCCTACTGGAACCACACCCCGCTTCTGCTGGTGACGCCACAGGCCGCCAACAAGACCATAGGTCAGGGCGGCTTTCAGGAAGTCGAGCAAATGGCGCTGTTTGAAGACATGGTCGCCTATCAGGAAGAAGTTCGTGACCCTTCCCGCGTGGCCGAAGTGCTCAACCGCGTGATCCTTCAGGCCAAGCGCGCCAGCGCGCCCGCCCAGATCAACATGCCACGCGATTTCTGGACACAAGTTATCGATATCGACCTGCCGGCCGTCGTTGAGTTCGAGCGCCCCTCGGGTGGCACGACAGCGATTGCCGAAGCGGCCAAGCTTCTGAGCGATGCCAAGTTCCCGGTCATCCTGAACGGTGCTGGCGTAATTCTCGCCGGTGGTATCGACGCCAGCCGTCAACTGGCCGAGCGTCTCGACGCCCCTGTCTGCTGTGGCTACCAGCACAATGACGCTTTCCCCGGCTCGCATCCCCTCTTCGCCGGACCATTGGGTTACAACGGCTCGAAAGCGGGGATGGAGCTGATCTCAAAAGCGGATGTCGTTTTGTGCCTTGGAACGCGCCTGAACCCGTTCTCGACACTGCCGGGTTATGGCATCGACTACTGGCCACGTGACGCAAAGATCATTCAGGTGGACCTTAACCCCGACCGGATCGGTCTGACCAAGCCCGTAACCGTGGGCATCGTAGGCGACGCCAAGGATGTGGCCGAAGGCATTCTCGCGCATCTGTCGGATGCCGCGGGCGACACCAACCGCGCCGAACGCAAAGCAGCGATTGCCACGACCAAGTCCACGTGGGCGCAGCAGTTGTCGAGCATGGATCACGAACAGGACGATCCTGGCACGACCTGGAACGAGCGCGCGCGTGCGGCCAAGCCAGACTGGATGAGCCCACGCATGGCATGGCGCGCCATTCAATCCGCACTGCCGAAAGAGGCGATCATTTCGTCCGACATCGGCAACAACTGCGCCATCGGCAACGCCTATCCCTCCTTTGAGGAAGGCCGGAAATATCTCGCGCCAGGACTGTTTGGTCCCTGTGGCTACGGCCTGCCGGCGATTGTCGGCGCCAAGATCGCCTGCCCCGACACACCCGTTGTCGGCTTTGCAGGCGATGGGGCCTTTGGCATCGCAGTGACCGAACTGACCGCCATCGGACGCGAGGAATGGCCGGCGATCACGATGATCGTCTTCCGCAACTACCAGTGGGGTGCGGAAAAGCGGAACTCGACGCTTTGGTATGACGACAATTTCGTCGGCACAGAGCTGGACGATGGCGTGTCCTACGCCAAGATCGCCGAGGCTTGCGGACTGCAGGGCATTCAGGCCCGGACGCAGGACGAGCTGACCCACGCACTGCACACGGCGCTGAACGACCAGAAGGCTGGTAAGACGACGCTCATCGAAGCGATGATCAATCAGGAGTTGGGCGACCCATTCCGCCGCGACGCGATGAAGGCCCCGGTCTCCGTGGCTGGGATCAGCGCGGACGACATGATGCCGCAACAGGTCTAAGCGAAACGGCGGGAGCGGCTCTGCCCCCGTATCAAACTCTACGAAGCAGCGCCTCGATGTCAGCACGTTTCGGCATCGACGGCGCTGTTCCTGCTTTTGTCACCGACAATGCCGCCGTCGCGTTCGCAAATCTCACGGCGGCAACCGGCTCCATCCCCTCGGCGAGTGCCGTCGCTAGACCACCATTGAAGGCATCTCCTGCCCCGGTGGTCTCAACCAAAGGGCCCGCCGTAATCGCGGGCACATGCACGGTTTGCGTCCCGTCGTGATAGAGCGCTCCATTTTCGCCCAGCGTCAGGATCGCGGTCCCGACCCCCATCTCAAGAAGGCGCGCAGCGGCGGCTTCGGCTTCTTCTCTGGTCGTGACGGGAAGACCGGTTAGATCGGCGGCTTCGTGTTCATTCGGAGTCACGACATCGCAAAGCGCCAGCATCCCGTCCGGTGGTTCGGCCGCTGGCGCCGGGTTCAGGATGGTGGTCACAGAGGCAGCCCGCGCGATCTCAAGCCCGCGCATCGCGGCCTCCATCGGCTGTTCCAGTTGAGTGATAAAGATCGACGCGGTCTCGATCGTTGATCGCTGGGTCTCAACATCTTGGGCAGAGAGTGTGCCAGCGGCGCCGGGACAGATGATGATCGCGTTATTTCCTGATCCCTCTTCAACATAGATAAAGGCGGCCCCCGTCGAGAGACCATCAGGTTGCGAAATGCAGGGCGTCACACCGGCATCACGCCAGATGTCGAGCGCCATGTCCGCAAACGCATCTTTGCCAAGCTTTGAGATAAAGTGAACATCGCCACCCGCCCGCGCGGCGGCCACGGCCTGATTTGATCCTTTCCCACCGGGTCCCAGCGCAAAGCTGTTGCCCAGCATCGTTTCACCCAGTTTCGGCAATCGGTCCGCACGATAGGTCGTATCAGCGACAAAGACGCCAAGAATTGCGATGGACCCGGCCATGGTTCCTCCCCCGTTCAATCCCTTCGGTGATACGCGAAGCAACGGCGCGGGTGAAGATCGTCGTCCGCCTTTAGGTCAGCGTGACGAATTCCGGTTCCCCGCCCACAAGGCCTGCCGCAGGATCGAACGGGATCACCTGTCCGTCCTCCAGATCGTCCTGTGGATCGGTGCTGGGCGCGTTTGCCTGCGTTTGCTGAAGCCCGTCACTCAACAGGTTGCGGCGGGCGGTGGTCACATCCTGAGGCGAGGTGCCGGGAAGCACACCACCCGCTGTGCTGAGCGACAGAGGTGCAAAGACCATCGGATCAGGTGCCATACCACTGGCACTGGCCACGGCAGAGACAACCGGATCAAAAACAAAGTCGGTCGGGCCAAAGCTGGCCTCACTCGCAATGCCCTGGAACTGGATTGTCTGATCCGGGGCCACGCGGGCGATGACACCGCCGGGATCGGCCTCCCAGATGATGTCGGACAGGTCATCAATCTCAAACCCTTGGAGGCGCACCGTATCTGTGCCGACCTCGAAATCTGTGATCACCTTGGCGGTTGAACCGTCGAACTGGGCCGTACGCAGATCAAAGAGGTCTGCACCCTCCCCGCCGGTCAGCGTGTCATCACCGGCCCCCGGGCGCAGTGTGTCGTCACCAGCACCGCCAGACAGGTTGTCATCGCCGCCCACTCCGTCGAGCAGGTCGGCACCGCCTGCGCCCTCCAATGTGGCGTCACCCACAGCGCCGATGATCGTGTCGCCTGCGTTGCCGCCTTGCACGTCGGTCAGAGTGGTCACCACAGTGTCACCACCAGAGCCAAGGGAAAGCGTAGCCGAGATCGGAAGCGGTCCCGGATCAATGGGTTCTCCGGCAAAGAGGAAGTCGCCTGCCAACAGATCGCCCGCGTTCAGAATACCGTGCAGGATCAGGTAGACATCGGTCTCAAGCTCGGTCGCGATTCCGCCCGGCACGGCCTGCCAGACCAGATCGCTAAACTGCGTGATCCCGGCAAATCCAAAGAGCGAAATGCGGTCCACGCCAATCTCAAAGTCAAGAATGGTGTCCGCAATCGGACCCGTGTCGCCGGCCGCAAAGCCAAAGAGGTCGGCCCCCGCTCCGCCATCGAGGATATCTGAGGATTCGCCACCCAACAGCGTGTCGTTCCCGGCCTTGCCGCGCAGCACGTCCGTGCCCGCGCCGCCGATCAGCACGTTATCGGCACCGCCCGTGACCACGGCATCGCGCCCGTCCTGACCAAAGACCCGAAGGTCTTCGTCCGCGCCTTGCACAAAGCGGTCGTCGCCATTGCCCAATGCGATGGCGGGGGCAAAGACCTGAACCCGGGTTTGGGACGCGGCAGGATACGTGCCGTCTTCGTCGCCCAGATCGATGACGATATCAAAGCTGC
>JABSSC010000216.1 GCA_013214635.1 Paracoccaceae bacterium | reverse complement strand
CGCCCGCCATGTGGAAGTACAGATCCTCGGCGACACGCAGGGCAATATCTATCACCTGTGGGAACGCGACTGTTCGGTTCAGCGCCGCAACCAGAAGGTCGTGGAACGTGCCCCTGCCCCCTATCTGTCCCCTGCCCAGCGCGAGGAGCTTTGCGGGCTTGGCAAAAAGATCGCTGAGGCCGTGAATTATGAATGCGCGGGCACCATCGAATTCCTGATGGATATGGCGACGGGCAAGTTCTACTTCATCGAGGTGAACCCGCGCGTGCAGGTCGAGCATACGGTCACCGAGGAAGTGACCGGCATCGACATCGTGCAAGCTCAGATCAAGATTGCCGAAGGCAAGTCGCTGATCGAAGCCACGGGCGTCGCCAGCCAGTACGACGTGCAGCTTAACGGTCATGCGATCCAGTGCCGGGTCACAACCGAAGATCCGCAGAACAATTTCATCCCTGACTATGGTCGGATCACGGCCTACCGCTCGGCCACGGGCATGGGCATTCGGCTGGATGGCGGCACGGCCTATGCGGGCGCGGTGATCACGCGGTACTATGACAGCCTGCTGGAAAAGGTCACCGCCTGGGCGCCCACACCCGAGGCCGCGATTGCGCGGATCGACCGAGCGCTGCGTGAATTCCGAATTCGAGGTGTGTCGACGAACATCGCATTTGTCGAAAACCTTCTAAAACACCCAACTTTCCTCAAGAACGAATACCACACGAAATTCATCGACCAGACGCCCGAGCTTTTTGAGTTCGACGTGCGGAGGGACCGTGCGACGCGGCTTCTGACCTATATTGCCGACGTCACCGTCAACGGTCACCCCGAGACCAAGGATCGCCCTGCACCGTCGGCCGAGGTCAAGGACCCGGTCCCACCCAAGCTGATGACGGATGCGCCCAAGCCCGGAACCAAACAAATCCTCGACCAGTTCGGGCCAGAGGCATTGGCCGATTGGATGGCTGAACAACCGCAGGTCCTCATAACTGACACAACGATGCGCGATGGGCACCAGTCGCTTCTGGCGACGCGCATGCGCTCGATCGATATGATCCGCGTTGCGCCTACCTATGCCGCCAACCTGCCCGAGCTGTTCTCGGTCGAGTGTTGGGGCGGCGCGACCTTCGATGTGGCATACCGCTTCCTTCAGGAATGCCCTTGGCAACGCCTGCGCGAGTTGCGGGCCGCGATGCCCAATCTGATGACGCAGATGCTTTTGCGCGGCGCCAACGGTGTGGGCTACACGAATTACCCTGACAACGTTGTGCAAGGCTTTGTCAAACAAGCGGCGGAGACCGGGATCGACGTCTTCCGCGTGTTCGACAGCCTGAACTGGGTCGAAAACATGCGCGTTGCGATGGACGCCGTCGTTGCCAACGGCAAGGTCTGCGAAGGCACAGTCTGTTATACCGGGGATATCCAGAACCCCGATCGCGCCAAGTACGACCTGAAGTATTATGTCGGCATGGCGCAGGATCTTAAGGCGGCTGGCGCGCATGTACTGGGGCTTAAAGATATGGCGGGGCTGCTGAAACCTGCCGCCGCGCGCGTCTTGATTAAGGCCCTGAAGGAAGAGGTTGGACTTCCCGTCCACTTCCACACACATGACACTGCGGGCATCGCTTCCGCTACCATTCTTGCCGCAGCCGATGCGGGCGTCGATGCCGTTGACGCAGCAATGGACAGCTTTTCAGGCAACACCAGCCAGGCCACGCTTGGAACCGTGGTCGAGGCCCTGAGCGGCACAGACCGCGACACAGGTTTGGACGTCGGTGCGATCCGCGAGATCTCGAACTACTTTGAGACGGTTCGCAGCCACTACACCGCCTTTGAATCCGGGCTTCAGGCCCCGGCATCGGAAGTTTATCTCCACGAAATGCCCGGTGGTCAGTTCACTAACCTCAAGGCGCAAGCACGCTCACTTGGGCTGGAGGAACGCTGGCATGAGGTCGCGCAGATGTATTCTGACGTGAACCAGATGTTCGGCGATATCGTCAAGGTCACGCCGTCGTCCAAGGTCGTGGGTGACATGGCGCTGATGATGGTCAGCCAAGGTCTGTCGCGCGGCGATGTCGAGGACCCGAAAAAGGACGTGTCCTTCCCCGACAGCGTTATCGACATGATGAAGGGTAGCCTTGGGCAACCGCCCGGTGGCTGGCCAAAGGCGCTTCAGAAGAAGATCCTCAAGGGTGAAAAAGCCTCGACCACCCGCCCCGGTGAAGGCGTCCCGCCAACCGATTTCGATGCGGCGCGCAAGGCAGCTTCCGAGGCGGCCGGGGGTGTTGAAATCGATAACGAAGACCTGATGGGATATCTCATGTACCCCAAGGTCTTTACAGACTACCGCTCACGGAACACGACCTATGGTCCCGTTCGCACGCTGCCGACCAAAACGTTTTTCTATGGCATGAAGCCGGGAGAAGAGATCACGGCCGAGATCGAGCCGGGCGTAACCCTCGAAATCCGCTGTCAGGCCATTGCTGACACCAATGAGGAAGGCGACGCAAAGGTCTTTTTCGAGTTGAACGGTCAGCCCCGCACAATCCGGATCGCCGACCGGTCGTCCAGCGGCAGCCACGCGGCGCGCCCCAAGGCCGAAATGGGCAACTCCGCACATATCGGCGCACCGATGCCCGGTGTCGTCGCCTCGGTTGGGGCGGTCGCGGGCACAGAAGTGAAGACGGGGGATCTCCTGCTCACGCTGGAAGCGATGAAGATGGAAACCGGCATTCATGCCGAGCGCGACGCCGTAGTCAAAGCCGTCCACGTGACGCCCGGGGCACAGGTCGACGCCAAAGATCTTCTGGTCGAACTGGAATGACCCAGCCGAGCGTGCCTTCCGCGCTTGAAATTGCAACGTCGGGGCCTGTGTTCCGGCGTGCGGTGAAAATCGGATTGGTCGTGGGCTGCATCATCGGCGCAATCAACTATGGCGACAAAATCATCGCTGGAACGCTTGAGCCGCGCGATATCCTGAAGATCGCGCTGACCTTTCTCGTGCCCTATTCCGTATCGACCTATTCCGCGATCATGGCTGTGCGCGACCGCGCACGCGAGGGTGGCTGAGGCGCCCTACGCCAGCGACACCCAAAGAAGCCGAAGCGCCATAACCGCCAAAAGCAGCAACAGAACACGATCAAAGGCTTGCGCTGACAGGTGGCGCGCCAAACGGTCGCCCAAAGGCAAACCCAGCAGCATCGGTATCAGAGCCAGCGCGCTGAGAATGGCAAGCTCTCCGGTCAGCAATCCCGTGGCGACAAGCGCGGGCACCTGAAGAATGGCCATCGCCGCGAAAAAGATCGAGACCGTAGGAATGAACACCTCACGTTCCAGCCGCATTGCGTTCAGGAAACTGACTGAAACGGGTGCCGAAATCCCTGTGGCCCCCTGAAGCATGCCGCCGACTGTGCCTGCTGGAACCACCCAGCGCCGTGCAGCGGCTTCGGTCAACCGCCAGTCGGAACGCAAGAACCGAAGCGCGATGTAGAGGATCACAACGATCGCCAACATCAGCGACAACGTCTCGCCCGGCAGACTGGCCAAGAGAAGTGTCCCCAGAACCGCCCCCACTGCGCCCGAAAGCCCAAACCTCAGAGAAAACCCCTCACCCAAACGGGTTTTCCAGAACACCTGGATCTGACGCACGTTGGCCAACAGATTGGGGGCCGCCATGATGATCACGGCAAGACGTACGTCAAAGAACGCTGCAATGACGGGCACAGCCGCCACAGGGGTCCCAGCGCCTGTCGCACCTTTCACGACGCCCCCCAACAAGAGCGCGAGCGCAATCACCGCAAGAGCCAGAGGATCGTAATAGTCGACGGTCATAGCGCTTGCTTATACGCCAAGCAGCGTGTGGTCACGGGCCAGAAAGCCACAGATCAGAACATTTCCGAAATGCGTGTTTTTCCCCTTGCAGCCCCTACGCGCTTTGGGTACTGACGCCACACCCAATGGACGCGGGCGTAGCTCAGGGGTAGAGCATTACCTTGCCAAGGTAAGGGTCGTGAGTTCGAATCTCATCGCCCGCTCCAAATTTAAAATTTCCTTTTGTTTTCAATGGGTTACTGTTTCGTCGAGCATTTCGACGGAAGGGCGTTTTGCCTTTAAAAATCAACGCTTTAGGGCATTTTTCGACGATTTTAGCTTTCGTAACCGGGGGTAAATCTGGGGGTAAAAAATTTCTTGGTTGAATCTTCAGTTTTTAGCTAAAGGCTTCAATT
>JABSSC010000215.1 GCA_013214635.1 Paracoccaceae bacterium | reverse complement strand
AGCGCATATCCTGCGCCGCGCACTGTTCGGACTGGATCCACGCCCCCATACTGGCAAAGCGCCTTGCGCAAGCGGCCAATATGAACGTCCACCGTCCGAGTATCGACATAGATGTCGCGACCCCAGACACGGTCGAGAAGTTGTTCGCGCGACCAGACGCGACCTGGCTTCTCCATGAACGTGCTCAACAGCCGAAACTCTGTCGGACCAAGCCGCAATGGCTGTTCTGATCGCGTCACTCGGTGCGTTTCCGCATCAAGGATGATGTCGTCAAACTCTAGACGAACACCAACGGTCGCAGGACGTGTGCGGCGCAGCTGTGTTCGCACGCGCGCCATTAGCTCAACCACCGAGTACGGTTTTACGACATAGTCATCCGCGCCGGTTTCCAGCCCCCTCACCCGGTCCACTTCTTCGGATCGCGCGGACAGCATAATGATCGGAACCGTGCGTGACTCAGGGCGTGACTTGAGCCGGCGACACACCTCAATTCCCGAAACGCCCGGCAGCATCCAATCCAGAACGACGACGTCTGGCTGCGCTTCTTCGAAGAGCAGCATCGCCTCGTCACCGCTTTCGGCCTTGAACACCTCAAACCCCTCGGCTTCGAGGTTATAGGCCAGGACTTCGCGCTGTGCGGGTTCGTCTTCAACCACAAGAACCCGTGGTTGGTCGGCAGACATCAAATCGCTCCCTCTTCGCTCGCGTACGAAGTCTTGTCTTCTTTGGGGCGGCTTTCATCGGGGAATTCACCTGTCACCAGATAGATGACCTGTTCCGCGATCGAGGTCACATGATCCCCCATGCGCTCAATGTTCTTGGCGATGAAATGCAGATGCATGCAGGCTGTGATGTTCCGCGGGTCCTCCAACATAAAGGTCAGGAATTCGCGAAAGAGCGCGTTGTACATCTGGTCGACATCGGCATCTCGTTGGCGAACCTGCTCGGCCAGATCCGCGTCGCGCGTGATATAGCTGTCGAGCGCATCCTTCATCATCAATTCGACCTCACGCGCCATGCGGCGGATCGATTTGGACGCACCCTCAATCGGGCTCATATGGATCAGGACGCTCGTGCGCTTGGCCAGATTTTTGGCATAGTCACCGCAACGCTCGAGGTTGGCGGAGATCTTTAGAACAGTCAGCACCGTCCTAAGATCACCCGCTGTCGGCGCACGCAGAGCGATCAGGCGTGCAACCTCCTCGTTCACGCGTTCTTCGAGGTCATCGACAAGCCGGTCGGTCTCGCGAACCTTTTTGGCAAGGTCCTCGTCCCCGATTTCCAAGGCTTTGGCGGAATTGATGATCTGCTCTTCAACCAGACCGCCCATCTTCATGATCATCGCTTGAACCGCTTCAAGATCGCGGTCGTAAGCTGATTGAATATGCCGTTCTTCCATAACCAATTTATCCAATTCGACCGGTGATATAGGATTCTGTACGAGGATCACTCGGGTTGGTAAAAATCTGTCCCGTCTCGCCGTATTCCACCAAGTTTCCGAGATGGAAGAACGCCGTCTTTTGACTTACGCGGGCGGCCTGCTGCATTGAGTGCGTCACAATCACAACCGAATAATTCTGGCGAAGTTCGTCGATGAGTTCTTCGACCTGAGCGGTTGCGATTGGATCAAGCGCCGAGCATGGCTCGTCCATCAGCAAAACCTCTGGTTCCGTCGCAACGGCGCGCGCAATGCACAAACGCTGCTGTTGCCCACCGGAAAGACCTGTGCCCGGCGCGTGCAGGCGATCCTTTACCTCATCCCATATCGCGCCACGCCGTAGCGAACGTTCTACAATCTCATCAAGTTCAGCTTTGTTCGCGGCAAGGCCATGTATCCGAGGACCATAGGCGATGTTGTCATAGATCGATTTTGGAAACGGATTTGGCTTCTGGAACACCATGCCGACCTTCGCGCGAAGCTGGACGGGATCGACCTTTGGGTCATAGATGTTTTCGTTATCCAGCGTGATCTCGCCTTCAATACGCGCAACATCAATTGTGTCATTCATCCGGTTGATACAACGCAGAAATGTTGACTTCCCGCACCCTGAAGGGCCGATAAAGGCGGTGACGGTCTTGTCTTCTATGTCGACATCCACGTCTTTGATGGCGTGGTTGTCACCATAGTAAACCTGAACCTTACGTGCCGAGACTTTGATGTCGTTCATACCGGTCGTTCTTTCAATAATTCGAAGGTCGTCCATGTCATACACTCCTTACCACCGGCGCTCAAAGCGACGACGCAGGATGATTGCGATGATGTTCATTGTCATGAGGAACAGAAGCAGGACGATGATCCCGCCCCATGCGCGCTCGTAATAAGCAGGATCTGCACGCTTGGACCATTCATAGATCTGGGCAGGCATTGCTGAGTTTGGGCTGAGAAAACCTGCCGCGATCCCGTCGGGATAGTTCGTGGCGATAAAGCCCACCATGCCGATCAACAAGAGTGGCGCGGTTTCACCCAAAGCCTGTGCCAGACCGATGATTGTGCCGGTCAGGATGCCCGGTGCCGCCAAGGGAAGGACGTGGTGGAACACCGTCTGCATTTTAGAGGCCCCTACCCCAAGCGCGGCCTCTCTGATCGACGGCGGCACAGCCTTGAGTGATGCACGTGTCGAGATGATGACGGTCGGAAGCGTCATAAGTGTCAGAACCAGACCGCCGACCAATGGCGCAGATTGCGGAAGTCCCGCAAATTGGATGAACACCGCGAGACCCAAAATCCCGAAAACGATCGAAGGTACTGCCGCTAGATTCGAGATGTTCACCTCGATCAAATCCGTCAGCCAGTTCTGGGGTGCGAATTCCTCAAGATAAATCGACGCCGCGACGCCAATGGGAAGGGCAAGTGCCAGAACGACGAGCATCATGAAGAACGACCCGACCATCGCCACGCCAATCCCGGCTTGTTCAGGGCGGCTTTCAGAGGCGTCTGCACCGGTAATAAAGGCCCAGTTAAAGACGCGCTTGGCCATGCCCAACTCCACCATCTGATCGACGATATCGAGATGGGCGGCGTCGATTTTCTTGTCGCGTGCGATGCTTTCTCGCGTCACGCGGCCCTTCAAATATCCATCCACACGCGATGCACCCAACAACCGGACTTCAATCGTCGTACCGATCAATTCAGGGTTGTCCAGAACCATACTTCTTACAATGGCAGGCGCTGAGGCTGAATAAAGGGCCTTCATGTCCCCGGGGCTGCTCAGTTCGGTTTCAATTCCAGCATCCTGAACGGCACGCAGTACCCCCTCTTGAATGAGCGGGGCGTACCCAAAGGTCGACACCTTTCGCAGGTCGGCCGGATCGCGGTTACCATTCGGATCAAGCTTTTCTTCGACCAACTCGATCGGAACCGTGATGTAGGCCTGCGTGAAGGCAGGGATACCGTTGCGAATAATCGATCCCAACAGCACGATGAGAAACAGCAACCCAATGCCGATGGCGATGATGCCATAAGCTTGGAATCGCTTCTCTGCCGTGTTGCGCTTTTTCGTGCGCTCATCCGCGACCAGAAGCGACCCTTTCTTCTTTGGGACACTCGCGCTTGGGGTTGGTGAGGTCGCGTCGGTCATTCGTACTGCTCCCGATATTTGCGCACGATGCGCAGGGCGAGAATGTTCATGGCAAGCGTGATGACGAACAGCGTCATCCCAAGGGCAAACGCCACCAGCGTCTCTGGCGACGTGAATTCATTGTCGCCGGTCAGCTGGCTCACGATCTTGGCCGTGACGGTGGTCATGGCTTCAAACGGGTTCATGCTGAGCCGGGCCGCGGCCCCTGCCCCCATCACGACAATCATTGTCTCCCCGATGGCGCGTGATGCAGCCAACAGCACAGCACCGACAATCCCTGGCAGGGCTGCGGGCATGACAACCTGCCGGACGGTTTCAGACGGCGTTGCGCCGAGCCCAAGCGACCCATCGCGCATCGCTTGAGGAACCGCGTTGATGATGTCGTCGGAAAGAGACGAGACAAACGGGATCAACATGATGCCCATCACCAAGCCGGCAGTCATGACCGAGGATGCTCCACCCATCCAATTCACCCCGTCCGGCCCTAAGACAGACAGAAGCATCGGGCCGACAGTAAGCAAGGCAAAGAGGCCATAAACGATTGTGGGGATACCGGCCAAAACTTCCAACGCCGGTTTGGCGATCGAGCGCACGCGTGGGCTAGCATACTCAGACAAGTAAATCGCTGCATAGAGCCCGATTGGCACCGCCACCAAAAGCGCGATGAAGG
>JABSSC010000214.1 GCA_013214635.1 Paracoccaceae bacterium | reverse complement strand
GTGGGCGCCGCGCAGGGCGCTGAAACTCACGCTTTGCGTGCGTAGATTTCGATGATAGGGCGCTGCCAAACAAACGGCGAGCGGACCCCTTATGCGGATAAAAGGTATTCTTTTCGACAAAGACGGCACTTTGTTTGATTTCCGCGCGACGTGGGACGGTTGGGTCGGTGACCTTTTGACTGAACTTGCCGCTGGCAATGCGGGGTTGCTTGAGAGCCTGGCGGCGAGTGTCGCCTATGATTTTGAGACGCGCAGCCTGCGCCCGGGCAGCATCTTTGTTGCAGGCACCAATGCCGAGACCGTCGATCGATTGCTCATGCATCTGCCGAATTGGACGGCGCGGGACCTGGTGCTTTTCATGGCCGAGCTTGGGGGCAAAGTCGTCCCAACGCCTGCGGTTCCGCTACCGCCGTACCTCGTTGGACTGCAGGAAAAAGGGTTTCGCTGTGCCGTCGTGACAAATGACGGGGAAGCTCCGGCGCGCCAGCAGCTTGCACAGGCTGGGGTTGAGGAGTTGTTTGACACTGTAATCGGTTTCGACAGCGGCTTTATTCCCAAGCCCAAGCCTGACACCTGCCTTGCGGCAGCCGGTCGGTTGGGGCTGGCACCGGAAGCCTGTGTGATGGTGGGGGACAGCACACATGACCTGCATGCCGGTCGTGCGGCTGGTATGCTGACAGCAGCGGTTTTGACCGGCGTCGCTGGCGCAGATGAGTTGCGCCCGCATGCCGATATCGTTTTGCCGGATATCGGCCATCTGCCGGGATGGCTGGACGCCCAGAATTCATTGCCCTGATCGGTTCGCGACATCATCCGTCGCTTTCGCCTGTCTCAAACCGGATGCGCATACGCCATTCTGCGAAAGACGCAGGAGGATGCGATGAGCGATACAGCGACACCCACACGGCGAAAGCGCGCAGGTGGACGGGCCGGAAACACAAGGCGTTCCAGCCCCGCAGTGATTTCCCAGATGCCGTGGTCGGTTCCGGCAAATACCGATGCGCCGACCGAGCCGCTAAACGACGAAGGAATTGCGGCCGTTCATGATGGCGCGATGCGTATTCTTGAAGAAATCGGGATCGAGTTTCTGAACGAAGAGGCGCTCGCCATCCTCGCCGATGCGGATTGCATCATCGATGGCACGAATGTTCGGATGGGACGCGACTTCGTGATGGAAATGATGGCCAAAGCGCCGTCTGAATTCACGTTGACGCCACGCAATCCTGACCGTGTGCTGCCCATTGGCGGGCGCAACATGGTCTTCGTAAACGTGTCTTCTCCGCCAAACTACTGGGATTTGGAAACCGGCAAGACACCTGGGACGCGTGCGCAGTGTCAGGATCTTTTGCGTCTGACCCAGTACTTCAACTGTATCCATGTCGCGGGCGGCTATCCGGTTGAGCCTGTTGACGTGCATGCCAGCGTGCGGCACCTCGACGTGCTGTTTGACAAGCTTACCCTGACTGACAAGGTGGCTCATGCCTATTCGCTGGGCAAAGAGCGTGTGGAAGACGTGATGGAAATGGTGCGGATCGCAGGCGGTCTTACCGAGGAGGAGTTCGAGGCGACGCCGCGAATGTACACCAACATCAATTCGACCTCGCCTCTCAAGCATGACGAGCCGATGCTCGATGGCTATATGCGTTGCGTGCGGCGCGGTCAGGTGACAGTGGTTACACCGTTTACGCTGGCCGGGGCGATGGCCCCTGTGACGATGGCCGGCGCCGTTGCGCAATCAATTGCCGAGGGTCTTTGCGCGATTGCCTTGGCGCAATGGATCAAGCCCGGCGCGCCCTGCGTTTTGGGGACCTTCACATCGAATGTAGACATGAAATCGGGCGCCCCTGCTTTTGGAACGCCGGAATACATGCGCGCCACCCAGATGACCGGGCAGATGGCCCGGTTCTATGGCGTGCCTTTGCGCGCGTCGGGGTCTTGTGCGGCCAACGTGCCCGATGGTCAGTCCATGTGGGAGACGTCGCAGTCGCTTTGGTCGGCGGTGCAGTCGCATACGAATATGGTCTATCACTCGGCCGGTTGGCTGGAGGGCGGCTTGATCGCCAGCCCTGAGAAGTTTGTGATGGATTGCGAGGTTATTCAGCAGATCCAGCGGTATTTCGACCCAGCCGTTGTGGCGACCACGCCCGAAGATATTGCCGTGGACGCCATCAAGGAGGTTGGCGGGGAAGGGCATTTCTTTGGCATTGATCACACGCAGGAACGGTATGAGACCGCGTTCTATCAACCCTTCCTGTCGGATTGGCGCAATTTTGAAGGATGGGCGCTGGACGGAGCCGTTTGGACAGCCGAACGCGCGCACCGCGTTTTCAAGGAGATCGTGGGGAGCTTTGAAGCCCCTCCGATGGACCCCGCAATCCGCGAAGAGCTCACGGAATTCGTGGAGCGCCGCAAGGCCGAAGGGGGCGCGCCCACCGATTTCTAATCGCGTTGGCGGAATCTTAAGCCTCTTACGGCATCACATCCCCCAATCACGGGGTGAGAGTGATGCATGGATTGGTGAACAAAGCCGTTGAATGCTTTGTGCGGGATACGCATGGGGCGGCCATTTGGCGCGATATCGCAAGTAAGGTTGAACCGGGGCTCGAACGGTTTGAGCCGATGTTGCTATATGCGGATGACATGACGGATCGGTGCCTGTCGCATCTGGCCGCGCACTTGGACATGCCGGTCGAAGCGATTCTTGAGGATCTGGGTACCTATCTGGTGTTTTCCCGCACGACAGAGGCGCTGCGCCGATTGCTGCGTTTTGGTGGCGTGACGTATTCGGATTTCCTGATGTCCTTGGACGATCTGCCGGACCGTGTGCGTCTCGCCGTGCCTGACCTTGTCCTGCCGGAGATTTCTGTCGAGCAGGAAAGTGAGCAGATCTACAAAATACGTGTAGGCACGGGGATGGTGTCGTTTGGATATGTTCTGGTCGGCGTTCTGCGGGCGCTTGCAGATGACTATGGCACCCTGGTGATGCTTGAACATGAAGGCACGGATGATGCGGGCGTGAACCGGATCAGCATCGAAGTGCACGAGATCGACTTTTCCTCTGGTCGTCCCTTTGACCTGACTGACCGGAGGGCCACAGGATGACCACGACAGTAGACGACCATAGCCTTGACCAATTGATGCCGATGCATCTGCGCCTCACGGCGGATGGGACGATTGTTCACATAGGGCCAACCCTCAGTCGCCTTTCGATCATGCCGGAGGCGACCAAAGCCGGCTTTTGGGATGTATTCGACGTTCTCAAGCCGCTCAAAGCGCGTGCGTCTGCAACTCTGACGGGTTTGTTGGGCACGCCTCTCAAGCTTCGGCCCAAGGGCAAGGCCGATGCGCCGACGATGCGCGGTATGGCTGTTGAGCTTGAGGATGGCGGGGTAATCCTGAACCTGTCCTTCGGGATTGGCGTCGTCGATGCCGTTGCGCGCTACAGCCTGACACAAACCGACTTTCCACCCACGGATTTGGCAATCGAGATGCTTTATCTGTTCGAGGCCAAGTCCGCGGTCATGGATGAATCCCGTCGTCTGAACCAGCACCTTGAAGACGCCAGATCCCTGGCGGAAGAACAGGCATTTACCGACGCATTGACCGGCCTGGGCAATCGGCGCGCGCTGGAGGTGGCTATGGACCGATTGATCGAACGTGGTGACGCGTTCAGTGTGATGCATCTGGACCTCGATCATTTCAAGGAAGTGAACGACACTTTTGGGCACGCCGCAGGGGACCGGGCTTTGGTTGTGGCGGCGGAAATTCTGAAGGGATCGACGCGCAAGCGCGACATTGTCACCCGGATTGGCGGGGATGAGTTCGTATGCATCATCTATGGCGCAACGGCGCAAGCAAACCTCAAGGGCTTGGGGGAAAGGATCATTTCGGGGCTGGAACAACCGATCCCGTTTGAAGGCAACAGCCTGAACATTTCAGGGAGTGTCGGGATCACGTTGGTGGAGCCGGGCGCGCAAACACTAGCGGATGATCTTATCGCGCAGGCGGACGCAGCGCTTTATACCTCAAAAAACGCAGGACG
>JABSSC010000213.1 GCA_013214635.1 Paracoccaceae bacterium | reverse complement strand
GTAAAGCGCGTCGATGAAAAGACCCGGTCCAAGACAGGCATCAACGAGCTTTTGCGCGAATAGGAAACAAACTGTTTCTGCGGGCGTGGTTAATCGCCCGTTTACCGTCAGTATTCTGCCCTATTGCGCCCGTACGACACGCTTCATGTGTAGTTCGAGTGTTACCGGCGGATTTCGCCAGCTTCAGGTCATCCATGACCTTTCATTGGTCGTGCAAGGCGCATCCGCTTCGACGGTTGCGCGCATTGCTGATGCCATTCCAGGCGTTTCGGCAGACGCGATCGCAACGTTCTTCAAATCAAACGCCGTGCTTGATGCACAGTCGCCCGACATTGCCGATGCCATCCGACTGGGCGCGGCGCGTCCCGACGAAGACTTTGACGCGTTTGTCGTGTGTGCCGCGGTTTTGATACGAGACCGCTTGTCAGGCGGAGCATCCGAGGATGGCTTTTACTGGATGTGGGAAAGTTACCACGATCAAATCACAACCGCCGATCCACAGATCCGGGCCGCGCTGGTGCAGGGGCTTCGACTGGCGCAGATCAATGGGCTTGAGGAATTCGGCCCCCCGCCCTTTGAAGAGTTTCGCGCCACGCGTTCCGCCAACTCGGTGATGGACGCGCTGGAAGACATGCTGAGCCAAACGGTGTTGCCACGGACCGGCGGCAAGATGAGCCGGGCCGCGGATCCGTTGGGTGCCGTCGATGCGGTTGGCTTTATGCCCGCCGCAGCCGCCGTGATTTATGGTGTTCTTCAAGAACCTGCACGGACCGATGTGGCCAATGCGCTTTGGTTGCGGCATGGGCAGGATCTGACGGTGAGCGAAGCATCATGGGCGTCGACCCTTGTACAGGCGATGCGCCACGTTTTTGAAACCAACGACAATTTCGACCCGTGGCCGGACGCCGATGCGAACGGGGACGTAACGCTTTTCCCTGCGCAGCGTGATCCCCGCGCAACCGAGAAAGTCTTCGCCTGAGCGACGGAAAAGAATGAAGCGGGCGTATCAAAAGCCAGAGACGGCTTTGGAAGGATACGCCACATGAATTTGTTTTTGCCTTTGCGCTGGGCCTGTGCGCCGCACTGCCCGCATTTGCCCATGACAATTCGGTTGAAATGACCACCACTGGGGATTTGAGATGCATAACCTCAAACGGGACGCCCAACCACGACATCGGCACATTCCCCAATCGCGGCAATCCGCACAGCTTTGAAGAGCAGACCGTCGAGATCTGCGTCGATGCAACGCCTGAGATCTCTGGCACCATTACAGAGAACACGCGCGGGTCGGGCGTCACGCTCACTGGGATCGTTCTTCGCCCCGGAACCGCAGACTTTTACGACGCATCGTCCCCGCGCAGATTTAGCCGGGATTCCTCAAGTGGATGGCGGCTTGAAGGTATGGGAAGTGCCGAAATGCTGGGCATGGATGCCGAGAACGCCCATGTCGATCACACTGGCCTCTATCATTATCACGCCGTGTCCGCGAGCTATGTGAACAGCCTCGACAGCACGCTGATCGGATATGCCGCCGATGGGTTTGAGATCCATTACTTTGGCGAAGGCGTACAATCGTCCTGGCAGCTTAAGGACGGCTCTCGCCCGACGGCACCCTTCGGTGATTATGACGGAACCTACGAGCAGGACTGGGAATACGTCGCCGGGTCGGGTGATCTTGATGCGTGCAATGGCGGGATGTGGAACGGCGAGTACACATATTTTGCCACTGACACCTTCCCTTCTTCCCGCGCTGTTTTGTCGGGACCGTCAGCACCGATTTTCAGGGTCGTTGACCTTTTCCGGTCAGCGGTCTAGGCCGCTGGCCATCATGGCGAAATCCAAAGACGTATACACTCTGCTGGTTCAGGTGGGCCGCAAATCAGGCGACGGCCTGCCCAAAAACGCAACAGGCGCAGGGCTTGTCTGCTATGCCGCTGGTGTCGATGAGGCCGAGGCGGTGCGCGAGACGGTCGCGATCCTCAAACAAGCCGAGCTCGCCCCGCTCGATGTTGAAGGGTACGGAACGCTGTCCGAGCGCGAAGCGGCGGGGCACGACATCCCGGACGAAGAACGCGCGCTGATGCAACGCGCGGCAGACGAAAATGCCGTGATCGTTGCCCAGATGGAGCCGTTCTTTGACGATCCCAAGGGTTGAGACCCCATATCAGCCAAGCTAAGCCAACGGCATGACCAAGCATGATCCTGTCGACCTGACTGCCCGCCTGATCCGGTGCCCATCCGTGACGCCGAAGGATGCCGGTGCATTGGATATTCTGACCAAGTTTCTGGAAGGTGCTGGCTTCACATGCACCCGCGCGGATCGGGGTGAGGTGTCAAACCTCTATGCGCGTTGGGGCGAAAAGGGGCACGCCAAAACCTTTGGCTTTAACGGGCATACGGATGTTGTTCCGACCGGACCCGAAAGCGACTGGAGCGTTCCGCCCTTTTCGGGTGAGATTCGTGATGGGCAGATCTGGGGACGCGGCGCGGCAGACATGAAATCAGGTGTTGCGGCCTTTGCGGCAGCAGCGGCTGATTTTGTGACCGAGACGCCCCCGGATGGGGCCGTTGTTCTGGCAATCACCGGAGATGAGGAAGGGGACGCCATCGACGGCACGACCGCCCTGCTCGATTGGATGGATGCAGAAGGCGAAGCGATGACCGCGTGCCTCGTTGGTGAGCCAACTTGCCCGGAAGTGATGGGTGAGATGATGAAAATCGGTCGGCGCGGGTCGATGACGGTCTTTCTGACGGCGCGCGGTATACAGGGCCATTCCGCTTACCCCCATCGGGCGCGAAATCCCGTTCCAGCGATGGCGCGTCTGGTTGACCGGTTGGCATCAACGCCACTGGATGAGGGCACAGACCATTTTGACCCTTCGACGCTTGCGGTGACGACCTTTGATACCGGAAACCCCGCAAACAACGTGATCCCGGGCGAATGCCAGGCAACGGTCAATATCCGGTTCAATGATGCCCATAGCAGCAGCTCGATTTTGGCATGGATCGATGGCGAAGTGGCCAAGATCGGGGACGAGACCGGGGTTGAGTTCGAGCGAACCGTAAAGGTGTCTGGTGAGAGCTTCCTCACCCCTCCGGGCCCTCTTTCGAGCTTAATCGCAGATGCGGTCGAGGCCGAGACAGGTGTTCGGCCGGTCGCGTCGACTTCGGGCGGAACCTCGGACGCGCGGTTTGTGAAAGATCACTGTCCCGTTGTTGAGTTTGGTCTGGTCGGCCAAACGATGCACAAGGCGGATGAACGCGTCGACGTTGCACATATCGAACAGCTCAAGGCGATCTACGGACGCATTTTACGTGACTACTTCGCCTAGCCGTCGGCGGCACCTTGTCATCATGCTGAAAGAACCCCGTCCCGGTCGGGTCAAAACGCGGTTGGGACGGGATATTGGAATGATCGACGCCGCTTGGTGGTTCCGGCGACAGACATGCGCGCTGATCCGCCGTTTGCGCAATCCGCGATGGCAAATTTGGTTGGCAGTTTCGCCCGATACCGAAGGCATAAGCAGCCGCATTTGGCCGGCTGATTTACCGCGCATCGCTCAAGGTCAGGGTGATCTGGGGCAGCGGATGGGACGGTTGTTTCGATCGCTGCCGCCCGGCCCTGTTGTGATCATCGGCGCGGATATCCCGGGTATCGAACGCAACAACATTCGGACCGCGTTTTGCGCGCTGCAACCCTCAGCGGGTGTAATTGGTCCCAGCCCTGACGGCGGGTATTGGCTGATCGGGCTGAAGCGGAGCACGGCGGTCTCACCCGTGCTGTTTGAGGGTGTAAGATGGTCAACGGAGCACGCGCGCACGGACACGTTGCGGACGATGCCCGAAGATACAGCACTGATTGATGTGCTGAACGACGTGGATACGGTCGCAGATCTTACTTAAAGGCGCTTAAAACGGGCGGATGTATGCGTCGTTGAAGCTTTGAAGCGCAATGAGTCCCAAAAACACAATTATTGGCGACAAGTCGATGCCACCAGTGTTCGGTAGGACGTTTCGGATTGGTCGATAAATCGGTTCAAGCAATCTGTTGAGTCCATACCAGATTTGCGCCACCAATTGTTGCCGCGTATTGAGCACCTGAAAATTGATCAACCAACTCATGACGATGTGGATAATTACGATCCACCAAGCAACTGAAATTGCAGCGTTTAGGACATCGTAGACAACCGGCATTCTTTGTTCTCCATTGCGCGATCCGTATGTAGGAGTGCTTCCCGGCAACGGCAAGTTCATTTCCTTACGCGAGGATCATATTGACGTTAACGTAAGCCTGGGGCACG
>JABSSC010000212.1 GCA_013214635.1 Paracoccaceae bacterium | reverse complement strand
CCCAAACTTTGGAGGATGTGGACGCACGCTGACCGATGAGGACGGGCGGTATCAATTCCTGACGATCCGCCCCGGCGCCTATCCCTGGCCCAATCGTGGAAATGACTGGCGCCCCATGCGCATCCACTTCTCTATCTTCGGCACCGCCTTTGGTCAGCGACTGATCAGTCAGATGTATTTCGAAGGCGATCCATTGATCGATCGCTGTCCAATCGTCGCGACCATCAAGGACCGTAGCCAGATTGACCGCTTGGTCGCGCCGCTTGATATGTCGCGTGCCAAGCCAATGGATTTCCTAGCCTACAAGTTTGACATCCTTTTGCGCGGGCGGCGTCTTTGAAAACAAGCCCGAAGGGATGTGAGGATGACCCAGGACCTTAACACATTGGTTGAGACGCCGTCGCAGACGGGAGGGCCTTACGTTCACATCGGCTGCATCCCCACATTTGCCGGTTTGCTGCGGATGGAACCACGGGCGAATTCACGCTGCGCACCGTTAAACCCGGCGCCGTCGCCATGCGCGACGGACGGCTTCAGGCGCCCCATATCTCGATTTGGATTGCGGCGCGGGGGATCAATATCGGCCTGTCCACGCGGCTCTATTTTGATGATGAAGACAACAGCGCGGACCCTCTTCTGGGTAGGATTGAGCAACGTCCGCGTGTGGACACGTTGGTTGCCAAGAACACCGGGCAGGGGACGTATCGCTTTGACATCCATCTGAGCGGCTCGTCAGAGACGGTGTTTCTCGATCTCTAGGGCAGTTCGGCATAAGGTAGCGCTATGACAGATGGGTCAAACGAAGAAGCCTTGTACACGGGGTTATTCGCGGATGACGAGATAGCATCGCTGTTTGGGGCAAGGGCCCAAGTGCGAACCGCGGTGGCATTCGAGACCGCCTTGACGGCCGCGCTGCATGCGACGGGGCGCATTGGCGCGGACGCGAAGGCAGAAGCGCTGGCGCGCCTGTCTGAGTACACACCAGATTTTGCTGCTTTAGAGCAAGGAGGCTTGCATGACGTCGTCTTTGTGCCCGCTTTCGTGCGCGCCTTGCGAGAGGGGATGGCGGCGCCAGAGGCGATCCATACCGGGGCTACCTCACAAGACGTGATTGATACCGGGCTGGTAATAATACTGATTTCCATTAACGAGATTGTTCAGCGTCGTGGCCATCACATGTTGAAAGCGCTGGAGGCGCTTGTGGACCGGATTGGGACGGCTCGGATGATGGCTCATACGCGTATGCAGCCCGCCATTGCGATAGACGCGCGTCACCGTGTGGGCAGCTGGGCGACGATGTCGGAGGAGATGCTGGCGTCCATGAACGTAGCCGCGAACGACGCAGCATTATTGCAGTTGGGCGGTGCCGTGGGTGACCGGGCGGCCTTCGGCGATGATGCCAGCGCCATTGCAGCACATATGGCCGATGAACTGGGCCTACGCGATCCCGGTCGGGCTTGGCACACTGACCGGCAAACAGTCGTGCGTTTTGCCTCCGCTCTGGCGGTTTTGAGCGGCGGGCTTGGCAAAATCGGGCAAGACGTCGCGCTGATGGCGCAAGCGGGTCCCGAAGTTCTGCGCCTAGACGGGGGTGGGGGATCGTCTGCCATGCCCCACAAGAAAAACCCGGTAAAGGCGGAGGTGCTCGTGGCCCTTGCCCGCGTCACCGCGGGGCAGGTTGGGACAATGACCGGCGCGATTGTGCATGAGCAGGAACGGTCCGGCGCGGCGTGGATGGTGGAATGGATGGTTCTGCCACAAATGGCCCAAGCGACAGGTCGAGGTCTCACGCTGGCCGCCGAACTGATTGGTCAGATTGAAGCCGTTGGTCAGGCGGACGCGCCAAGCACCTGACCAAGCAAAATGCCAATCGCGGCTTGCGTCGGTTCGATGACCGGTCGGTCCGTTTCCTTCTCCACGAGCTGCTTGTAGCCGCCCATGCCTGCACAGCCGAGGATCAGCGTATCCGCCCCATCATCGCACAGCGCCCGCGCAACGGCGATCACGCGTTCAGAAGCAATTGCCGGATTGGCAAGATCTTCTACGCCGAGGTTCAAAGGGCGACTGCCCGCCCATTTGTCTGTGACGCCCATTCTTGCGAATGCCGCGCGTTGGCGCGTCACCGACGCGGGCAAGATCGCGACGACGCCAAATCTTCCTCCAAGGGCGAGCGCGGTCATTACCGCCGCTTCCCGGATGCCAACAACAGGATGCCTGCTTTGGGCGCGCAGGGCTGACACGCCGGGATCGGAAAAGCAGGCGACGGCAAATCCCAATGCCTGCGCCTCAAGTGACTGCGCGACCTTCAGCATCGGCCCGACGGCGTTTTCGACGTCGGCATCGGTCTCGATCACGGGCGGCCCGTCAGGTGTTAACTCGGTGCGAAGGTCGATGCTGGCCCCACGCATTGGTGCGACTGAACGCTCAAGATCAGCCGTCATTTCGAGCGAGGCGTTGGGATTTAGGATGATCAGACTGCGAGATGGCATGGTTCAGTCAGAAATCGTTTTGTGGTTGATGGCAAGCCCACAAAGAAAACACCCCCAAAAGCGCCAGCTTCCGGGGGTGAAAAATTGATCAGGTTTTGACCGATTTACGCGGTGGCGAGGTCCATGCCTTCAACCTCGGCCCAGATATCTTCCCAAGCCTGCTTGGCCTTGCCGCGCTGGCGGACGCCCTGTGCGGCTTCGAGGTTGTCCATCATGCCTTCGCCCTGGACGATGACGAGGCCAACCATACCGACCGACGCGTGTGGCGTGCACTGATAGCCGTAGAAACCGGGTGTGTCGAAGGTCACCTCGATGTCGTTGTTGATCTTGCCGTCCCAGGTCGTCGCACCCTCGGGCGTCATGCCCCGCACGCTGGCACTGTTGTGACCTTTGTCGGTCGACAAGAAAGCGACAGTGTCGCCCGGCTGGACAACCTGAATTCGTGGGAAAAAGACCTGCCGAAGTTTCTTGTCTTCAGGGTGGGCGTTCAGCATCTGCACTTCGTGCGTGGTCATCGCAAAGCCCGGACGGGCCATTGCCAGAAGTGCGGTAGCAGCGACAAAGCTGCGGCGTGATAGCATCATAGGCATCAAGAACCTCAGAATTTCTTCTTTATATGGTCTCGGGTGAGGCTCAACACCGCGCCAAACCTCCCGAAGTAGACTTACACATAGCGACGCGCGGGCGTTTGTCTACAAAAAGTCCGGTTTATCTCTTGGCGATGCCTGGGATGTGACGTGGCCGCGGCCAAGCTACGTGCTATCTCACGTTTATGAAGATGGTTCGCGCAGCTCAAACGACAGCCTATGCGAGTGCTGTTGTCGCCACATTCTGTGGTGTGACGCCCGTTATTGCGGGCGATGTTGATGTTGTTGTTCAACGCACCGATCGCGCCATTGAAGTCTATTTCGCGATGCCGGCAAACACCTTGGTGACGGCGTTCGGGCTTGACCCTGCACACCTTGCGCGCCCGGACGGAACTGTGCCGTTTGACGAACTTCGCCTTGGCACCTGGGATATCGGGGATGCCGCGCTTGAAGATGTCGAGACCATGGTTGGCGGCGCGCCGGCCGTGTTTGAAGCAATGTCACTGATGGCGCACCCAGCGAACGCAGCACTTCCCATGATGACGCCGCTGGAAGCCATGATCTCGATCGAGGTATGCTCGATCCCGACGCCTGAGGTTCCTCTGACGTTAGACGATCTTCGGGTTTATGTGGGCTACATTGCTTATGTGGACGATCCAACCGCACGACTAACCTTCGAATTGCCTAGCGATATCAATCAAGACTTGAGCGTGGACATTCGGGATTTCACCGCACATGCACCAAATGCCGCATATGTCGATACTGCGAGCCGGGGCGACCCGATTTCAATTGCTGCGGTGTCTGAGCCTGTGCAGGCATCGATTGCCTCAGGCGCCGGCGCTGCTTGGTTGAGTATCACGTCCGCAGCCATTTTTGGTGGCGGATGGGCCGTGTTGCGCCGGCGGCAAAGGCGACTGGGACGCTGACCTCCGACGCGTTGCCGCCCAAATTTCGAATTGATTTCCAAATATCCTAGCATGGCTCCAAGTCGCGGGGACGTGCGCTCTGTCCGCAGCAATCGCGCGCGCGGATTGGCCAACGGCGTCTCTCGCGTACGTTCCAGATCCGGGTCAATAAAAAGGCACGCGCGTTGGTTCGAGCAAGTCCTTTTCAAGGGGGCTTCACGAAACTGCGAAATATCGTGAAGTAATTGATATTAAACAATAATTATACACATTCGCACACTAATCTGTGTGGAAATGTGCATAGAAACTCCGGATGGCGTTCCCATTTGTTTTGGCACGGGCCGCAACCCTCCCTGGCCCACCCAAACGAAGCGACACCGCATTATAGGAGATATGAC
>JABSSC010000211.1 GCA_013214635.1 Paracoccaceae bacterium | reverse complement strand
CGTTTGTCCACGATGGACAAGGGGGCCCCGATCCGCCGTGCCAGATCCCGCGCGCGCGCCACGCCGCCCACATCAGGGGAGACGACCATGATGTCGGACATTTGCCCCTGAAACTCGTTCATCACGTCCAGTGCAAAGACCGGCGCGGCATAAAGGTTGTCCACCGGGATATCGAAAAAGCCCTGAATCTGTGTCGCGTGCAGATCAAGCGTCAGGATACGCTCGACCCCCGCCTCGACCAGCATGTTCGCGACCAACTTGGCGGTGATGGGTGTGCGGGCTTTGGACCGGCGATCCTGCCGCGCATAGCCGAAATACGGGATCACAGCCGTGATGCGCGCTGCCGACGACCGGCGCAGCGCGTCGGTCATGATCAGAAGCTCCATCAGGTTGTCGTTGGCAGGGTTCGAAGTTGACTGGAGGATGTACATATCTTCACCGCGCACATTCTCGAACACCTCGACAAAGATCTCGGCATCGTTGAACCGCTCAACCCGGGCATCCACCAGGTTCACCGCCGTTCCGCGATGCATGGTCATGCGCCGTGCCACAGCTTTGGCGAGTGGCATATTGGCATTTCCCGAAATGAGCTTGGGTTCGTTTTGGTTGGGCATTTGGCAGCAGTCCCTCTGGGTCAGTCCGATCATGACGGATTCGTGACGTTGACACCGCATAGCACGGGTCCTACTTGGCGCAAACACACGCGACAACGGGACGGGACCAAATGGCGCATATCGACTATTATCTGGCGACAATTTCACCTTCGACCTACCTTGCGGGCGGTCGATTGGAAGAGATTGCGGCGCGCCACGGGGCGAGCATCACGTACAAACCACTCGATATCATGGGGCTGTTCTCGCGCACGGGCGGTGTGCCACCCGGACAGCGGCACGTCTCGCGGCAGGAATACCGGCTGATGGACCTTGAACGGGAGGCCAAGAAGAATGGTATGCCCATCAACCTCAAGCCGGCACATTGGCCCACCAATCCCGCACCATCTTCCTACGCTTTGATTGCTGCGCAGAATGCGGGCGGGGGCGATGTGGGCAAGTTTGCGCAATCGATCCTGACCGCCTGCTGGGCCGAGGAAAAGAACGTCGCAGAAGACGATGTGATCCGCGCCTGCCTGGAAGCGGCGGGGTTCGATCCTGCGCTGGCCGATAGCGGTATGATGGTCGGCGCCGAAACCTATGCCCGCAACCTCGAAGACGCGGTTGAGGCGGGGGTCTTTGGCGCTCCGTTCTACATCACCGATGACGGGCAGCGGTTCTGGGGCCAGGATCGCCTCGACGAGTTGGACCAGCATTTGGCGGGGGCGCTCTGACCCGGCGCTCTGGTTGCTATTGTCTTTGTCGGACCCACGCGTCATGACAAAGACAACAGCCCCTCAGGGGTCCCAAAGCTAAGGATCTGGCCATGGCCGCTCGCGGATTGCGTGGATTGAAGAACCTGATCCGTGACGGCGCCGACCTGTTGAGACTGTTGGCGTTCGGGCAGGGTGGCAAAACGTATCAGGAAGACCTGATATTTGACATCGGCATGCACAACGGCACCGATACCGAGTTTTATCTCAAAAAGGGATTTCGGGTCGTCGGGGTCGATGCAAATGTCTGGCTCGCGCGGTATGTGGAAGACAAGCTTGGCGATTATGTCGCTTCTGGCCGGCTGAAGATTGAAAACGTCGGCATTCACAATGTTCGGCAAACACTGAAGTTCTATCTCAACCTAGACGAAGCTGAATGGAGCTCGTTTGAAGAGAATCTGGGAACGCGTCAGAACACGCGCTATGAGATACATGACGTTGCCTGCAAGCGGCTCGGTTACTTCGTGCGGAAGTACGGAATGCCTTACTTCCTCAAAATCGACGTCGAAGGCGTCGATGCCATCGTCGTACGGGAGCTTCTCCGGTGGGAGGTGCGGCCCAAATACCTGTCCGTCGAGGACTCCAGTATCGATGTCATGATCGCGCTCTATGAAAGCGGCGCCCGGAAGTTCCGCTTCATCAACCAGCTTGCTATTCGCGACTATGCCATGCCCAAGCCCGCGCGCGAAGGAAAGTATGTCGATCAAAAGTTCGACAAGGCCTCATCAGGTCCGTTCGGCGCTGATTTGCCGGACGGCGAATGGCTTGGCCCGGAAGAGGCGTTTGCGTTTTACCTCACGGACGTGCGCCCGCCGGGGCAGGGGCCTATTGACGGCTGGTGGGACATTCACGTCACGTATGAATAAGGAACGATGCCCGGCCTTGGGGCGCTCTTTTACCATCCTCTTGCCCGCGCGGTTCCGGTCACGTTTATGGACCTGAAAGACGCCATAAGATATCCTGACGCTGAAAATTGGATTCGTGGGTTTTTGGTGCCGTGCCGCCCGATAGCGGCCCCTGCGGAACAGTGAATTTGCTGAGTATCCACCGCTTTGAAAGCGGTCGAGGTTAAGGAGACAGACGTGGCAACTGATTTTAGCTATCTGGCGAAAAAGATTACCGATTCGGATTTTGCCGAGTACCCGTTTAAACACGTTTACATTGAAGATTTTCTACAACCCGAGCATTTCGAGGCGATTATTGCCTGTCCGGAAATTGCGTCGCCGCCGGCATCCTCGGACTCTGATCTGTTTTCACTTCTCAAGGAGCGCGGGTACGAGGCCATCGAATTTCCCGGCGCGATCACGGACGAGGCCAAGTATATTGATTGGCACGAAAACGGCGCCAAGCGCAGCGTTCACACAGCAACCGAAGGCTTTGGGGTGGTCCTTCGGCTTTTGCAGATCCGGTCCGACATCCTGCAGGATCTTAACGACTTTCTAGAAAGTGATGAGTTCAACCGGGCGGTCGCTGAGAAGATGGGCGTGCCATTTGCCGAATGCAGCTTTGATGGCGGTATTCAAAAATACCTCGACGGGTACGAAATCAGCCCGCACCCGGATATCCGCAAGAAAGCGGCCACCTTTATGGTGAATATCAATCCCAACGATGAATCCGAAGTATCGGATCACCACACGCATTATCTGACGTTCAAGCCAGAGCGCCAGTTCGTTCAATCGTTCTGGGAAGGTCATCCATCGGTGGACCGGTGCTGGGTGCCATGGGAATGGTGCGAAAGCCATTTCCAGCAGCGCAAAAACAACACCATCGTGTTGTTTTCTCCGGCTGATGACACGATGCACGCGGTGCGCGCGTCCTACGATCACCTCAAGACACAGCGGACACAGCTCTACGGAAACTTGTGGTACACAGAGGACCCGTCAAAAAGTCGGCTCGAATGGGAAGACTTCGAAATCGAGCAGATGGCCGCGGCCCGTGCGCAGGGCGGATTTGGCAAGCGTGTGGCAAAGTCGATCATGCCGGACAGCCTGATCGACAAAATCCGGTCAAACAGAACCTGACCTGACTCCGGTCAAAATCGGACGGCGGCAATCTGTTGCGTGGCGCAGCGGGGGCCGCCGGCCCCGCCTTCCCGCGCGACGGAGGCCACGATGTCCTTGATAGGTGAACCCATCGACATGGCATTGCTACGAGCGCCAAGATAACGCGGCCCGGCCCAGCTCTCGCGCCCGAAGCGTGAAGTGAACCAACTTTCCCGAGCGTTGGACCCTTACGCTGCGTTGCGATCTGCGCGCTGTGCCCCGGTAATCCGGAACGCGCCAACTTCGGAATTCAGGCTACGTGCCTCGGAATCGAGCGTCTGGATCGCAGCGTTGGTTTCTTCCAGCATCGCTGCGGTTTGCTGCGCGGTGATCAGTTGCAGATCATCCCACTTGGGCAACTGATCGCGCGGCACGCCCATGCTGTCGACCTTGCCGTGATGCCCGGTCTTGGTCAGCCCGTCGCGGGCATATTGCTGGATAAGTGCGTTGTTCGGCTCTTCTGCCGTGCCGTGCGACGTGTCGGCGTAAAGCCCGAGATAGGCATCGCGGTTGAACGGCTGGGGATTGTCGGCAGCCCAGGCATTGATCTCATCGGCATCCACCCAGACCTGCCCGTCCTCGATCCAACTGGTGAACTTGGGCAGCTTTTCTTCATTGGCATATTCCGACACGCCCGTATCCAAACGATAGTCCCAGAAATGCACGCCACACATCAGGTTGTCACCGCGCACAAACCCGTCGGCCATCAACGCCCCGCGATGCAGGCAGCGGCCATAGAAAACAGAGACATCTTCGTCAAAACGGACGACGACCAGATCCACCTCGCCCACAAGGGCGTATTGCGGATCACGGTCGGGAAGATCGGCGAGAGTGGCGACGGCGGTTTTATGCATGGCTCAGGAATCCCTTGGCTGAAACTGGGGAGATCATGCGCCGCAGGGTGCGTCAGGCCAATCCCCTGAAATCGCGAGAAATTATGTGCGAATACACACTGAGATTTGCGGAGAGCGCCGTTATGTGCGCAAAGCGCGAGGTAGGGCTGTAGAGCCCTGTGTCAGA
>JABSSC010000210.1 GCA_013214635.1 Paracoccaceae bacterium | reverse complement strand
CATGACACCGCCGGGCACCATGAAGGAACTGTGCGGCCACTGACCGCCCAGAAGCGCGTAAATCTCAACCGGACGGCCAGAGATCGTGACGCCCGCCTCATAGGACGTGCCGGTGAAGGGCGAATACCGCTTCACGGCCTCTTCATAGAAGGGGCTCATGGCGTAGTTCTGGTTGGTGTAATCAATCATGAACAGGCCATAGTGGTGGCGCGGAAGCGATTGGATCGATTCCACGATCTGACCAAGGTTGCGCGCCAGGATCGCGTTGCGCGGCACGGTCGTGCCCCACGCGGTGTCCAGCGCCCAGGCCGCACAGGTCAGGTGCGACGCGCCACAAATGCCGCAGGCGCGGGGCGTGACAACCAGACCGGCTTGGGGGTCTTTGTCTTTCAGGATCACCTCAAACCCGCGGAACAGTTCCGCATGGGTCCAGGCATTGGTGACGACACCGTTTTCAATATCAACACGGACGTCAAGATCGCCTTCAACGCGCCCCACGGGCGAGATATCAAGCGTTTGTACTGCTGCTTCAGACATATCTGATCTCCTGCTCGTCGGTTAAACGACGAAAATATCTTCTTCGGCCCAGGCCGGGGCGGCGCCCTTGGCTGCGGCGGTGAGTTTCACGTAACCTTTCTTGTCCACGCCTTCCGGCATGTCCTTTGGAACGCCCATGACGGTCTGCGTCTTGAAGACGGTCCCCGGCGCCAGGTCGAAGAAGGGGAACTCTGGCTCCGTGCACCCAAGGCAAGGCATGCCCGCGCGGGTTTTCGAAGACTGACGGTTCCACAGGATACGGTTGCAGGGGCTGTGCGTCATTGGCCCCCGACACCCGAGATCATAGAAAAGGCACCCTTTGCGTTGGCCAAAGGCCGTGGTGGACACCTTGTAGGCAAAGTGCATGTTCCGCGTGCACCCGGTCTGGGTGAAGCTGGAAAAGAAGGTTTTGGGCCGCTGGAATTCATCCAGCGTCAAATCTCCAGCGCGTCCCGTTGCGACAGCCACAAGAATTTGAGTCACCCAATCGGGGTGCGCAGGGCAGCCCGGAATGTTGATCACCGGCAAGCCGGATTTCGCAGTAAAGCCTTCGCCCAATGCACCACCCTTGGCGCGCTTGAGGAACTGAAGGCCCATGCTGTCGGTGGGGTTGGGGGCGTTGGCCGGGATGCCACCCCATGTCGCGCAATCGCCGATGGCGACAACGAAATCGGCCGCGCCAGACAGCTCTTTCACCCATTCTTTCATGGGGCGACCACAGAACCGGTTCCATTCGCCCGTCCCGTTGGGCGCATCAATCACGGTGCCCTCAAAAACAAAAATGTCCAGCTTGATTTCGCCGGACACACATTTCTCAAGGATTGCTTTGACGTCGTTACCCAATTCGAGACCCAGTGACGGTTGCCACAAAACGTTGATGCCGAAATCCGTGACCAGGTCACAGGCGCTCGGTTCTTCAGCATTCAAAAATGACATGGTGTTGCCAGAGCAGGCACCACCTTGCAGCCACAATAGATTGGCCATTGTTCCTCCCTTTCGGCGGCGCGTACCACCTTGCTAGAACGGATTAGTCCGTTTGGCTTGGTTGCCGACCGGGGAACCGGCCTACATCCAATTACGAAGGTACACAGCCCTTTTTCTAAAAAAAGGATTTCCTTAATCCTTTTGGGGAGGTGCAAACCAACTCAACAACTGCAAACTTACTTTACAGTTATCCATGTCTATTTCCGCAGACAGGGCATTCCGCTTCCAGAAAGTAACTGTACCAGATGCCGCGACACCGGCTGCAGTAATGGCCCTTTGCACCTCGACCAGAGGGGTCAACCTGTTTCGAAAGCTCGGTCAGGCCAAGGTCTTTCAAATCAGGCGTTTTCGACGGGTAGCGTCTGGAGAACGGCATTTGCACAACTGACGCATCTTCGTCACGTTCTGACATTTCAGCGCCCTTGCTCACCCAGGTTGTAGCGCTTGACCTTGTTGGCCAGTCCCACACGCGACAGGCCCAGTTCTCGGGCCGCCTGGGTTTGGTTCCAGTGCAGCCGGCCTAGCGTCGCTTCAACGATCCGAGCTTCCATCGTCTCAACCATCTCCTTCAAACTGCCGCCCGTAATCTCCAGGCCTTCTGGCAATGTCTGAGAAAACTTTAGTTTCTCAAGGTCTTCAGACAAGTGCCGTTCTGCGATGTATCCGCCTTGTTCAGCGATCGCGACCATGCGCTGCACTTCATTTTCAAGCTCCCTGACATTGCCAGGAAACTGATACCGGGACAGGATCGCAAGAACTTCGGACGTAAACCCAAGCACCCGCCGCCCGACGACACCGGAATACTTCTCCAGAAAGAACTCCGCCAAAGCGCCGATGTCTTCCTTACGGTCGCGCAAGGGCGGAATATCAAGGCCAAAGCCGTTCAAGCGATAATACAGATCTTTGCGGAACTTGCCCTGTCCCACCAACTCATCCAGCGGTCGGTTGGTCGCGGCAATGATCCGCACATCCGAATGGTACACCTTGTCAGAGCCAACAGGCTTAACCTCCCCTTCCTGCAAGAACCGCAGCAGCGCCGCCTGAAACGTCGTGGAAACCTCGGAAATCTCATCAAGAAAAACGGTCCCGCCATCGGCGGCCCGAAACAGCCCCAAACGCTCTGCCGCAACGCCAGGAATGGCCCCTGGCAGATGCCCGAACAATTCCGCCCTGAGCGTAGTTTCGTCCATGCCCCCGCAGTTCTGAATGTGAAGGGGCGATTCCGACCGTCCCGAATTGAAATGAATGGCTTTCGCCATCAATTCCTTGCCTGTGCCCGTTTCGCCAAAGATCAGGACAGACATCTCAGTCTTCGCCGCTGTCTTCGCCTTTTCGACAAGATCCGCCATTTTCGGACTGGCATAAACCAGACGCTCAAACTTCGAGATGCCACCGGACACAGACAGGCGTTTGTTTTCGTCAAAGAGTTCATCGTCGACGGACAGCCGCAGTTCGCGAGATACAATCCGGTGGCGCCGTGACAGTTCCGACAGTTCCAAAGCGCGTTTCACGGCAAGCTTTACCTGAGACACCACCACGGGCTTCGTCAGAAAAAGATAAGCCGCAGAATCCTTGGTTAACTTGTCCGCAGTGCCCAGTGTTTTGGAAGAGCCAACGATCACGCGCTGGACGCGTGGGTAAGACAGCCGAACCTTTACAGGCAAAACGGAGTTTCTGTCTTCGTTTAAATCCGCGTCAAAAAAAACAAGATCCACGTCATGGCTTTCAAGCCGAACCAATGCTTCCTTTGACGATTTACATATCGACAATCGATAAGCGCGCTCTTGTTTCAAAGCATGCTCAAGGATGGCCTTCAATTCAGCGTCCTGCGTTACGGCAAGGATGGTGTTAATGGAACTGTTGATCATCGGAACGAAGTAAAACACAGAAAACCTAATATGCAAATCGCAAACCAACTAAGCGCAATGGTCAGTTGGTGAGATCACAGTAAGTCCGGCACGACAAAAAGGGGAATAGAATTCCAAAGTCACAGGATAGAGCTCGTGTACGAAGTGATTTCACACATAAATCCGCTTACATGGCGAGCGATCGTAAGCTCGGTTCTTCTTCAGATTTACAGTACTAACAGGCTCAGAACTGGACCAATGCCCCGGCCCCACTAGCCCGGGTATCGCGTCTTCTGCACCATAACGGCTCCGATGACTGAGGTTTGCCCATCCCGCCAAACCTCTTGCGCCAATAGTAATCGGTCTTGACCGAAACACCGGCCTTACAACAGACGCACATTGCGCCCAAACCATCACGCAGATGCACATCGATCTGACGCAAATTCTTCAACGCATCTTCTCCGAACACCGGTTCCGAGCTACCTTCCGGCTCTCCTGTGACACTCAAATTGTGGCACTATTTTAAAGGGCTAAGGCATCATGTGCCGCCCACGCAGTTCCTGCCAGCAGCAGCCACTTTAGGCATCAGCAATGACCGCTTTGAGTGATTTTAGTTCGTTTGGACATCGTGCAGCATTTGATAGATATGGGCTCTCACCAGGCATTTGCTGCAAAATGCACGAACGTCCGCTCTATCTGAAACAGGAACGGTGCCTGCCTCGTTTGAGGCCAAACGCCAGCCGCTAATCGAACACGCGCTCCACTTGCTCCGGCCAGCTTTCCCCCGCCAGAAAGCACAGATCGTAGAGGCTGACCGCCGTTGCCTCGCGGCCGCAGGTCAGGCGTTTCAGAATCTCCGGCGCGAGGTAAGCCAGCCGCAACTGGCGGCTGACATGCCGCTCGGCCAGCCCGACGGCCTCGGCCAGTTCCTGGATTGTGGCGAACTCGCCCGCGTCCATGCGCCGCCGCCAGCCCCAAGCTCGACCGATGGCGCGCAAGACATGCGCATCCTGTGTCTGGTCTTCGCAGGGCTGATAGTCGGCTGGCGGCAAGATCTTCGGGCGTCCGTTTTT
>JABSSC010000209.1 GCA_013214635.1 Paracoccaceae bacterium | reverse complement strand
GTCGCCGTAGCGTGTTCCCTCAAGGTCAAACGCAAAAAGGTCGGCGCGCAGGTTCAACCCGCCGCTGCAACCGAGTTCCATCAATTCCAGCGGCATGTTCCAACGTTCCGCAAGCATGCAAAGGACGGGCAAAATAACGGCGCTGCGGCGCACCTCATTGGTCTGGGGCGGTTGGCTCAAGGCTTGGGTCAATCGGTCGTCAAACCGGTCCATGGCATTCACGACCGCGTCCCAAAGAGCGTCATCAGACGCCTCGTTTGGCGGGTAAACCTCGTTCAGTGCCAGACCGCTTAACTTGAGCGCGTGGAGCCCTCCGGCAATTCGCAGGGGCACGTTATCTGCGGACGGGGCGGGGTCTCCGGGCCATGTCAGCATCTCGTCGGCACAACGTCGGAGTTTCGTCGGCGCCAAACGTTCGGCAAAGAGCCCCATGAGCCGCCCCATGAAGGGCGAGCCAAGCGCCGCGCAGGCGACCGACTGGTCCGCGAAAGCCTTGATCGTGGGGTTCACCGGAACTTGCCGATCAACCGCTGCAAAGGTGAAAGTTGCTCGGCCTCGTCCGGGGCAGCCTCCGCTTGGGGCGCGGTTTTCTCGGCGGGAGCTTCAGATTTCGACGACGTCTTTGAGGACCGAGGCGGGGCAGTGCGAAGCGACACCGCGTTCATGAACCGGCCCTTGTCGCCCTCGGCAAGGGCAACGGCCCCGTCAGAGATGCCGCGCATCATGTCGTCGAGCCAGCCCTGATCGGCCTTGGGAAAGTCGCGCAACACATATCCCGGCACGGCGTCTTTATGGCCCGGATGCCCGACGCCCATCCGGATACGGCGATAGGCCTCGCCAATATGACCGTGGATCGACCGCAACCCGTTATGCCCGGCATGCCCGCCACCATCTTTGACCCGCAGCTTTCCGGGCGCGAGGTCGATCTCGTCGTGAAACACGATCACGTCCTCCGGCGTCAGTTTGAAAAAGCGCATCGCCTCGCCGACGGACTGACCGGATTTGTTCATGAAGGTCTCAGGCTTGAGCAGCACGATCTTCTCCGATCCCAAACGCCCCTCGCTGACCGCACCCTGAAACTTGCCCCGCCAGGGCGCAAACCCATGGTCTGACGCAATATGATCGAGCGCCATAAACCCTATGTTATGGCGGTTCATCGCATATTTTGACCCGGGATTGCCCAAGCCGACCCAAAGCTGCATCTGCGCGCGTCCCTTGTTGTGTCGCGCCTATTGATGCAGGGATGCGGGGCGGAATTCCAGTGCCGGAATGGAAAGACCTGATATGCGCGATTTTGAGATCGATGGGATTGACCTGACACTGCCCGATGAGCTGCTGTCGCCGGGCGTCAGCGACGCTTTGGAAAGTGGGCGCTATGAGACGCTGGAGCGTGGCGCGCTGCGCAAACGGTTGCGCCGGAACGATCGGGTTCTTGATCTTGGGGCAGGGGCAGGGATCACGGCGGTGGTCGCGGCCCGCATCGTTGGCCCATCCCGCGTTGTCGCGGTCGAACCGCACCCCGCCTTGCGCGCCGTCATGGAAGAGACGTTCGCCGCCAACGACATGACGGGCATCGCGATCGAGGATGTGGCCGTCCTGCCAGCGCGTGAGACAGGGTCTGCCACGCTCTATGATGGCGCGGGCTTCTGGTCCGCCTCATTGCTGGGCGAAGGGGCGGAGGGGCACGAGGTGCGTGGGCTTGGCCTGTGGGATCTGATCGACCTGCACGACCCTGACGTGATCCTGTGTGATCTCGAAGGTTTTGAAAGCGCGTTGTTCACAGAGCCTCTGCCGACCGCGCCGCGGTTGGTCATCATGGAACTTCACCCCCGAAAATACGCCGCGCGCGCGATTCAGGCGATTTTTGACGCGATGTCAGCCACCGGTCTGACCTATTCCCCCCACGGCTCGCGCGGGTCGGTGGTGGTGTTTGAGCGGGTGGAGGAAACGTAAAAAAACGCGGACCTGATGGCCCGCGTTTCTCGACTTTTGAAAGACAGGCGAGGGTCTTATTCCTCGGCTGCGGCCTCTTCGGTCGCGCCTTCTTCGGCCTCTCCATCCTCGGCTTCGTTGTCTGCCGAACGCAGACCCGATGGGGCCGAGATGTTGGCGATCACGAAGTCACGGTCGATGGTCGGGCGCGCGCCTTGGGGCAGCTCGATCGACGAAATCGTCACCGTGTCGCCGATGTCGAGACCCGAAAGGTCGACGGTCAGCTTTTCAGGGATGTCACCGGCGGTTACGACCAGTTCAACTTCCGGACGCACAACGGTCAGAACGCCACCGCGCTTAAGACCGGGAGCCTCGTCTTCGTTGATGAACTCAACGGGGATAAACAGGTTGATCCGCGTGGTGCGGCGCAGGCGCATGAAGTCGACATGTGTCGGCAGGTCTTTGACAACGTCACGCTGCACGTTCCGGCAGATAACGCGGACATCGTCCTGACCTTCGACCTTCATGTTGAAAAGGGTCGACAGGAAGCGGCCATCCTTGAGGCGCTTGAACAGAACGTTGAAGGGGATATCGATCGGAAGCGGATCAGTGCCGCCGCCATATACGATGCCAGGTACGTTCCCATCTCTGCGGGATTGACGAGCGGCCCCCTTGCCTGTCCCCGTCCGTACCGTGGCGTGAAGATCAGGGATCTCACCAGCCATGGGTATTCTCCAAATTGTAGGTTAGGGCATCCTCCAAGGGTGTATGCCCAGCGAAGCCGCGCCTATAGCGGGGTTCTTAGCGCTTGGAAAGAGCGAAATTCGCGTCGATGTCGGTATAGGCGCAATTGGCATTCAAAAGCTCTTCACCGATCTGCAGATCGCTCATGCCAGCAAGATCCGAGATTTCGACATAGTTCGCCTTATAGCCGCGAAGGCGTGGGGTTCCACCCGTGCCAAATTCCCAAAGGACGTACCCGCAGACAAGGCTTTCGCCGTCATTGTAGCGGCCCACGAAATCAACGGCACCCATAAGTTCGTCCACCGGATACCACGTGATCTTGTAAGCGGTCAGGTCGCGCACCGGGCCGTAATCGACCAGCTGCGACACACGCTCTTCTTCCCAGCTTTCGAGCGGCATGTTCATCGCCCAAGCCTCAGAGTAGAAATCCACAGGTGCCGTGGTCTCCTGATCTTCCACCAGATCGAAGAAGCGATTGGTTGCCTTGACGAGCGCCTGCTCCTCGATCGGAAACTCCGATGGAACGGCGATCTCGACGACAGGCAAGTCGAACAACAGCAATGACAGCACAGAACCCAGCATTCACAAACTCACACAAAACAGCCCAGAACGTTGGTGAACAGTAGGTTACGCGTACGTGTTCACGCAACAAATCGGCGCGAGGTATGGTTAATTGCGGCAACAATGTGGCCGAAAAGCCCGTGCGCCCCGGATTGTTTTCAATATTTGGTGGGTCAGACCCAGTCGCCCGCAAAATCCTTGGGAATCAAAAGCGCGTCGCGGTCGACTTTTTCGATGTCAGTATACCCGCAAAGCCCCATCGACATGTCGAGTTCCTTGTGAATCACCTCAAGTGCAGTGGAGACCCCTTTTTCACCCTGTGCACCAAGGCCATAGACGAAGGCACGACCGATCATTGTGCCTTTCGCGCCCATCGCGACGGCTTTGAGCACGTCCTGACCCGAGCGGATGCCGCTGTCGAAGTGGATTTCAACCTGATCTCCGACCGCATCGACGATGGGGCCGAGCATGCGAATGGAGGAGAGCGTGCCGTCGAGTTGGCGTCCCCCGTGGTTCGAGACAACGATCGCGTCCGCGCCAAGATCGGCGGCGCGTTTTGCGTCTTCGACATCGTTGATGCCCTTGAGGATGACTTTGCCGCCCCATAGGCGCATCAGTTCTTTCACGCGGTTCCAGTCGAGCGAGAGATCGAACGCCTCTTTATTCCACGAGGACAGCGATGACGGGTCCGTCACGCCCTTGGCATGGCCCACGACGTTTCCGAAAAAGCGGCGTTTGGTGCCCAGCATCTCAAGGCCCCAAGGGATCTTGGTCATCATGTTCGCGATTGAGGCCGGGGTAAGTTTTGGCGGGGCAGAGAGACCGTTTTTGAGGTCTTTGTGCCGCTGGGCGAGGAGTTGCAGGTCAACCGTGATCACGATGGCCGAACATCCGGCATCCTTGGCCCGGCCCATGAGGTTTTCCATGAACTCCTGATCTTTCAGGGTGTAGACTTGAAACCAGAAGGGCTTGGTGGTGTGGGCGGCCACATCCTCGATTGAGCAAATCGACATGGTCGAGAGCGTGAAGGGCACGCCGAATTTTTCGGCTGCGCGGGCCGCTTTGATTTCGCCATCGGCATGCTGCATCCCCGTCAGCCCAACGGGGGCAAGCGCCACGGGCATTGAGGCATCCTGGCCAATCATCTGCGTCTTGGTCGAACGGTTGTCCATATCGACCGCGATGCGCTGGCGGAGGCTCTGCACAAGATCCAGGATCAGAGCATCACGGCCTCGC
>JABSSC010000021.1 GCA_013214635.1 Paracoccaceae bacterium | reverse complement strand
GCGCGCGCCCAAGGCCGAAGACTATGAGACTTACGTCGCCTTCCGCGAATCCGACCGTGCCAAAGGCGTCGGCGGCCCCTACGACCGCATCCAGAGCTTCTTCGACTTCTGCGAACTCGTTGGTCACTGGGTGATCCACGGCTATGGCCGCTGGATGCTGGCCGACCCCGCTTCGGACGAACCGCTGGGCACCGTAGGCTTGATGTATCCCGAAGACTGGCCCGAGCCGGAAATCGCATGGTCGCTCTTTGAAAACGCCGAAGGGCGCGGGCTGGCTTTTGAGGCGGCTGTCGCGGCGCGGACATACGCGTATGAGACCTTGGGTCTCAAAACGCTGATCAGCTGCACGATCCCGGACAATGACCGGTCCATCGCGCTCGCCAAACGGATGGGCGCGACCTATGAGGGCGACTTCACCCATCCGCAAATCGGCGTTCTGAACATCTGGCGGCATATCGGGCCGGAGGCGCTGTCATGACCGGCACCACCGTCCAGATTCCCACGCTCGAGACCGAACGCCTGTTCCTGCGCGCCCCGCGCATGGACGACTTTGACATGTTTTTCGACTTCTTTGCCTCCGACCGGGCAGAGTTTGTTGGCGGACCACAAACCGACCGGCTGAGTGCGTGGCGCGGCTACGGCCATATCGCGGGCCAATGGGTGCTGCGCGGCTACGGCTCTTTCGTGGTGACCGATAAGACCACGAGTGCCCCCATCGGCCTCTGTGGACCGTGGCACCCGGTAACTTGGCCAGAAGCCGAAATTGGATGGTCTGTCTGGACCCCCGACGCCGAAGGCAAGGGCTTCGCTTTCGAGGCCGCAAATGCCGCGCTCGACTATGTCTTTCTGACCATCGGTTGGGATACCGCCGTCAGCTATATCGACCCCGGCAACGCGCGGTCGATTGCGCTGGCCGAACGCCTTGGTGCAACCCGTGACGACACGGCATTGCCCCCGGAGTTCGACGGCCCAAAATCGCTCATATATCGCCATCCACGGAGGGTCGCATGAGCGTTGTCCCCGTGATCGAGACCCCGCGCCTGATCCTGCGCGAACACCGGCTGACCGATTTTGATCCCATTGCCAAGCATTGGGAAAGCGACCGCACGCAATGGACCGGCGGCCCCCATGACCGTCGCCGCGCGTGGGAGGTGTTCTCGATGGACGCCGCCCAGTGGCATCTGCGGGGCTATGGCATGTGGATCGTTGAAGAGCGTGAAAGCGGCGCGACGGCGGGCTGGATCGGTTTCTATGAACCCGATCACTATGACGAGACCGAAATCGGTTGGGTCCTTCTCGAAGCGTTCGAGGGGAAAGGCTATGGGTTCGAGGCTGCGATGGCGGCCCGCACCTATGGCGAAGAACACTTCGGCATCACCGCGCCCTGCAGTTTTATCGCCACGCCAAACACCCGCTCGGTCGCATTGGCCGAGCGCATGGGCGCAACTCTGGAAGACACCCGCACCGGACCCAAAGGCCCATTCTTCGTCTATCGCCACCCGACGCCGGAGGCGCACACATGACCGTCTCTCGCCACGCATTGATGACACCCGGACCAGCCGCCGTGTTGGCGGACCAGATCGCGGGGTTTGTCCCGGTGCTCACCACCGAAAACCTGACGTTGCGCGCACCGCGTCTGGCCGACTTCCCGCTCTATGCCGAGATCGCAAGCTCGGACCGCAGCAAGGGCATCGGCGGACCAATGAAACGTCGCGAGGCGTGGGCGGACTGGATTCAATTCTCGTCTGGTTGGTTCCTGCACGGTCACGGCGGTTGGAGTGTCGTGGAAACCGCAACAGATCGCGTCCTTGGTATTGTCTGCGTGACCCTGGAACCGGGCGACAAAGAACCAGAGCTTGGCTTTATCTTCGCCCCCGAAGGCGAAGGGCGAAGCCTCGCTTTTGAGGCCGCGGTCGCGGCGCGCGATTGGGCGTTCAGCGATCTCGGGTTTGAGACTCTTGTGAGCTATGCCTCGCCCGACAACGCGCGCTCGGAGCGACTGCTGGAGCGGCTGGGCGGTTCGCGTGATGCGACCGAAGAAGCCAAATTCAACGGACAGGTTCTGGTTTATCGGCACCCGGTTCCCGCAAATCTACTCCGACAAAACTCCGACGTTATGCCGACGTCATTCCGATATGCAGAGGACCGCTGAAATGACCACCGACGCCACCCGCGCCGCCGAGGTGCTCAAGGACCATCGTGAGAGCATCGACAGGCTCGACGCGATCCTCGTTTACACGCTCGGAGAGCGGTTCAAACACACGCAGGCTGTGGGGAAACTCAAAGCCGAGCACGACCTTCCCCCGTCCGATCCAGCGCGCGAAGCGCTGCAGATCGAACGGCTCGAAGACCTGGCGCAACGGGCCAATCTGGACCCGGAATTCGCCAAGAAATTCCTCGCTTTCATCATCGAGGAAGTCATCCAACACCACAAGAAACATCAAGAATAGTCCAAGGAGAACAATGACATGGCTATGAAGATCCGACTGGCCCGTGGTGGGTCCAAGAAACGCCCCTTCTATTCGATCGTTGCCGCCGATAGCCGCATGCCGCGCGATGGCCGCTTCATCGAAAAGCTGGGCACCTACAACCCGCTTCTGCCGAAAGACAGCGAAGAGCGCGTAAAGATGAAGATGGAACGCGTTCAGTACTGGCTCGATCAAGGCGCTCAGCCCACAGACCGCATCAGCCGCATGCTCGAAGCTGCTGGCGTTCTGGAAAAGAAAGAGCGTTCGAACCCGCAGAAGGGCGAACCCGGCGCCAAAGCGAAAGAGCGCGCAGAAGAGAAAGCCGCCAAAGAAGCCGAAGCCGCTGAAGCCGCCGCAGCCCCTGCAGAGGAAGAAGCACCTGCAGAAGAAGCTGCTGAAGAACAGGCAGAAGCCTAAGGCGGCACTATGCTTCCACTGGGTCTTCCCGGACTGGGTCTGTTCCGAAGGACACTCACCGCGGCGCTTGTCGTCGCGGGGTTCCTTGCGGGTATGGAATGGCAAGGCGCCGTCCTTGCCAACCGGTGCGAGGCGGCTGGCGGAACTGTCGGGGCGAATGAACTATGCCGAGGTCTGAGATGACCGAACGTGTCTGTGTCGGAGCAATCGCAGGCGCCTTTGGCGTCCGCGGCGACGTGCGCCTCAAAAGCTTCTGCGCCGACCCTGCCGCAATTGGCGACTATGGTCCGCTTACCAACGAAGACGGCAACCGGGCCTATGACGTGACGATCAAACAAAGCGTCAAGAACGGCTTTGCGGCACGGCTTTCAGGGGTCACGTCGCGAGAGGCGGCCGAGGCTCTTCGGGGCACCCGGCTCTATGCCCCGCGGGAGACGCTGCCCGATTTGCCGGACGACGAGTACTATCACGCCGACCTGATTGGCCTGACCATACTCGACACCGGCGGAACGGAATTGGGGAGAGTCAAAGCGGTCCTCAATCACGGCGCGTCCGATTTGTTGGAGGTGCGCGTGAAGGGCAAGAACGCAACGGTTCTTTTGCCATTCACGCTAGAGGCGGTACCAACTGTCGATATCGCAACTGGCANAATCATCGCTGACCCGCCGGGTGGTTTATTCGATGACTGACACGCCAAAGTCTCACGGGCGACTGTCCATCAAGGCGACGATGCAGCCGCGCGAATTAATGACCGACAAACCTGATCTGGTGGGCGCCTGGTCTGCCAAGGTCATTACCCTCGTGCCCGGCGCATTTCCGGGTGTCCTGGGCGAATCTCTGATAGGCAAAGCGCTCCAGGACGGGCTGTGGAAGCTCGAAACCGTTGACCTGCGCCTTTATGGTGAAGGCAAGCATCGCAACGTTGATGACACACCCTCGGGCGGAGGTGCCGGTATGGTCTTGCGCGCCGACATCCTAGGTCGCGCCATCGATGCCGCACAGGCGGGGGAAAGAGATCAACCGATCCTTTGCCTGTCTCCACGCGGGGTACCCTTTGATCAAACCATGGCGCGACGGCTTGCCAAAGGCCCCGGGGCCACCTTTGTTTGCGGGCGCTTCGAAGGGATCGACCAACGCGTCATTGACCACTACGGAATGATCGAAGTCTCGCTCGGTGACTTTGTGATGACTGGCGGTGAGATTGCGGCTCAGGCCATGATCGATGCGACGGTACGTCTTTTGCCGGGTGTTCTGGGAAATGCCGACTCGGTGGAAGACGAGAGCTTCTCCTCGGGTTTGCTGGAACATCCACACTACACGCGACCGGCCATCTGGAAGGGTCGCGAGATACCAGCCGTTCTCACGTCAGGAGATCACGGTGCCGTTGCGCGCTGGCGCCGGGAACAGGCCGAAACCCTGACCAAGGAACGTCGCCCGGATCTTTGGGCAAAACACGCGGCAACCGCCGAAGACAGTTAGGGGCTCTGCCCCGCCGCGCCAATGGCGCGACTCCCCGGGATATTTTTTGATCAATGGAGGCAACGTTTTCTTTACCGTGTGCCGAGACACTTCCTGCGCGGTACAGGCGGGGACGCCGATGACCGTGATCGATGGAGGCTATATCCTTCAGTTGGGGCGGTGGATTATCGCCGCCCCTTCCATTGATCCGGAAATATCCCGGGGGGGTCATCGGGAACCGATGACGGGGGCAGCGCCCCCGCTCTTTTTGCTTGATCAGCACAGTGGGTGGCCTTATACGGCGCGGGTTCGGTGGCGAAAAGCTATGCGGACACCTTGGGTATTTGCCCGGTCATTCTTCTGACCCGGACAGGCAGACCCGAGGGTGGAAGGCACAGGAAAGACGACCTGATCTCTGGCGGGCGCCGATATGGCGGACCCGGACGAAGACCAAGAGCTCTGAGGCGGCGTATCACTTCGCGGAACAACCGCGGGCAAAATAGGAGTTGGTCAGATGGATCTGATCGCAGAATTGGAAGCCGAGCAGGTCGCCTCTCTCGGCAAAGACATTCCAGACTTTAAGGCCGGCGACACCATTCGTGTCGGATACAAGGTGACCGAAGGCTCGCGCAGCCGGGTCCAGAATTACGAAGGCGTTTGCATTGCACGCAAAAACGGTGACGGCATTGCCGGATCGTTCACTGTGCGCAAGATCTCCTTCGGTGAAGGTGTGGAGCGTGTTTTCCCGCTGCACTCGACGAACATTGACAGCATCACCGTGGTCCGTCGTGGCCGCGTTCGCCGCGCGAAGCTGTATTACCTGCGCACCCGCCGCGGTAAGTCCGCGCGTATCGCAGAAGACACGCGTTACAAGCCCAAAGCTGGCGCCGAAGCGTAAGGACGGAACAGATGAAAAAAGATACTCATCCCGATTACCACATCATCGACGTCAAAATGACCAATGGCGATGTCGTACAGATGAAATCGACCTGGGGCGCCGAGGGCGACCAGCTCGCGCTTGATATTGACCCGACCGTTCACCCGGCGTGGACCGGTGGCGGGACGCGTCTGATGGATACCGGCGGTCGCGTGTCGAAGTTCAAGAAGAAATACGAAGGTCTGGGCTTCTAAGTCTCCAGCACTTCCGAAAATACAAACGCCGCCCATCTTGGGCGGCGTTTTGCATTCTGGCATCACGAAAATGTCATTGTGGGACACGCAGTTACCTTAACCAGTTCTTTTTGCGTTGGACCGCGTTTTGCGCTAAAAGACGCGCAATAAAAAAGATAACACATCGGGCAGTAATCATGATCACCAGGCGTTCGCTTGTCCTTTCGGTTAGCGCACTTGCCGTCTTATCGGCATGTGGCGGACCGCAAGTCTATAAATACAAAGGTCCCGCGGTTACGCGGATTGTCGTTTATAAGAGCATGCGTAAGATGCATTTGATGCATGGAACGAACTCTTTGCGGGCCTACGACATCGACCTTGGCTTTACGCCAAAAGGCCACAAACAGTTCGAAGGCGACGGCAAAACGCCTGAGGGCACGTATTACATCGACCGCCGCAACCCCAACAGCGACTTTTTCCTGTCGATCGGTATCTCCTACCCCAACGAATATGATGTTGCCGTCGCGCGCTCGGCCGGCAAATCACCGGGTGGTGACATCTTCATTCACGGAGAGCCCAACGCCTTTAGCAACAACGGCGACCGGGATTGGACCTGGGGATGTATTGCTGTCACGAACGAAGAGATGGCCGAGATATATTCGATGGTCCCAACCGGCGTCCCGATCTCAATTTATCCCTGAGCTTTCGCCCAGGATCATCGTCCACCAAAGCTTGCCGTTGGATTCTTGGTACCAAGAAAAGCCAAGATCATTTGCAGTCGGATCAAGGATCACGGCCCGGGTGTTGGGGTCATCCATCCACGCACTCAATGTCTCCAACTCGGTCTCGTAGGTTTCCGAGATCGTCTCGCCCACCAGCTGACCGGAATAACCAGCCCGCGCCACGCGATCGATCGGGGAAGATCCATCAGACCCAAAATGCCAGGGCCGGTTCTGGAGTGACATGTCGCGCGAGTGCGTCTCAGCAGCGGCATTGAGCTGACTGCTGAAGGCAACTGGCTGTGCCCCGGTATCGGCACGCAATGCGTTTACACCGTCCAACATCCGGAACTGAATACGCGACTCGTCGCTGCCCCGGATTTTATAAACCTGAGGGAGCGGCTGCCCATCGGGGCCAAGTTGCGGCTCGGGCGCTGCACAGGCCGCCAAGAAAACCAAAGCGGCAACGGCACCAAAGGATTTTTTCATTCTCTGCCCTCACGTTCGACACCGGCAGACTTATCCAGAACTGACCCACCATTCAAACGCAACTGTGGCAAAAACACCGTTCTGACATTTCTTTGAATTGCAGGTGCGGTATTCCGGCCATATTCTAAACCCGTTATAACGCCGCCTTACGGGACAGAAAAATGACCAAGCTTTCACGTCGCGCCTTTTTGGGCACCGCCGCAGCCGCGGGTGGCGCCTTGGCCACGCCGGCACTCGCGGTCGATACGTTTGAGTACCGCAACGACATTTCCAATCAGGTGCGCCGGAACGCATCTGGCTTTCGCGCGCTGTCGTGGGAGCCTTATTTCGACAACCTGAGAAATGGCGCGATCCTTGTTGATCTGGATTCGCGTGCGCTCCACTATTGGAGCGAGGATCAGAGCACCTACAAGCTCTATCCCACCAGCGTCCCAATCTCGGAAGAGCTGACGCGCCGCGGTCGGACCCGTGTGACGCAAAAGGTTGAGGGGCCAAGTTGGGCACCCACGCCGTCAATGAAGATTCGCAACCCGGAATGGCCAGACTTCGTGCCTCCAGGGCCCGATAACCCGCTGGGAAGCCACGCGTTGTACCTAAGCTGGACATATTACCGGATCCACGGGACGCACGACACACGCAAGATCGGGCGGCGTTCGTCCAATGGCTGTGTCGGGCTTTATAATGAGCACATCGCCGAGCTCTATGAGCTTACCGGCGCTGGAACACAGGTTCTGTTGATCTGACGGTCAGCGCTCTGCGCTGACCCACCCTTCGAGGTTATCTTCCACGATATTGGCGAGCGCATGAATATGCGCGTCGTCGTCGTTGAGGCACGGGATATACGTGAACTCTTCACCGCCTGCTTCTTCGAAGCTCTCGTGGATTTCCTCGTTGATCTCTTCGAGCGTCTCAATGCAGTCCGCAGAAAACGCAGGGGCAATTACGGCGATACGTTTTTTGCCAATCTCCGCCAGTCGCGCGACCTCTTCAACGGTATAAGGCTTCAGCCACTCTTCCGGCCCGAACTTGGACTGGAATGTTGTGGTGATTTTGTCATCGTCCCATCCCAGCCGCTCTTTGAGCAGGCGCGTCGTTTTCTGACACAGGCAGTGATACGGGTCGCCCTCCATCAAATACCGCTTGGGCACACCGTGGTAGGAGCACACCAGAATGTCCGGCTCTTCCTCCATTTCGGCATAAGTGCGTTCAACCGATTGCGCCAAGGCGTCAATGTAATCTGCGCGGCTGGCATAGCTTTCGACCGTGCGCACGGTTGGTTGCCATTTTTCTTCCATCAGGGCGCGGAAGAACTGATCGTTTGCCGTTGCAGTCGTCGCACCGGCGTATTGCGGATAAAGCGGGAAGAACAGGATCTTGTCACAGCCCGCTTCAACCATCTCGCGCACTTTGGATTTTGTCGAAGGGTTGCCGTAGCGCATGCAGAAGTCGACGCGCACTTGATCACCGAAGCGATGCGTCAGCTCGGTACGCATCTTTTCCGTTTGCGCTTTGGTGATCGTCATCAGTGGGCTCTCGCCGTCGTCCTCATTCCAAATCGACTTATAGGCCTCGCCCGAGGTGAACGGACGCTTTGACAAGATGATCAACTGGAGAAGCGGCTGCCAGAGCCATGCAGAATAATCGATGACGCGCTTATCCGACAAAAACTCGTTCAGATATCGGCGCATCGACCAATAATCGTAGTTGTCCGGTGTCCCGAGATTGGCAAGCAGCACACCGATTTTAGCTGCCGGAACCTTTGGGTGGTCCGTAGGCAGCTGGCGTGTGGCGGTCTTGGCTGTCACGTTGGCGCGCTTATCCATCGCCTGTGATCTGGCATCCAGCATCGTCGAGGTCCATCAAAATCTGGGTTACGAGGGTGAAGTAAGCCTTTGCGCGCGGGCGTCAATCGTGCCGTCGGGGCGTTTTGTCGCCTGTGGGGCGTTCTTCAACGCCCAAAGCGTCAGCAAGCCGCGTCGTTGCCGAACCGGGGCGAAGCGGCTTTGGCTGATCGGCGGAGGGTGCCCAACCGGTAAGGAAAACCAACTCGAACCGTGCGGTGATGCGTCCATCGCTATCACCGTGGCGGTCTCGGTACAGGGCGTCCGTGGCCGCAAACAGGGCTTTGGGCGGGCATTTTCGATCCCGTGCGTCCAAAGCGTTCGTTTCGCCCATGCCCCGCAAATCACGCATGAGCGCGAAGGCAGAGGCATAGCTGACGGGGACAGTAAGGCTATCTGCGACGGGAAGCGCAAACCCCGCGCGCTGCATCAAGGCCCCGAGATCCCGCAAATCGGCCATAGGTGCCATGCGCGGGGAGAGACCGCCCGTAAGCGCGACCTCTGCATCGCGCAAGCACGTCCGGAAGTCGGCGAGCGTCTCGCCGCCAAACGCAACTGCGACGAACAATCCGTCCGCTTCTAACGCGCGGTTACACTGAATAAGCTGCCCTACTGGGTCGTCTGCCCAATGAAGCGCGAGCCCGTGGAGTATCAGGTCGTGCGAGAGAGACGCCAGATCAAGCGTGTCATTGTCCGCAACGACCTTGGCGTCGGGTAGCATACCCTGCCAAAGCGAAGGTATCCCCGCGACGATGGCTGGTGATGTAAACGATCTGTTAACCTCTTCCAGTCTCTCTAGAAGGATGTTTTTGGCGTGATCGACCAGAAAGAAGGCGTCACCGCCACGCTGCAGCGCGCGTTGACGATGGAGGTCTAGGGCCGCTCGGTCGGTCAATTTCGGTGGCGTCGCCATGCGCGGGATGTGTCAGACGCAGTGAGTGGGGACAAGTGAATTTCTTTTCAAACGCCTTGCGGGCAATCTTCCCTGATCAGTGCCTTCAGTGCGGTGCATTGGTGGATGGGTCCCAGGCCCTTTGTGGGTCTTGTTGGAAAGAAACAAGCTTTATCACCGGAACTGTTTGCGATGCCTGCGGTGTGCCGTTGATCGGCGAGGGGGACGGCAAGGACCACTGTGATGACTGTCTAAAGATCGAACGAAGCTGGGGGCGCGGGCGCTCTGCAATCCGGTATGAGGGGGCCGGGCGGCGCATTGTTCTTGCTCTCAAACACGGGGACCGCACCGATATCGCAAAACCCGCGGCGGGCTGGATGTGGCTGGCAACCAAGCCGCTTTTGAAACCGGGCATGATCGTCATTCCTGTGCCCATACACCGAGCGCGGCTCGTCAAACGTCGCTACAATCAATCCGCACTTCTGGCGCAGCATTTTGCCGAGTTTGCCGAGCTTGAATACTGGCCGGATGCGCTGATCCGTACCCGGAGCACGCCGTTGCAAGATGGTCTGAATCAGGAAGAGCGCTTTGCAAACCTCGACGGCGCGATCATGGCAGCGGGTCACATGCGTTCTCGCCTGGACGGTGCTTCGGTCGTTCTAATTGATGATGTGATGACTTCGGGGGCCACTTTGGAAGCCTGCGCACGCGCCTGTCTTGCAGCAGGCGCAGATCAGGTCTTTGTGTCCGTACTGGCACGGGTGACGAAAGACACCTAAATGTCTTGCGAACATGAAGATGGACCAAGACCATGACCCAGATTGAGATTTACACGTCGCCCACCTGTGGCTTTTGCCACGCCGCCAAACGTTTGCTCAACTCCAAAGGCGCAAGCTTTTCCGAGATCGACGTGGCACGCCAGCCGGACCAACGGCAGGCCATGATGCAACGCGCAAATGGTCGCCACACGGTTCCTCAGATATTCATCGGTGGGAAGCATGTGGGCGGCTGCGATGACCTTTATGCGCTGGAGCGCGCAGGCAAACTCGACGCGATGCTCGCTGCCTGACGCAGCATGCGCGCGGCCCTGATCCAGCTCTGTTCGGGGGATGTTCCGTCGGACAATTTGCCACCTACGGCTGATCTGATCCGTAGGGCCGCGGGGCAGGGCGCGCGCTTTGTGCTGACGCCCGAGGTGACAAATTGCGTGAGCGGTGACCGCGCACATCAGGAGCAGGTACTGCAAAAGCAAGGGGACGATCTCACTCTGGCAGGACTTTCGTCCTTGGCAAATGAGTTAGGTATCTGGATTTCCATCGGATCACTGGCGCTCAAATCCGATGACCCAGACGGACGCTTTGTGAACCGGTCATTCATGCTGTCCCCACAGGGTCAGATCACAGCAACATACGACAAGATTCACATGTTCGATGTCGCGGTATCTGAGACGGAGACCTATCGCGAAAGTGCGGGGTATCGCCCCGGCAACGCGGCGATCCTCACTGATATTGAGGAATTCCGCGTGGGTTTGACGATCTGCTATGACGTCCGCTTTCCGGCGCTCTACCGCAGCTTGGCCCAAGCGGGGGCAAGCGTACTCACAGTCCCGTCCGCATTCTCACAAGTGACCGGGGCCGCGCATTGGGAAACCCTTCTCCGCGCTCGCGCAATAGAGAATGGCGCTTATGTGCTCGCCGCTGCCCAAACCGGGACGCACCCCACAAGCACAGCTAAAACGCGCAAGACATATGGGCATAGCCTTGCCGTTTCGCCTTGGGGTCAAGTTTTGGCGGATGGCGGGACCGAACCTGGCATAACGCTCGTTGATCTTGATCCGCAGACGGTCAAGGATGCGCGTCGACGTATTCCGTCGCTAACGCATGATCAAACGATTTCGGGACCTTGATGTCTGACGCCAGAGAAAGCCTTGCCGTCGCTATCTTCAGTGAGATTCTGATGGCGGATCAGCTTGCCCGGTCGCGGCTGTCCAAGGTTCTGCCGAAAGGCATGGAATTGAGCCATTTCTATGTGCTCAATCACCTTGTCGGCCTTGGGGAAGAACGCACGCCAGCGCAGTTGGCCAGCGCATTCCACGTCACGCGCGGCGCAATGACCAACACATTGAACAAACTTGAATGGGCGGGACACGTGCACATTCGTCCCGACTGGGACGATGCACGACGCAAGTGGGTATCGATCAGTCCTTCGGGGAAATCGGCGCGCGACGCAGCGCTGGCTGCCATTGTCCCCGTTATTGCCGATATCGTTCGCAACATTGGAGAGGACAAGGTGCGCAGCGCCTTGCCCGTCCTGAGGGAAATCAGAACCCAGTTCGACGAAACCGACTAGGCACGCCGCACAGATGCCGTGACATAGTTCACGGACAAATCACGATCCGACAGGCTCCACGACCACGTGACCGGGTTAAACACGAACCCTTTGCGGTCGACCGGGGTCAGTCCTGCGGTTTCGATCAGGCCATAGAGTTCATCGGGCGTGATGAACTTGGACCATTCATGGGTCCCCTTCGGCAGCCAGCGCATGACATGCTCTGCCCCGATAATCGCCATGAGATAGCTTTTAGGGTTTCGGTTGATCGTCGAACAGATCATCAACCCGCCCGGACGGAGCAAATCATGGCACGCGGTTGTATAGGCCTGCGGGTCAGCGACGTGTTCGACGACCTCCATGTTCAAAACGACGTCAAACGTCTCACCCGCCGCGACAAGATCCTCGGCCGTGGTGTGACGATAGTCGATGTCGAGACCGCTTTTCTCGGCATGAATTTGCGCGACCGGGATATTACGTTCGGCGGCGTCAGCACCAACGACGGTCGCACCAAGCCGCGCCATGGGTTCGCTCAACAACCCACCACCGCACCCAATATCCAACATACGCAAACCCTCAAACGGCTTGTCGGCGGTGATATCCCGGTCAAATTCTGCGGCAATCTGATCGCGCACATAGCTCAGGCGACACGGGTTGAGCATATGCAGCGGTTTGAATTTGCCGTTCGGATCCCACCATTCGGCCGCCATCGCCTCGAATTTGGCAACTTCGGCTGGGTCAATCGTGGATTCTGCAAGTGTCATTTAATCCTCATCAGATTCTGCGGTCAGTCGTATGGAAGGCCCCGTCATCGCGTTATATAGGTCGATTATGGACAAAGCCGCAGGCCCAAAAAACGCATCGCAGTTTTTGTACCCGCCGCTCGACCCGTTCGACCAGCGTATGCTGGACGTGGGCGACGGGCATCGGGTCTATGTGGAGCAATGCGGAAACCCAGACGGTGTACCAGTCGTCGTGTTTCACGGTGGGCCCGGGGGCGGATGCAGCCCCGCCATGCGACGGTATTTCGATCCCGCCCACTATCGGATCATCTTGTTTGATCAGCGTGGTTGTGGACGATCGCGCCCACATGCCAGCACGGACAACAACACGACATGGCATTTGGTCCGCGATATCGAACTGATCCGCGATACACTTGGTATCGACAAGTGGTACGTTTTTGGCGGTAGTTGGGGCGCAACGCTCGCGCTGATTTACGCGATCTCACACACAGATCGGGTGCGACAATTGATACTGCGCGGCGTCTTTTTGATGACCCGGGCCGAGCTTGATTGGTTCTATGCCGGGGGTGCCGGGCAATTCTGGCCTGATGTCTGGGCGCGATTTGTTGGCTTGGTGCCCGAAGATGAACGCCATGATCTTGTTGAGGCGTATGCGCGGCGCCTTTTCTCTGGCGATCATGTTTTGGAAACACGCTATGCCCGCGCATGGGCCAGCTGGGAAAACACTCTGGCATCAATCGACAACGATGGGCCAGCAGGCGATAGCCCCGCAGAATACGCTCGCGCCTTTGCACGGCTGGAAAACCACTATTTCCGGAACGCCGGGTTCCTTGAAGAGGACGGATACATCCTCAACAACATCTCAGCCCTAGCACAGGTTACGGGTACAATCGTGCAGGGGCGATATGACATGATTTGTCCGCCGCTGGCCGCCTATCAACTCCATAATGCCTGGCCGCGATCACGCTTGGTTATTGTCCCTCGAGCCGGTCACGCCCTGTCTGAACCCGGCATCTCAGCTGAGCTTGTGCGCACAATGGATCGTCTCCGCCGCCAAAGCTGATGGCGGAAAACCACGCATAGACAGCAAATCCCCACCTGATTCTGCACGTTTTGGGGAAGAGTCCCCGCCTCTGCCAATCCTATGCCAAGTTTTGGCCCAACTCGCTTGGATACTCGATCGCTAGAAGTCGAGTGAATGGGATGTTTGAGGTATGAAAGCGCATATCATCGCTGTCGCGACGGGCGCATTGTTGGCATTGTCGGTGACAGCCGCCGACGCATGTTCGCGTAAGGTATCGTCGAAAGCTGCTTCCACTGAAGTGCCAGAGGCACGGATCGATCAGAAGCTCCTCGATCAGGCAGTCCGAGTCGAGGTGAACTATCACCGCTGCCGTGCAGGGCTTTCACCGGTCAAAGACACCGGTCGCAAGATGAACGGCATTGCCGAATCGCATTCCAAATGGATGGCGAAAACCAAGAAGCTCAGCCACAACAGCACGGTTTCGGGGAAACAGGACCTTACCAAACGGCTCAAGGCGTCTGGTCTGAAGTTCCGCACGGGGTCTGAAAACATCGGAATGGTGCACCGCTATCAGATCGACAAGCAGCGCTTTAAGATTGTCAGCGCGCAGCAGTGCCAGTTCACGACGATGGACGGAGCCCCTTTGCCCGCGCACAGCTATGCAAGTCTTGCCCGGCACATCGTGGATCTCTGGATGGCATCCCCGGGACACCGCACGAACATTCTGTCGCGCGACGTGAATCGCACGACCGTTGGCACGGCGTTCACCGGCAATGCTCAGCACTGCGGTCAGTTCTGGATCACACAGAACTTTGTAGGGTAATTTCTGGCGGGGCTTGTGTCCCGCCGTGATCCCGCCTATATCGCCTTCAACAGCGGCGCGTTGGGGTCCAAACCCAAAGCTCCACCGGAAATGACGACGGGCCGCTGGCCCGTTTTTTTGTTCTGGACGTCCGGATGTCTGATCTGATCGCCAAAGCCAGTATCGACCGCCGCCTCGCCGAGGTGATTACCCCTGTCATCGAAGACATGGGGTATGAACTTGTGCGCGTACGCCTGATGGGTGGAAAGACCAAAACGTTACAGGTCATGGCTGACAAGCCCGATGGCGGGATTGAAGTTGACGACTGTGCCGCGATCTCGACAGCGCTGAGTGCGACGCTCGATGTCGAAGATCCGATCGAAGAAGCCTATACACTTGAGGTATCTTCACCCGGGATCGATCGACCTTTGACACGATTGAAGGACTTTGATGCCTGGGCAGGATACGAAGCTAAGGTCGAAACGACCGAGCTGATCGATGGACGCCGGCGTTTCAAAGGGGAACTGGCAGGCACAGAGGGCGACGAAGTGCTGATCACAATCGAGGATCAGGGCGAGGATGTCACCATTGGGCTGAACTTTGACTGGCTGTCGGACGCCAAGCTGGTGCTGACCGACGACCTGATCCGCGAAATGCTGCGCCAACGAAAGGCCGCAGGCGTGGACGAAACCAAATTCGACGAGATAGAAACCGACGCTTCCGAGGAGGAGTGAGATGGCCATTACTTCGGCAAACCAACTGGAACTGCTGCAAACCGCCGAGGCTGTTGCGCGCGAAAAGATGATCGACCCCGGCCTCGTGGTCGAAGCGATGGAAGAAAGCCTCGCCCGCGCTGCCAAATCCCGGTACGGCGCGGAAATGGACATTCGCGTATCGATTGATCGCAAGACCGGCAAAGCCACGTTCACGCGCGTTCGCACGGTCGTCGAGGATGAGTTGCTTGAGAACTATCAAGCTGAACTCACCGTCGAGCAGGCCAAACAGTACATGGAGAACCCCTCGGTCGGCGACACTCTGGTCGACGAAGTTCCGCCAGTTGACATGGGCCGGATCGCTGCACAGTCCGCCAAGCAAGTTATCCTGCAAAAAGTCCGTGAAGCTGAACGCGATCGCCAATTCGAAGAATTTAAGGATCGCGCAGGCACCATCATCAACGGCGTCGTCAAGCGTGAAGAATACGGCAACGTCATCGTCGACGTGGGTCGCGGCGAAGCGGTGCTGCGCCGGAACGAAAAAATCGGTCGCGAAAGCTATCGCCCCAACGACCGCATTCGTTGCTACATCAAAGATGTGCGCCGCGAAGCCCGTGGGCCGCAAATCTTCCTCAGCCGGACCGCGCCTGAATTCATGGCCGAGCTGTTCAAAATGGAAGTGCCGGAAATCTATGACGGCATCATTGAGATCAAGGCCGTGGCCCGTGACCCGGGCAGCCGCGCAAAGATTGCAGTGATCTCGTATGACGGTTCGATC
>JABSSC010000208.1 GCA_013214635.1 Paracoccaceae bacterium | reverse complement strand
GCTATCGATCCACTAAGCAGTGCAAACGACTGAAACTCACCCTTGTCCAGTTGTCCCTGCGCGGCTTCCAGCTTTGAGATAAGACTATCTGCCTCTTCATCAGATAGGCCCTGCAACTGTCGCTCAGGCAACGCTACTTCGGGAGTTTTGGCCGCTAACACGCTGCCCGTCGAGCAGCCCATGAACAAAACTAGCGCATAAAAAACAGTCGGTTTCATCTTGGTCGAGTACCATGCCAAGGAAACTTCGGCAATTGGGTCGTAAGCAGAAGTTCCCCATTAGCGGGGCTACTGCCTAAACAGGCGGTCCGCTTTCCGTCTGTGGAATCGATAGGGAAAAGCACGATCCCAAGCAGCTATATTGCGGCCAGACGCGCCTTATGCTATTTTTTGAAAATGTTTTCGAGTTTTTTCTGTCCTTCGGTTGGCCTCGTGGCCGTGCGCCGGTCGGTTGAGTTTCATCTCACTGACTGGTTCAATGAATGATGCATCTCTCGCGCTCTTAAGGCGCTGACGAGACCGGAGCCGTTCTGCTTGCCCGCACCGGGCGTTCCAGACATTCCGATTAATTGGCCCTTTGGAGCTCTATCGCGCCGTGTGTGCAGCGCACGGCTTGTGGCGTGCCCATTTAAGGGGATGGACCAGAGATGCTTACCAATCAGAAGACTATTCGATCACGTGTCGGCGCCATGGCAGTCCTGCTGCTTGCCGGAACAGCCGCGCCAGCTATTGCGCAATCAAATCAAAATGATGATCAGGCTGACGTAACGTCAAATCAACAACAAACCAATGAGAACGAAGGGATCACCGTGATCGGCAGCCGTATCCCCGGCCTTCCGACCGATGGACCAGTCCAGACTGTTACGATTTCCCGCGAAGATATTATTGAGAGCGGCGCGGGCACGCTGATCGATGTGCTCCAGGACTTGCCGGTTGCAACAGGTGGCGGCCAAACTTTTTCTACAGCAACCGCTGGCGCGCTCTCATCAGACACGCCGGTGGGTGCCTCTGCCGTATCCTTGCGCGGACTTGGCGCTTCAGCCACGCTTACGCTTATCAACGGACGCCGCGCACAGATCAGCGCCTTTGCCCGCGGTCAGGAAAGCTTCATCGATGCGAGTTCCATTCCACTTGCGGCAATTGAGCGGGTTGAGGTGCTGCCATCAGGAGCATCGGCCATCTATGGTGCAGACGCGGTTGCAGGTGTCGTCAATTACGTACTGCGCGATGACTTCGAAGGGGTCGAGCTGTCCGGCAGCTATGGCGATTCAACCGCAGGCACGAATGAAGCTCGCTACAATCTGACCGCTGTTGCAGGCGCGCAGATTGGTGATAGCAACTCGGTTATGCTGGTGGTCGATTACTTCAAGCGCAACCCCTTCTTCCTGCGCGACCGGGCAATCAGCGCGGACAGCGCACGGCCCAGTCAGCAAGGCTTCTTCCCAAGCTTCAACGACCTCTTCTTGCAATTGAATGACCAAACCGAAGAGCCGCAAGATGGCGGCTGCGCCCAAGACGATTTCGGCTTCGGCAACTTTGGTGAGTTTTGTGAGGTCAACAACAACGCCTTTGTTTCGGCCAAGGACCGGCTGGAGACCATTGGCGGCCTGTTCACCCACCAGTTCGAGATCAGTGACAACCTGACCTGGTACAATGACGTTCTGTATCAGCGCGTGGAATCGCGCGGGGTCAGCTCACCTGCCAACTTCTCACGCTCACCGGTTGATCCAGAAAATCCGTTTTGGCCGGCCGCACTGCAGCAAGACATCATCGATGAAGGCGGCGCGTTCGACTTTACCGATTTCTTCGGCTTTCCAATCTTTGCGTGGGGCAAAATCCCAGAGCCGCGCGGTGTAGAAATCGAATCCGACAGCTACCGCGTTACGTCAGGACTGAAAGGCGACCTCAATGACGATTGGTCGTTCGATGTTGCGGCCCTGTTTGGCGGCAATGACCGGGTGCAGCGCGGTGTTTCAGGCCTTTATCTGTCAAAGACGTTCTACGACCTCAATCTGGGCAATATCTGCACCGATGGCACGCGGGTGGAACGCTGGGAGGTCGATCCTGAGCGGCCCAATGCGTTCTTCGTCGGCGATACGTGCGAGGACATTGGCCTTACCACCTTGTGGTACAATCCGTTTGGCGGGCAGACCACGCAGACCGACGGCGTGCTCGACCTGGTCCAGACACAGGCAGAGCGGCGCGGGGAGTCGCGGCTTTATGCCGTCGATGGTTTCGTCAATGGCACTCTTGCAGAGCTGCCCGCTGGTCCGCTTAAAGTGGCCTTTGGCGGTGAATTCCGGCGCGAGACGCTGAGCGATGTGCCTTCTGGCGCTGCGGTTGCGACCATCGACAACCCTGAGCCGATCCTTGGCTTCTCTTCAACCAGCGCCGATGCGAGCCGCAATTCGTGGTCGCTCTTCACTGAGCTTTACGTGCCGGTGACCGATACGCTCGATCTGCAACTGGCCGGACGTTACGATGACTTCCAAGGCTTTGGCAGCGACTTCAATCCCAAGATTGCCGCGCGCTGGCAGCCGCTGGAATGGCTCGCCTTGCGGGCGAACTATTCGACCAGTTTCCGCGCTCCATCTTTGGCGCAGAGCGGTGCTGGCGTGTTGCTGTCCTCTTACCGGGTGGATTGCGAAGCGACGCCCGGCGCCTGTGATGGCGATGCGACAGCTGATGGTGAAGCGCTGCTTTCCGAAGATGTTGGCAACGTCAATCTCGGCCCAGAAAACGCCCGCTCCTTTGGCGGCGGCATTGTTTTCCAGCCGGGCAATGGGATCGAACTGCTCGTCGATTATTGGAACATCCGCCACGAAGACCTTGTCGGCATCGATGAAGATGACTTCATCCGCCGCGCGTTGGCCGGTGAATTCGCAGTGGTCGGCCCGGGCGAACTCGCTACCGGAACCCCCGGACTTGAGGTGCAAAGCGGCTTTGTCTCCGACGCGCACTTCCAGATCACCAATCTGGGTTTCCAGAAAACCGATGGCTTTGACGTGGCTTACACCCACCGCTTTGCCGAAGGTCCTGCAGGTCGGTTCACTCTGACTGCGGATGTGACGCATATCCTGAACTTTGATCGGCAGGCTTCGACCAACAGCCCGATTGAAGAGCTTGCTGGCGACTACCTCTATCCCGACTGGATCGCGTCGAGCCGCCTGCGTTGGCGCAAGGGCGATTGGCGTGCGTCTTTTGCTGGTTTCTACACCAGTGGCTACCGCGATGACCCCTCGAACCGGACGCTGGAGGCTCTCGGCCTGCCGACGGATCAGGAGTATCAGGTTGACGACTACGTCACCTTTGACCTCAGCGTCAGTTATGATTTTGCCCCCGACAGCTTTATCCAGCTGTCCGTGCGCAACATCTTTGACGAGGATCCTCCGCGTGTGCTGGGCGCTTCGGCCAATGTCGATCTGTTCAATCACGATCTGATCGGCCGCTACGCCACTATACGCGTGACCAAGCGGTTCTAGCATCACAGGCGCGAAACAGGCATGAACGTACTGTTCTAGCGGTGACGGCCCAAAGCCGCACTGCTGGGCCAGTTCGGTTCAGGAGGTTGGTCAATGGCAGATCAGACAGAAACTTCGAGCAATGACGGTATTGGCGAGACCCAGCCATGGCGCCTGCCTGATACTCTGCTGATCCTGTTTGTGCTTGCCTTGCTGGCTTGGGCGGCGACCTTCATATTCACGCCTGGCCAGTTTGCACTCGAAGGTGATCCGGCGCGGATCGTTCCTGGCAGTTTTGTTCCAGCCGATGGTCCTTCGCCCGCACCCATCCTGGGTGATGCTGATCGCACTGGCTTCCTGGACTTCCTGTTTGCTGGGTTGATCACGGGGGATCGCTATTCCCCAACCATCGGTTTGATGGCGTTTATACTGATCCTCGGCGGAGTGTTCGGATTGATCAGCCGCACCAGAGCCGTCGATGCGGCGCTCGTCTCTGCATTGCCTGGCGGAAAGGCCACGAACGAAAAGCTCGTGGTTGCACTGTTTGTCGCCTTTTCGCTTGCTGGGGCAGTGTTTGGCATGTCAGAGGAGGCGATTGCGCTAACCCTCGTACTTGCTCCTGCATTGGCCCGCGCCGGATACGATTCGATCACAGCGATCCTGGTATGCCTCGGAGCAACTCAGATTGGCTTTGCGACAAGTTGGATGAACCCCTTCAGCGTGGTCATTGCCCAGTCCATTGCTGGCTTGCCTCCGCTTTCAGGGATGGAACTGCGCATAGCGCTTTGGGCCGGGTTCACTGCGATCGCTGCGGCCTTCACGTGGGGCTATGCACGCCATGTTCGCACAAGCACCGCGAGCACATCGGTCGAGAGGTTTGCTGATCTGGATGCAACCGAGCTCCCCCGCTTCCGCTCAGCACATGCGATGGTCATTGGCGGGCTTATCCTGACGATCTGCTGGATCGCCTGGGGTGTCAGCGCCAAGGGATACTATCTCGCTGAGATTGCGGCGCAGTCCTTTG
>JABSSC010000207.1 GCA_013214635.1 Paracoccaceae bacterium | reverse complement strand
GGCGGGGTCGGTCACGTTGACCTGTGCAAGTGTCGCGTTCGAAATTTTGTTTTGTGCGAGCGAAACGCCAAGTGACACGCCAACTCCAAACTTGCCCGCGGCAATGCTCAATGAGACCGAGGCAGCGATTGCGTCGATCGACGACACATCGGTTGCGCTGACTGTTACAAATTCGCCTTGAACATCGCCGTCACCAACGGTGATCGTTGCTTCGGTGCTTCCTGCGATCACGTTTTTGACGGCGACGCCCGAGCCAGACACTGCAACACCAACTAGTCCGACCGCGACCGACGCTGCACCGGCGAATGTAAGCGCGTTGATGTCACGCTGCGCGGTCGACAGAACCTCAACCCCGCCGACGGAATTGATCGAGGAATCGACAATAGACGCCTTGGTCACACCGCTATTGGCGATTACGGTCCCGCTTTGTGTTTTGCCGATGGAATTCAGCGCAAAGGACGCACCCAAGGCCACGCCCACGCCAACTTTTCCAACGCCCACGGCAAGGGCCGTGGAAAGAACGGCAGCATTGATACGGCTGAGGCTTTCGGCGGACACATTCACATCACCAGCGGTCGTGGTAACAGAAGATTGGGTTATGTTTGCGTCCACGTTGGACAGAACCACGTTGACAGCAGACGCACCTGCACCTGCAATCGCGACACCTAATTTGCCAATTGCAAGGGCCACCGATACCGCGCCCGATACGGCGTTAATCGTCGCGCGGTTCGACGTGATGGTGTTCCCGTTAAGCGTCAGGTTCCAGCCTTTTCCATCCTCATCAACGGCAACCCAGCGTTCGTCGTCTTCGACAATTGAAAGCCGCAAAACTCCGGCGACCTCTTGACCCGCCAGGACGAGGGCCGTCTTGAGGTTTCCGAGGATTACGTTGTCGTCAGCTACGTCGGCTACGACGGCAACTTCATCGCCACCCTGATCCTCTGTCTCGGTGGTGCTGGCATCTTGAAGCAGCGCAGCCAGTGCCGCCCCATTTGCCACTTCTAGGGTTGCAAGGTTCAGCGCGACTGGCAGATCATCCGCCGCCGAGCCAGCGCGGACTACAACACCATCGCCGTTTCCATCCGCACCCGTTGCCCGAACATTCGGCGCATCGGTGATTGTGGCGGTCACAATGTTCTGCACGGTATTGAATGCCAGAGCCGCACTGAGCGAAACACCGACACCCACCACACCCGCACCGATGGAAATCGAGCCGGCGATGTTGGCTGCATTGATCCGGCTATTGTCGTCGGCCTGAACGGTGATCGTATTGGCTAAAATGCCTTCGCCCAAATCGCCCGAAATTGTTGCTATCGCATTCACGCCTATGCGGTTTACGACCGCGGCCCCCGAAAGACCGATCCCGACCCCAACCTTGCCAGCGGCAATGCCTGCTGCGATCGCAAGGGCCGCAGTGTTGATCGTTTGCGTGCTTTCGGCCTGAACAATCAGGTTGCCAGCGGCATCAATCGACGCGTTGTTGATCGTGGCGCTAACCACGACCGGGTCACGATCAACGTCAATCTCTTCCCACCGCTCGGCATCATTGAAATCGATCTCGGCCAGCGCGATGGCGTCGTTGGTATCGATGTCATCATCAAAATCTGTGTCTTGGTTCGGGCCATACGCAACATCATCGATGTATTTGAAAGCGCGGCCTGAATTTATTCCGGAATCGACCCGAACCGTCGTTCCCGTAACGATATCGCCATAGTTGACCGTGGGCGTTTTGCTTGACCGATAGGTCGTCGCATCATCGCCGAATTTATGGCCGATCAGGTTATGCGCAAAAGAGGCACCGATCCCGACACCGACGCCGACAGCACCACCAGAAATCGCAATCGCAGCCGAAGCGATCAACGCTGAGACATCTCCGACTGTTTGCGCATCCACGGTGATGTCGCCTACATCCGTATGAACGCGGGAGCCATCGATTGTGGCGTTCACCCGCGACCCGATTGTATTGAAGGCAAGCGCACCTGCCGCGGACACGGCCACTGCAACCTTGCCGAACGCCGCCGACAGCGCAGCTGCGGCGGTGATTGAGGCGATGCGCGCGTCGTCGCTGGCCAAAACGTCGACATTGCCCGAGCGCGCCAGCACACCACCGTCATTCAGGTTGACAATGCTGGCCTCAGTCGCGCCGCCGATTTCGTTTTGAGCCGCGCTAATCCCTATTGCGATCGAAACCGCGGCTTTGCCAAATCCAAAGGCAACCGAAGCCGCAGCAGCAATCGCATTAATCTTAGAAATGGTGCCGGCATCAACCGTGACCGCGTCCCCGGAAATCGCGTATTCGCCATCCGCGAGTGTGCCAACATCGCCTTCGATCTTTGCGATGGTCGCCACGTCGATAACGTTCCGGACGAACACGCCCGAGCCTGCAACCGACACACCAATTTTACCGCCGGAAACAGCGACCGATCCCGCAACGTTCAACGCGTTGATCAGCTGTGCGGACTCGGCTTTGACGATCACATCACCGCCTGCGGTCACGCGGCTATCTTTGATGAATGCGGTCGTCAGCGTCGGTGTGGGGCCGCCAACGGCTCCGGAACCAATGAGGTTTTGCGCAATCGACGCCCCGATAGCGACACCGACGCCCGTTTTCCCAAGCCCGATCGCCACAGACGCGGCCAGAGTTGCCGACGTGATCGCCGCCGCGCTGGACGCCATAACCCTGACGTCGCCATCGTCATCATCCGTGGTAATCGTCGCACCTTCGATCGAGGCGCTGGAACTGGACAGAACAACGTTCTGGCTGTAGGCGCCTGCTGCTGCGATTGCGATCCCTGCCTTACCGCCACCAAACGCAAAAGAGGCTGCCGCCGTAATCGCAGTGATCGTCGAGGTCTTGAAGACAAGCTTACCGTCATTGTCGAAGACCAAGTCGAAGGTCCGACCGGTATTGTCGATGAGCGTCCAAGACCCCTCGCGACCCTTGCTGACGGAGTACTCCTCAAGGTCCTCCGACGCAGTCGAGAGCGTGTCGGGCCCAAGCTTGACATTCATCAGCGTCACAAGCTCCGACATGATGAATTTATCACCGGGCAGGCCACCGTCGCCGGTCGCGGTATCGCTGGCATCGCCTGAATCCAGAACCGGATCGGCTCCGCTATCGTCAACGTCAGTCGTTGCCAGGTCATCCAGATTGGCCGCCGTAACGGTCGAGTTGACCGCATCAGCCGTATAGGTCGTTGGCGGGGAAATGGTTGAAAGGACGGCCACGCCCTCTGAACCTGTCGCGGTTACGCCACCATCGACGATCCGCGCCACTGCGTCGCTGTCAACCTCGTTGAAGGCCAGCGCGATGCCCACCGCAATGCTGACCGCCGATTTGCCCGACGCGGCAACGCCGACCGACGCACCGGCTGCAAGGGAGGAAATCGTACTTTGCTCGGTTGCCTCGACCTTGACCGCTCCAGCCGTGATATCGCTGCTATTGCCGGTAATCTCCGCCTGCGCCCCACCTGCAATGCGATTGCGGGTGGCCGCCACGCCACCGGCTACGGCCAGTGCATTCTTGGTCGATCCCGATAAGGCAACCGCCGCACCAACCACAGTTGCGTTGATGAACTGCTTGGATGTGGCCGTAACATCAAGCCGGGCCGGCGTTGGGTCACTGAGGTTCGCGGGTGTCGAGATCAGATTGTCGGCAGAGGCATAGGCCGTGGGCGTCGTGCCTTTGACGAGGTCCACACGCTCCCAAAGGTTCACATCGGCAAAGTCTTCGATCGCCAGATCGACCCCGTTGGTGATGACGTTGTCGTCGTCATCCAACTCAACCCGGTCCGCCGTGCCGATGTAGCGATAGATTTGGCCCGTTGCAGCCACGCCATCCACACCGCGAACATAGTCACCATTTTGAACCCGCGTGACGCTCTCGGAACTTTCAAACACGGTTTCCGCGCTCAGATCCGGTGCGCTTTGATCATAGCCCAAAAGATTGTCGACATAGACCGCGCCAATGGCGACGGCATTGGCGGTGCCGGTGCCGAACGTGACGGAGGCTGCCACCGAGAGAACGGTCGCCGTGATCTGGCTCGTACTTTGCGCGTCAACCGTGATGTTGCCGCTCGTGCTGAGCGTCCCACTGGACGCTTGCGCGCGCGCCTGGCCGCGGACCGAGTTAAAGGCGACCGCGCCGCCACCTGAGAACGATGTTTCAGTGCCGTTCGCGCCCGCAGCAATTGCCATCGATGCCGACAGGCCCGTGGCGTCAATACGCGCGTCGCGCATCGCTTTGACGTCGATATTACCAGCGGCCGAAACATCAGTACCAACAACCTGCGCCAACGCGTTCGACGTGACCTCGTTCCGCGCAAACGTTGCTGCGACGCTCACGGACGTGGCGCCGCCATTCCCGGTTGCAACGGTAAAGCTTGTGGCGGTGATGCTGGACCCGATGTTCGAGACATCCTCGGCCAGAACCTCCACTCCACCGCGGGTCGTCGTGACAGAGTCCGAGCCTACGATCTGTGCCGACGTTAGCGAGGCCGTCCGGTTCATAGAGATAATGGCACCGACCGACACCGACGACGTTTTGTCGGTAAGGCTCACACCCGTGGCCATAGCAGCGTTGGTTATGTCGGCCTCAATCTGAG
>JABSSC010000206.1 GCA_013214635.1 Paracoccaceae bacterium | reverse complement strand
GTCGTGGGCGTCAACGGCTCGGGCAAAACCACGACCATCGGCAAACTCGCAAGCCAGTTTCGGGCGGCCGGAAAAAAGGTGGTCATCGCCGCAGGCGACACGTTCCGTGCCGCCGCTGTCGAGCAGCTTCAGGTCTGGGGCGATCGCGCCGGTGTTCCCGTCATGACCGCGCCCGAAGGGTCCGACCCGGCAAGTCTTGCTTTCGATGCGATGGTGCGCGCGGAAGAAGAGGGTGCGGATCTTTTGATGATCGACACGGCTGGCCGGCTTCAGAACCGTCAGGACCTTATGGAAGAGCTTGCCAAGATCGTCCGCGTCATCCGCAAAAAAGACCCCGACGCGCCGCACAACACACTTCTGGTGCTTGATGCGACGACCGGCCAGAACGCCCTCAATCAGGTCGAGACCTTCCAGAAACTCGCCGACGTTTCAGGCCTTGTGATGACAAAGCTCGACGGTACCGCGCGGGGCGGCGTGCTTGTGGCGCTGGCGGACAAGTTCGGCCTTCCAATCCATGCGATCGGCGTTGGGGAACAGATCGACGACCTGTCTCCGTTCGATCCAGAAGACTTTGCGCGCGCTCTGACGGGAACCTGACCCCATCTTCATTGGTCCCAAAATACCTCCGGGGGAGGGCCCCTCCAGGGGCACGGGGGCAGAGCCCCCTGAAAATCCGGCATGAGCGAGTGGTTGATCTCAATCGAAGGTACGGATACGGGCCGCCAAGTCGCGCTCTGGCTCGCGCTTTTTGCTGCCGTTCTGCATGCGATCTTCGGCGCTTTGCAAAAGGGGCGACATGATCCCTGGCTGACCCGTGGGGCCATCGATGCCTGTTACGGCGTTATGGCGCTTCCCTTTGCGCTTTTCGTCGTCCCCTTTCCCGAACCCCATATGTGGCCGATCTTTGCGGTGATGTGGGTGATCCACATTGGCTACAAGGTGATGCAGGCCTCGGCCTATACCTATGGCGCCTATACGGTGGTCTATCCGGTGATGCGCGGCACCGGCCCGCTTTTCACAATCTTCGGGGCATACCTGCTGTTTGGAGAAACCTTTGCCCCGACCCAATGGTTGGGGGTCGCGGTGCTTCTTGCCGGTATCTACGGCCTGGCGGTCTACAACCTGCTTTATCTGGAAACTGACCGCGACATACTGCCCAAGGCCCTGATCCTCGCGTTGATCACCGGCGCGTTCATCGCAGCTTACACGACCTATGACGCCTATGGCATCCGGGCGACGGCCGATCCGTTGACCTTTTTGGCGTGGTTTTTTGTAATCGATAGTTTTGGAATGCCGCTGATCGCCTACATCCACTATCGCCGGATGTCGGACCCGCCCACTCTGGGCCCGCTTGCGCTTCGCGGGTTGATTGGGGCGATCGTTGCGATCTTTTCTTTCGGATCGATCTTGCTTGCCACGCGCCTCGACAAGGTGGGCGAGGCGGCGGTGCTGCGCGAAACATCGACCGTTTTTGCCGCAGTCATCGGATGGGTCTTCTTGAAAGAGACCGTTGGACCGCGCAGGTTGGGCCTGATGGCATTGATCGCGGCGGGCGCTGTGATAGTTGAGATGGGTGGATAGGAAGGGCATGTAATGGCCGAAAAGCAGATCAACCCGGTGCTGAAGCAAGTGCTTGAGCTTGGGCCGCCTTTGGCATTTTTCGCCGCCTATATGTGGGTGCGCGAAGATACCTTTGTCATCGCTGGCACCGAATATGACGGCTTTATCGTGGCCGCCGCGGCCTTTGTGCCGATCCTTCTGGTCTCCATCGCCGCCCTGTGGTGGCTCACGGGCAAGCTCAGCCGGATGCAGGTCTTTACCGCCGTCCTCGTCATTGTCTTTGGCGGGTTGACCGTTTGGTTCAATGACGAACGCTTTTTCAAGATGAAGACGACCATCGTCTATGGCATCTTTGCAGGCCTCCTTGGCATCGGTTTGGCGCAGGGCCGGTCCTATCTTGAATGGGTGATGGGAGAGCTCTTGCCGATGGAGCATGAGGGTTGGATGATCCTCACCCGCCGACTGACAGCGCTTTTTGCGGCACTCGCCGTCGGGAACGAGATTATCTGGCGGACCATGTCCAACGACGCGTGGGTGACAATTGAAACCTTTGTTTTCCCGGCTGTGATGTTCGTCTTTCTCTGGGCCCAGATCGTGGCGCTTCAGAAGTATCTGATCGAACCCGAAGACAGCCCAGAAAGCTGATGTTTGAAGGCTTCGAAGAGCGTGTGTTCGACGCGGGCGAGGTCGAGATCTTTGCCCGGATCGGTGGTGACCCCGACGCGCCGCCTCTGTTGCTGTTGCACGGCTATCCGCAAACCTCTGCGATCTGGCACCTGATCGCGCCCCAGTTTGCCAAAGACCACCACGTCATTTGCCCCGATCTGCGCGGCTATGGCCGCTCAGGCAAGCCGCCTTCGGTGGCGGATCATGGCACATATTCCAAGCGCGCGATGGCGACCGACATGGTGCGCGTCATGGAGCAGCTTGGGCACGACCGGTTTCATGTCGGGGCGCATGACCGGGGTGCGCGCGTGACCCATAGGATGGCTGTGGACCACCCGGACCGGGTGATCGCGGCCAGTCTGCACGACATTGCGCCGACCCGCGAAATGTATGCAGGCACCAATATGCTGTTCGCGACAGCCTATTGGCACTGGTTTTTCCTGATCCAACCCGCGCCCCTCCCTGAGACGATCATTGGCAAGGACCCCGATGCCTATTGGCGGGGCAAGGTCTTTAACATGACCAAAGGCAACGACGTCTTTCATCCCGATGCCCTTGCCGAATATCTGATGGCGCACCGGGACCCCGAGACCATCCGTGGCAATTGCGAGGACTACCGCGCCGCTGCCACAATCGACATTTCGCATGACGATGCCGATGGCGACGCGCTTTGCCCGGTGCCGTTACAGGTTCTTTGGGGAAAGAAAGGCACGATCGAGCGCGCCTTTGACGCGCTCGCGCTATGGCGTACCCGGGCCATGTCCGTTGAAGGGCAGGCGGTCGACACCTATCACTATGTCCCGGAGGAAGCGCCGGATGAGGTTGCCGCCCTCATGCGGGATTTTTTCGCCCGCCACCCGGCCTGAGCTTTATTCAGCGGCGGTGGCCACGTCGCTTTCAGCTTCGGCCAAAAAGCGCTCGGCCTCGAGTGCCGCCATGCAGCCCATACCGGCGCTTGTGACAGCCTGACGATAAATGTGGTCGGTCAGGTCACCGGCTGCAAAGACGCCGGGGATCGAGGTCGCGGTGGAATCCGGCTTGGTCACGACATAGCCGCCCATATGGGTCTCAAGTTGGTCCTTCACCAACTCAGACGCAGGTGCATGCCCGATGGCCACAAAGAACCCGGCGCATGGGACGACGGTTTCTTCACCCGTTTTCACGTTCTTCGTCTTAACACCTTCGACGCCGCGCGGCTGATCGGCGCCGACGACTTCTTCCACCGTGTGATCCCACAGGATCTCGACCTTGGGATGTTCAAAAAGCCGCTTCTGGAGGATCTTTTCCGCGCGCAAGCTGTCACGACGATGGATGAGGGTCACTTTGGAGGCGAAATTCGTGAGAAACAGCGCCTCTTCAACGGCCGTGTTGCCACCACCGATCACCGCGACTTCCTTGCCGCGATAAAAGAACCCGTCGCAGGTCGCACAGGCCGAGACACCAAATCCCTTGAAGTGCTCTTCCGACGGTAGACCCAGCCATTTCGCCTGCGCACCGGTCGCCAGAATGACCGCGTCCGCCACATAGGTCGTGCCGCTGTCGCCCTGTGCCACGAAAGGCCGCTTGGACAGATCAATCGACTGGATGTGGTCCGAGATAATCTCGGTCCCAACGGCCTTGGCGTGAGACTCCATGCGCACCATCAGGTCGGGCCCCTGCACTTCGGTGTCGCCGGGCCAGTTTTCGACCTCGGTTGTGATGGTCAGTTGCCCGCCCGGTTGAATGCCCTGCACCAGAACCGGCTCCAACATCGCACGGCTGGCATAAACGGCGGCGGTATAGCCCGCCGGGCCTGAGCCGATGATCAGAACGCGGGTGGATTTCGTCTCGGACATGGGAGTTTGCCTCTGGCAGCGGTGACTCGAAGTTCACTAGGTATAGGCAAACCGACCATCCTCTTAAAGCCCCGCATCTCGCAAAGCTTCGATTTCATTGGTCCGAAAATACCTCCGGGGGGCGGCCCAACAGGGCCGCGGGGGCAGAGCCCCCAATCCCCGTTTACTTTTTGGCGCTCTCCAGCGCCTCGATCCGCGCCAAAAGCGCTGCGTTTTCTTCCCGCGCTTTCTGCGCCATGGCGCGCACGGCATCAAACTCTTCCCGTGTGACCAGATTACGGTCAGCCAGCCAGCGATCGATCATCGAATTGAACGCCGTTTCGGCTTCGTCCCGCGCGCCTTGCGCCACACCCATGGCGTTGGTCATGAGCTGCGACAGGTCATCAAAGAACTTGGTATTATTCTGCATCGGGTTTTCCCTCATGGTTCACACTGGATATAGGGCGCGGGCAGGGGGCGCTGCAAGGTTGACATCTGGTCGCGCACAGGTCCACTCACCCCATGCTGTTGGCCATTCCCTTCCCCGAGATTTCGCCCAACGTCTTC
>JABSSC010000205.1 GCA_013214635.1 Paracoccaceae bacterium | reverse complement strand
CCGACCGGCCCATAATCTCTTCTTCCATCTCCCAGATCATGGAGAGAATCTCGTCACGCTTGACGGCGAAATCGGGGTGTTTCTTAACCTCGCGCAGGTCCTGGCCAACGCCCAGATCCGCGAAGGGGAGGTTGTATTCTTTATGGATGCGACCGGGACGCGGAGCCATCACGATCAGGCGTTCGCCCAGCAACAGCGCCTCTTCCACCGAGTGGGTGATCAGGATGATCGTCTTGCCTGTCTCTTTCCAGAGCTTCAGGACCAGCCCTTGCATTTTTTCGCGTGTCAGCGCGTCGAGCGCGCCCAAGGGTTCATCCATCAAGATGACGTCAGGGTCATTGGCAAGGCAGCGGGCCAACGCCACGCGCTGCTGCATGCCGCCGGAAAGCTCGTAGACAGCCTTGTCTTTGAAATCCTGCAGACCCACGACCTCTAGCAAGTGGTCCGAGATCTTGTTGCGTTCGGCTTCTGGCATGCCTTTCATGCGGGGGCCGAAGTCGACGTTCTTGCGCACGCTCATCCATTCAAAAAGAGCACCCTTTTGAAACACCATCCCGCGATCGGGGCCGGGGCCGAGAACGCGGTCCTTGCCCAGTTCGACCGTGCCGGAGGTCGGCGCGAGAAAGCCCGCGATGATGTTGAGGAGTGTGGTTTTACCACAGCCTGAGGGACCAAGGACGGAGAGGATCTCGCCTTCCTTAATGGTCAGGTTGATGTCCTTGAGCGCCTGCACCCATGACCCGTTTGGCAGGTCAAAGCGCATGGATAGCCCTGTAATGGTGAGATCTGACACGTGAGCGGTCCCCTGGATTTTTTAGGTATTGGGACAGCCCGGGAATTTTTCCCGGACTGTCCAGTTTGGGCCAGGGCCCAAATTACATGTCGCTTGCAGCCTGCAGCGGGCCAACGTTGACGTTGTCGACATAGGAGTCGAGCTTGCCGTCGATCGAGCCAGCGTCGACAAAGACCTGAGCCACGCCGTTCATGAAGTCCTGAGCGCCGCCGCCCAGCCACTTTTCAGACAGCTGATCGTCAACGCCGGGGAAGATGAACGTGTTCATTGTGGCCAGCGTCGCGTCTTCGTCCATACCAGCGTCTTTGGCGATTACGGGGACCATCTCGGCCTCGGCGCCGCCAGCGTTCCACTTGTCATTCGCCGCCGCCGTTACGGCAAGGAACTTGGCAAGAAGTTCGCCTTCTTCAGCGATGAAGTCCGAAGGTGCGCTTGTCACGTCAAAGACGAGAATGCCCAGCTCTTCTTTTTCGGCACCGGTGAGAAGCACATTGCCGTGCTCTTTCATGCGGCGCAGTGCACCACCCCAGCCGCAGACCATGTCGAGATCGCCCTGAGCGAAGGCAGCTGCGCCTTCAGCAGGGGCCATGTCAACGATTTCCATCGTCGAGATGTCGACACCGAAGTGTGCCATCTGGCTGAGGAAGCCATAGTGCGCAGCAGTCCCGATTGGCACGGCGACTTTTTTACCAGCCAGTTCGCCCGTGCTCGTCTTGTCGATCTCAAGCGCTTCGGCCACGACGCAGTTGTCGTTATCGGAATAGCTTACCGCGACGTCGACGATCTGAAGATCCTGACCAGCCGATGCGGCGACCACGAAGGGAGGCACACCCTGGCTCACAGCGATCTGAACGTCGCCCGATGCCATTGCCGCCGACATGGCGGTTCCGGTGTCAAACGATACCCAGTTGATGTCGACACCCAGTGCTTCTTCGTAGGTGCCATTCACCTTGGCGAACTGAAATGGCATCGGCCATTCCAGGAAGTAGGCGACGGTAATTTCGTCGGCAGCTTTGGCAGCGTTCACCGACGCCATCAGTGCCGTTGCGGCGGCAGCGCTCGCAAGCATCATTTTTCTTGTCATAGTCTTCCCCTGTTTAAGCCGTCCGGTTCGTTCCGGATCGGTAGATTTGATCATTGGACTATAAACCGCAGTTTTTCGCGGCGCATAGCACCAGATTTTGGTAGCACGCATTTGGGATCGGCGGCCTATAGAGCTTGCCAGATTGACGGGTGGTCTTTGGCCAAAATCGTCAATTCTCAGCCAATAAATGAGACTAACGTCCTAAAAAACGGACGATTGTGAGACTTGAGGCATTCGCGCTAGGCCGCCTTAGGCGTCGTGGCGGTGGCTGCGGCCTGGGTCAATGCGTGGGCGATTTTGGTGCAATCGTCGGGTGTGAGGCGTGCGGGAAGGCGCACGTCGCAGGTGCGTTCCAGCGTGGCGCGCATCGCATCGAGCGGCGGAACGTCGGTCAGGAAACCGCAGTTCCAAAATGTGCGCGCGTTGTCTTTGGTCAGCCCGAACACTTGTACTTTGACGCCCCGTGCCGCTGCTTCGTCCACAAAGGCGAGCATCTGAGCGGGCGACATATCGTTTAGAAGAAACTGGATGCTGTCGGGTGCGCGGGCTTCCTGCGGCAAGGGTGCGGGCACGGTGATCCAAGGGGATGCTTCAAGCAGCGCTGCCGTGTGATCGTGATTGCGGCGACCATCCCGAAAACGTCGTTCAATTTCGGGCAATTGTGCGCGCACAATTGCGGCAGAGAGGTTGGACAGTCGCGTGTTGTAGAGCGGCAACTTGTTCTGCCACGGCTCGAAAGCCTCTGTTGGGACGCGATGCTTGGTCCAGTTATGCTCATACGCGCCCGACATGATGACGGCGCGCGCGGCAAGGTCGGCATCGTCCGTGATCAGGATCCCGCCTTCGCCGGAATTGAGCAGCTTGTAGGATTGAAAGCTGAAACAGCCCACGCGACCGATCGTTCCAATGTTACGACCGTTCCATTTGGTCCCGAGCGAATGCGCGGCATCTTCGATCACCGGGATCGCGGCGGCGTCACACAGTTCCATGATCCGGTCCATGTCCGATGTGTGGCCGCGCATGTGGCTGATCAGTACGGCATCAACCGTTGGCAATTTGGCGGCGAACCGTCCAGATCGATGCGGAGTTTGTCCGTCGACTCGATCAGGACGGGCACACACTCGGCATGCACGACAGAGGATGGTACTGCCCCAAAGGTGAAGGCAGGGATCGCGACCTTGGCGTCACGGGGGAGGCCAAGCGCCTTGAGCGACAAAAAGAGCGCGGCAGAACAAGAGGCAACAGCGACCGCGTATTTGGCGCCGATCCAGTCCGCGAACTCATTTTCCAAAAGTGTGACTGGCGCGTTCTCGGGGGCGGTGTAGCGAAACAAGTCCCCAGATTGGAGCAACGCATCGATGTCCTCGCGAGCGCGTTCCGGAATAGGTTCGGCGTCATAAACGCTGGGTGTGACTTTCATGCTCGTATCCTGCCTGTTGCGCGAGGCGTTGTTTTTGGTTGCGCGCGGCCAAAAGGCTTCGTTCGACGCGCCATTTTGACGCGATCATACTACGGGGAGACGTCGGTTTTGTAACACCGGTGACGCGACCTCTATAAAGATTGACAGATTGACCGCTCACCGGGATCGTGATGCCCTTCTTCATCGTTCGTGCCGGTGGGCGGCGCGAGATTTCAGGACAGGATTACCGCCATGAATACGCGTCTTTCTCCGAATGATCTGACCGATATCGTTGAGGCGGATCGCGCCCATTTGTGGCACCACCTTATCCAGCATAAGCCGTTTGAGAAAAACGACCCGCGCATCATCGTCGAAGGCAAAGGGATGCGTGTTTGGGACCAGCACGGCAAAGAGCATCTTGACGGTGTGTCGGGCGGTGTCTGGACCGTCAATGTCGGCTATGGCCGTGAACGCATTGCAAACGCCGTGCGCGATCAGTTGATCCAATTGAATTATTTCGCGCAATCGGCGGGGTCGATCCCGGGGTCGCGCTTTGCCGAGATGCTGATCTCAAAGATGCCCGGGATGAGCCGCGTATACTTTGTGAACTCGGGCACTGAGGCGAACGAAAAGGCCTTCAAAATGATCCGTCAGATCGCGCACAAGCGCTATGGCGGCAAAAAGCACAAGATCCTCTATCGCGAACGCGACTATCATGGCTCGTCGATCACGGCGATTTCCGCTGGCGGACAGCTTGAGCGTAACATGCAGTACGGCCCCTATACGCCCGGTTTTGTTGAGGTGCCTCATTGCCTCGAATATCGCGCGCAGGTCGAGACCGAGAATTACGGCCTCTGGGCGGCTGAGCAAATTGAAGAGGTCATTCTGCGCGAAGGCCCCGATACGGTGGGTGGTCTCTGCCTTGAGCCGGTGACCGCGGGTGGCGGCGTTATCCCGCCGCCGGCTGGCTATTGGGAAAAGGTGCAGGAGATCTGCAAGAAGTACGAAGTTCTGCTGCATATCGACGAGGTCGTCTGCGGCGTCGGGCGCACCGGCACGTGGTTTGGGTATCAGAATTACGGGATCGAGCCTGATTTCGTGACCATGGCCAAGGGTGTAGCCTCGGGCTATGCCGCGATTGCGTGCCTCGTGACGACCGAGAATGTCTTTGAGATGTTCAAGGAATCGCCGGACGATCCGATGGATTACTTCCGCGACATCTCGACCTTTGGGGGCTGCACGGCTGGTCCCGCAGCCGCGGTCGAGAACATGAAAATCATCGAAGACGAAGAGCTTTTGGCGAATACGCAGGCCATGGGCGATCGGCTGACCTCGAACCTTTGGGCGCTG